>NZ_CP107964.1:2189833-2502666 GCF_041434935.1 Kitasatospora sp. NBC_00374 | reverse complement strand
CCGCACCGTCAACGCGTAGAGTCTTCGACCGTGAGCGACACCGACCGGCAGGCAGCGCAGCCCCCGTCGCAGGGCGACGCGGGCGGGCCCGGCCGCCACCCGGCGGAGTCCTGCTGCACCGTCCGCGACCTGGCCAAGAGCTACCGGAGCGGGGCCAGGGGCAAGGGCACCCGGCCCGACGAGATCCGGGCGAACGACGGCATCGACCTGACCGTGCGACGGGGCGAGATCTTCGGCCTGCTCGGCCCCAACGGCGCCGGCAAGTCCACGCTGGTCCGCCAGCTCACCGGCCTGCTGCGCCCGGACCGCGGCGGCATCGACATCCTCGGCCACGACATCGTCCGCCACCCCGAGCGGGCCCCGCGGCTGCTGGCCTACCTCGGCCAGGAGTCCACGGCGCTGGACGAGCTGACCGTCGCCCTGGCCGCCGAGACCACCGGACGGCTGCGCGGCCTCGGCCGGGCCGCGGCCCGCGCGGAGTCCGCCGGGGTCCTGGCCGAGCTCGGGCTGGAGCCGCTCGCCGGCCGTCCGCTCGCCAAGCTCTCCGGCGGTCAGCGGCGCCTGGCCTGCTTCGCCGCCGCGCTGGTGGGGGAGCGGCCGCTGCTGGTGCTGGACGAGCCCACCACCGGGATGGACCCGGTCGCCCGCCGGGCGGTGTGGTCCGCCGTGGAGCGCCGCCGGGCGGAGCGCGGTACGACGGTGGTGCTGGTCACCCACAACGTGATGGAGGCGGAGACGGTGCTGGACCGGGTCGCCGTGATCGACGACGGCCGGGTGATCGCCTGCGACACGCCCGGCGGCCTGAAGGCGCTGGTGGACGGCGACGTCCGGCTCGACCTGGTCTGGCGTACCGAGGCCCCGGTCGAGGTGCCCGCGGTCGCCCGGCTGGCCGAGCGCGCCGAGCGCAGCGGGCGCCGCTGGACCGTCCGCACCACCCCGGAGCACGCCCGTGAACTGGTGGCGGCCGTCACCACCGGCCCGGCCTTCGCGGCCCTGGACGACTTCACGCTGGCCACCCCGAGCCTGGAGGACGCCTACCTCAAGCTCGGCGGCCGCGGCGGCGGGCTGGTCAAGTGATGGCCGGTACGGACCTGTGGACCTGGAGAGTGACCGGGTGACCCTGCTCGAAGCCCCCGCGCCCGCCGCCCCGGCGGCCGCCGAACCGGCCCCGCTGGCGCCCGCCGCCGCTCTGCTGCCCTCGATGGCCGCCGTCTACCGGGCGCAGCTCGCCCGGGCCCGGGTGGCCCGGATCCCGCTGCTCTTCGTGGCGACCTTCCAGTCGGTCGGCATCCTGGTGATGATGCGCGGCGTGGTCGACCCCGGCGACAGCCCGGCGGCCCGCTCGGTGGTGGCCGGATCCAGCGTGCTGGTGGTGGCGTTCGTCGCGCTCAACCTGCTCGCCCAGTACTTCGGCCGGCTGCGCGCCACGGGGGGGCTCGACCACTACGCGACGCTGCCGGTGCCGCCGGCCGCCGTGGTGCTCGGGGCGGCGGGTGCGTACGCCTCGTTCACGCTGCCCGGCTCCCTGGTCACGGCCGGCTTCGGCGCCTGGCTGTTCGGCCTGTCGGCGGCGCACCTGTGGGTGCTGCTGGCGGTGGTCCCGTTGGCCGGTGCGGCGCTGGCGGGGCTGGGGGCGGCCTGCGGGCTGCTGGCGCCCAGGCAGGAGATCGCGACCCTGCTGGGCCAGCTCGGGATGTCCGCCGCGCTGCTGCTCGGGGTCCTGCCGGTCGACCACCTGCCGACCTTCGTGCAGTGGCTGCGGGACCTCCTGCCGTCCACCTACGGGGTGGAGGCCTTCGCCCGGACGTTCGGCGAGCGGCCCGACTGGACGGCCGTGGCCGGGGACCTCTCGGTCTGCGCGGCGGTCGCCTTCGCCTCCCTCACGCTGGCCGCGTGGGCGTACCGGCGGGCCACCCGCTGACGGGCTGACCGGACCCGCGCGCCCGGGGCGTGAAACGATGGACGGGTGACCGTACCGAACACACCTGCGGGTGCCGCGGCCGGGCCCGGGCCCGACCGGGACCCGTACGCCCCGCCGACCGTCGATCTCCCGGCCGAGCGCACCAGGCCGGCGTTCCTGCCCGAGCTGCGGATCGGCGCGCTGACGGGCCTGGCCTGCGCGCTGCTCGGCGTGCTGGTCGGGCTGCTCTGGTTCTGGCTGGCGCCCAGGGTGATGTTCCAGGTCAGCGGCAACCAGATCCTCTACATGGACCCCGAGGGCGAGCAGCGGGCCGGGGCGGACGCCGTCCTCGCCCTGCTCGGGCTGGGGGCGGGTGTGCTCAGTGCCGTCACCGCCTTCCTGCTCACCCGCGGCCGTGGCGGCGGGATCGCGGTCGCGGTCGGGCTCGCGCTCGGCGGTCTGGCCGGTTCGCTGGCCGCCTGGCAGCTCGGTGCCGCGCTCGGCCCGACGGCCGACCTGCGCGCACATGCCCGGCAGGTCGGTGACGGCGGTACGTTCAGCGCGCCGCTGGAGCTCGGGGCGCACGGCGCGCTGCTGGTCTGGCCGCTGACGGCGATGGTGCTGCTGCTGGCCCTGTCGGCCGCGTTCGGCAAGCGCGAGGAGGAGCCGCCGCCGTACTGGGCCTTCGGTCCGCAGTGGTCGGCGCCGGAGGGCCGCCACCGGGCGGGCGGGGCGGCCGCGCCGCAGCAGGGTCCGCAGCAGCCGGGCCCGCAGGCGCAGACCCCGCAGCCGCAGACCCCGCCGCAGGACTTCCCCCGCCCCGAGTAGCAGCGCCCCGAGTAGCAGCGCAGGCTCAGCGGCCGATCGGGGCCGTCCGGGCGGAGGTGAGCGTCACCAGGTCGGCCGGGGCCAGTTCGACCTCCAGGCCGCGCCGGCCGGCCGAGACGAACACGGTCGGGTGGTCCAGCGCGCTGTGGTCCAGCACGGTGGGCAGCGGCCGGCGCTGGCCGAGCGGTGAGATCCCGCCCCGCACGTAGCCGCTGCTGCGCTCGGCGGCGGCCAAGTCCGCCATCGCGGCCCGCTTGCCGCCGACGGCGGCGGCCAGCGCCTTGAGATCCAGCTTCCCGGAGACCGGGACGACGCCGACCGTGAGCGCGCCGTCGACGTCGGCGACCAGGGTCTTGAACACCCGCCCGGCGGGGATCCCCAGGGCCTCGACGGCCTCGCCGCCGTACGTGTCGGCGGCCGGGTCGTGCTCGTACGCGTGCACGGTGAAGGGCACCCCGGCGGCCTCCAGCGCCACCGTCGCGGGTGTGCCCTGGCCGCCCTTCCTCGGCTTCCTGGCCATCGGACTCCTTCCTGGGTCAGTTCGGGCTGAACGCCTGCCGGGTCAGGTCCACGGCCGGCAGTGAGGGGAGCTGGGCCAGCAGGGCCGTCTCGCGGCGCAGCAGCTCCAGTTCGAGCGCGAGGCGCCCGGCGTTGTCGGGGCAGGCCAGCAGCTGCTGTTTGACCGGCGCGGGCAGCACGGCGGCGGCCGCGACCAGGTAGGACAGCACCTGCGGGTCGCCCGGCAGGTCCTGCTCGCCGGCCAGGCTGGCCTCGCGGGCGCCGGCCAGCCGCTTCTGGTACGCGCGGAAGGCCCGGACCACCCCGGCCGCGAGCGCGCCGGCGCCCTCGCCCGGCTGCTCGGGCACCGTCTCGGCCTCGCCGACCAGGTACGGGCCGCCGGTCTCCACCGAGCGCAGCCGGAACCGGGTGGTGCCGGTGACCAGCAGCTCGAACCGGCCGCCGGGCTGCTCGCGCAGGGAGCTGATGTCGGCGACGCAGCCGACGGCGTGGATCGCCTCCAGCGGGTCACCGGTGACGGTGCCCAGGCCGTCCAGCGGCCCCGCGGGTTCCTCGCTCTCGCGGACCGGGGCCACCTCGCGGCCGTCCCGGATCGCGACCACCCCGAAGCGGCGCGGCCGGTCCTCCGGTTGGTCCTGGAGGTCGGCCACGAGCCGGCGGTAGCGCTCCTCGAAGACGTGCAGGGGCAGCACCAGTCCCGGATAGAGGACCGTGTTGAGCGGGAAGAGCGGCAGCCGTTCAGTCACGGCGCACAGCGTAGTTGCCGCGCCGCCGCCCGCGCCCCGCCCTTTTCCCGGAGAGTCCCCGGATCGGCCCGGCCGCGCGCCCGCGCCGCAGGCCTCAGCCGCGCTGGAGCAGCCGGGTCGCGGCGGTGACCACCGTGGTGGCGAGCACCCAGCCGGTGATCACCAGGGCGGCCGCCACCCACTGCCCGGTCCGGTCGGGGTTCCAGCCGCCCTGCCCGAGGTCGACCACCGGGATCACCTTGCTGAGCGCGTACAGCGGGGCGTTCCAGACGGGTGCCTCGTCGGCCTTCAGCGCCGGCGGCGGGTGCTCGGAGAAGTACGCGGTGCCCAGGCCCCAGGCCAGGACCAGCCACAGCGCGGCCCGCCCGGGCCGGTAGCCGTAGCCGACCGCGAAGTCCTGCAGCACGCCCCAGAGCCGGCCAGGCAGCGGCAGGGCGGCCCGGCGGCGGCGCTGTTTGGCGTACTGCACCTCGCGGGCGTCCTCGTCCCGGCCGTCGCGGCGCAGCGCGGCGGCCAGCTGTTCGTACGGCTCGGGGCGGTACTCGGCGAGGGCGTTCTCCAGCCAGGCGATCCGCTGCCGGACGGTGAAGGGTCGGTCCGGGCGCAGCGAGTCGTAGGTGAAGCCGGTGAGCCCGACCAGGCCGTTGCGCGGCCAGCTCTCGGGCGAGTCCACCAGGTTGCCGACCCGGGCGCGGGAGAGCGAGACCTTGCCGCGGGGCGGGGTGGGGCAGGTGATCCGCAGTTCCGGGGTCTGGATCCGGCGCAGGGAGAGCTCCTGCAGCTCGGAGAGGTGGAACTCGGCGTTGGTGATCAGGCAGGCGTTCTCGAACCGGCCGTCGACCAGCCGGACGCCGCCGAAGGCCCGCAGCGGGGTGCTGGCCGCGCCGGGCGGGACGGGTGCGCCGTACCCGTCGGCGTAGATGGTCCGGGAGTCGGCCCAGCCGCCGTCCAGGGACCCGCCGAGGTAGAGGGTGTGTCCGACGGTGATGTGGGCCAGGTTGAGGCAGTTGCGGTCGTCCGCGGCGGCGTGCAGCTGGGCGCCGCGCAGTGAGAGCCGGCCGCCGATCCGGGCGGAGCGCAGGCTGACCTCGCCGTGGGCGGTGATCCGGTCGGCCTCCAGGTCCTGGCTGACGGTGAGGCCCTCGCCGGACAGTGCCCGGCCGTGCCGGTCGGCGCCGATGACGGCCTGGTTGAGCAGCAGGTCGGTGCCGATCTTGGCGTCGGTGAGCCGCAGGCCCTGCGGGAGGTGGCAGCGGGCCAGGTGCAGATCGCCCTCGGTGGCCAGCCGGGAGGCTTCCAGCCGGGGTATCAGGCAGCTGATCAGCCGTATCGTGCCGGCCCGCGCCTCGGAGATCAGCACATTGCGCTCGAACCGGCACTGGTGCAGCTCGACGTAGTGCCGGATGTCCGCGCCGGCCAGCACCAGCGGGCCGGTGATCAGGGCGCCGCTCAGTCTGAGCGAGGCGACCCGCCCGGGGGACGGCTCCGGACCGGCGAGCAGCAGCTTGGCGATCACCTCGGAACGGATCGTGCGGGAGGGGCCCCAGACCGCCGGGCCGGCCGCGTCGTCGAGGGTGTCGTCACCGACCCGCAGGTCGTGCACGCTGCCCTGCCGGAAGGCCTGCCACAGCCGTTGCTCGGTCGGCGTCCAGTCGCCCGGTGCGTGCTCCACGCCGTCTCCCCCGAAGATCGCGAATCGTCTCGGCTTTCGTATCACGGACTGAAATGCGCGACCGTCGATTTCGGCCACTCCCTACACTTGGCCCTGTGATCTCTCGAATCGACCTGCGCGGCTCCTCCTCGGACCTGCGCGACGTGCTGCCCCGTGCCGAGTTCGACGTGGAAGCCGCCCTGGAGAAGGTGCGGCCGATCTGCGAGGACGTACGCCATCGCGGGGTCGCGGCGCTGATCGAGATCACCGAGCGGTTCGACGGCGTGAAGCTGGAGAGCACCCGGGTCGCCCCGGAGCGGATCGACGCCGCCCTGGAGGCGCTGGACCCGAAGGTCCGGGCCGCGCTGGAGGAGTCGATCCGCCGCGCCCGCCTGGTCCACCGCGAGCAGCGCCGCACCGACCACACCACCCAGGTGGTGCCGGGCGGCACGGTCTCCGAGCGCTGGGTGCCGGTCGACCGGGTCGGCCTGTACGTGCCGGGCGGCCTGGCCGTCTACCCGTCCTCCGTGGTGATGAACGTGGTGCCGGCCCAGGAGGCCGGGGTCGCGGGCATCGCGGTCACCTCGCCGCCGCAGAGGGACTTCGGCGGGAGCGTCCACCCGACCATCCTGGCGGCCTGCGCGCTGCTCGGCGTCACCGAGGTGTACGCGGCCGGCGGCGCCCAGGCGATCGCGATGTTCGCCTACGGCACCGAGGAGTGCGCGCCGGTCAACCTGGTCACCGGCCCGGGCAACATCTACGTGGCCGCCGCGAAGCGCCTGCTCAAGGGCCGGATCGGGATCGACGCCGAGGCCGGCCCGACCGAGATCGCCGTCCTCGCCGACGACACCGCCGCCCCCCGCGACGTGGCCGCCGACCTGATCAGCCAGGCCGAGCACGACCCGATGGCCGCCTCGGTGCTGGTCACCGACTCGCTCGCGCTGGCCGAGGCCGTCGAGGCCGAGCTGGCGGCGCAGGTCGCCACCACCAAGCACCGCGAGCGGGTCACCGAGGCGCTCGGCGGCCGGCAGTCCGGCATCGTGCTGGTCGACGACCTGGAGCAGGGCCTCGCGGTGGTGAACGCCTACGCCGCCGAGCACCTGGAGATCCAGACCCGCGACGCCCGCGCGGTCGCCGCCCGGGTGCGCAACGCCGGTGCGATCTTCATCGGCCCCCACTCGCCGGTCTCGCTCGGCGACTACGCGGCCGGATCCAACCACGTGCTGCCGACCGGCGGCTGCGCCTGTCACTCCTCCGGCCTGTCGGTGCAGTCCTTCCTGCGCGGCATCCACGTCGTGGACTACTCCCGCGAGGCGCTCGCCGACGTCGCCGCGCACGTGGTCAACCTGGCCGAGGCGGAGGACCTGCCCGGCCACGGCGACGCGATCAAGGCCCGCTTCGACTGGACGGTACCCGGTACGTGAACCTGAACGATCTCCCCATCCGGGACGAGCTGCGCGGCCAGTCCCCGTACGGCGCACCGCAGCTGGACGTCCCCGTGCAGCTCAACACCAACGAGAACCCGTACCCGCTGCCCGAGCCGCTGGTGGCCCGGATCGCCGAGCGGGTCGCCGAGGCCGCCCGCGGGCTCAACCGCTACCCGGACCGGGACGCGGTCGAGCTGCGCGAGGGCCTGGCCGCCTACCTGACCCGCACCACCGGCTTCGCCCGCACCCGCGAGCAGGTCTGGGCGGCCAACGGCTCCAACGAGGTCCTCCAGCAGCTGCTGCAGACCTTCGGCGGCCCGGGCCGGACGGCGATCGGCTTCGAGCCCTCGTACTCGATGCACGCGCTGATCTCCCGCGGCACCGGCACCGAGTGGATCTCCGGGCCGCGCAACCCGGACTTCACCATCGACCTCGACGCGGCCACCCGGGCCATCGCCGAGCGCAGGCCGAACGTGGTCTTCGTCTGCTCGCCGAACAACCCGACCGGCACCGCCGTCGCCGCCGACACGGTGCTCGCGCTGTACGAGGCCGCGCAGGCCGCCGGGCCGAGCCTGGTGATCGTGGACGAGGCGTACGTCGAGTTCTCGCACCGCGCCTCGCTGCTGCCGCTGCTGGCGGGCCGCCCCAACCTGGTGGTCACCCGCACCATGTCCAAGGCCTTCGGCGCGGCCGGCCTGCGGCTCGGCTACCTGGCGGCCGACGCGGCCGTGGTCGACGCCGTCCAGCTGGTCCGGCTGCCGTACCACCTGTCGGCCGTCACCCAGGCCACCGCACTGGCCTGCCTGGAGCACACCGACACCCTGCTCGGCTACGTCGAGCAGCTGAAGGCCGAGCGCGACCGGCTGGTCGACGCGCTGCGCGGGCTCGGCCTCGACGTCACCGACTCCGACGCCAACTTCATCCAGTTCGGCCGCTTCGACGACACCCACGCGGTCTGGCAGTCGATCCTCGACCGGGGCGTCCTGGTCCGGGACAACGGGGTCCCCGGATGGCTGCGCGTCACCGCCGGCACCCCCGCGGAGAACGACGCCTTCCTCGACGCCGTCCGCTATTCCATCAAGGAGCTGTAACCCGCATGTCCCGTACCGGCCGCGTTGAGCGCACCACCAAGGAGACCTCGGTCCTGGTCGAGATCGACCTCGACGGCACCGGCAAGACCGACATCTCCACGGGCGTCGGGTTCTACGACCACATGCTCGACCAGCTCGGCCGCCACGGCCTCTTCGACCTCACCGTGAAGACCGACGGCGACCTGCACATCGACACCCACCACACCATCGAGGACACCGCCCTCGCGCTCGGCGCCGCCTTCAGGCAGGCGCTCGGCGACAAGATCGGCATCTACCGCTTCGGCAACTGCACCGTGCCGCTGGACGAGTCGCTCGCCCAGGTCACCGTGGACCTCTCCGGCCGTCCGTACCTGGTGCACACCGAGCCCGAGTCCATGGCGCCGATGATCGGCAGCTACGACACCACGATGACCCGGCACATCCTGGAGTCGTTCGTCGCCCAGGCGCAGGTGGCCCTGCACGTGCACGTCCCGTACGGTCGCAACGCGCACCACATCGTCGAGTGCCAGTTCAAGGCCCTCGCGCGTGCCCTGCGCTACGCCTCCGAGCGCGACCCGCGCGCGGAGGGCATCCTCCCCTCGACCAAGGGTGCGCTGTGAGCAAGTCCGCAACACTGCTGATCATCGCCGGGCTCTTCCTGTCCGGCGGCGTGTACTCGTTCTGGAAGCAGAAGCAGTCCAGGAGCCTGATCGCGGTCCTCGCGATCGGTGCCGTGCTGTGCCTCGCCTCCGGCGTCATGCGCCTCTAGAGACCGGAAGAGACGAAGAACCCTGATGGCCAAGAACGTCGTCGTGCTGGACTACGGGTCCGGCAACCTGCGCTCCGCCCAGCGGGCCGTCGAGCGCACCGGCGCGAACGTCACCGTGACCTCGGACTTCCAGACGGCGCTGAACGCGGACGGCCTGCTCGTCCCCGGCGTCGGCGCCTTCGAGGCCTGCATGCGCGGGCTGAAGGAGGTCCGCGGTGACGTGATCATCGGCCGCCGGCTGGCCGGCGGACGCCCGGTGCTCGGCATCTGCGTCGGCATGCAGATCCTCTTCGAGCGGGGCGTCGAGCACGGTGTCGAGACCGCCGGCTGCGACGAGTGGCCCGGCACGGTCGAGCCGCTGGACGCGCCGATCGTCCCGCACATGGGCTGGAACACCGTGGACGTCCCCGAGGGCAGCCGGCTGTTCGCCGGACTCGACCCCGAGACCCGCTTCTACTTCGTGCACTCCTACGGCGTGCGGAACTGGGAGCTGCAGGTGACCAACAAGAGCATCGCCGCTCCGCTGGTCAGCTGGACCACGCACGGGCAGCCGTTCGTCGCGGCCGTCGAGAACGGCCCGCTCTGGGCCACCCAGTTCCACCCCGAGAAGTCCGGCGACGCCGGCGCCGCCCTGCTGACCAACTGGGTCAACACCCTCTGAGCCAGGAGCCTGTCCTACCGATGAGCCGCCTCGAACTCCTCCCCGCCGTCGACGTCCGCGACGGCCAGGCCGTCCGACTGGTCAAGGGCGCCTCCGGCACCGAGACCTCCTTCGGCGAGCCGCTCGCCGCCGCCCTGGCCTGGCAGAACGCCGGCGCCGAGTGGCTGCACCTGGTCGACCTGGACGCCGCCTTCGGCACCGGCTCCAACCGCGAACTGCTGGCCGAGGTCACCGGCCGCCTCGACATCAAGGTCGAGCTCTCCGGCGGCATCCGCGACGACGCCTCGCTGGCCGCCGCCCTCGCCACCGGCTGCACCCGGGTCAACCTCGGCACCGCCGCCCTGGAGACCCCGGAGTGGGTCGCCAAGGTGATCGCCGAGCACGGTGACAAGATCGCGGTCGGCCTGGACGTGGTCGGCACCACCCTGCGCGGCCGCGGCTGGACCCGCGACGGCGGCGACCTCTACGAGGTCCTCGCCCGCCTCGACTCCGAGGGCTGCGCCCGCTACGTGGTCACCGACGTCAACCGCGACGGCACCCTGACCGGCCCCAACCTGGAGCTGCTGCGCAACGTCTGCGCCGCGACCGACCGGCCCGTGGTCGCCTCCGGCGGGGTCTCCTCGCTCGACGACCTGCGCGCCATCGCGACCCTCGTCCCGGAAGGTGTCGAGGGTTCGATTGTGGGCAAGGCCCTCTACGAGCAGAAGTTCACCCTCGAAGAGGCCCTGGAGGCAGTGTCCCGATGAGTGAGACCCCGGCCGCGCCGCGATCGCACCGAGTGACCGGATTCTCCCCCTGGGAGGAGCAGTTCGGATTCTCCCGAGCCGTCGCGGTCGGGGACACCGTCCTCGTGGCGGGCACCACCGCGTTCGAGAACGGCATGGTGCACCACGAGGGCGACCCGTACCGGCAGACCCTCGCCGCCTTCGAGGTGGCGTTCAAGGCCCTTGCGGAGTACGGCCTTTCGGCCGCCGACGTGGTCCGCACCCGGATGTACCTCACGCACGTACGGGACTGCGACGAGGCAGGCCGGGCGCACAAGCAGCTCTTCGACACGATCCGACCGGTCTCGACCATGGTCGTGGTGGAGGGCCTGATCGACTCCCGGATGATGGTCGAGATCGAGATCGAGGCCTACCGTCCCGGGCTGGCAACCTCCTTGGAAGGCAAGCAGTGACCCTCGCCGTACGAGTCATCCCCTGTCTGGACGTCGACGCCGGTCGGGTCGTCAAGGGTGTCAACTTCCAGAACCTGCGCGACGCGGGCGACCCGGTCGAGCTCGCCAAGCTCTACGACGCCCAGGGCGCCGACGAGTTGACCTTCCTCGACATCACCGCCTCCTCCGGCGACCGGGCCACCACCTACGACGTGGTGCGGCGCACCGCCGAGCAGGTCTTCATCCCGCTCACCGTCGGCGGCGGCGTGCGGACCGTGGACGACGTCGACAAGCTGCTGCGGGCCGGCGCGGACAAGGTCGGCGTCAACACCGCCGCGATCGCCCGACCCGAACTGGTCCGCGAGATCGCCGAGCGGTTCGGCCGCCAGGTGCTGGTGCTCTCGGTGGACGCCCGCCGCTGCCCCGAGGGCACCGTCACCGGGTCCGGCTTCGAGGTGACCACGCACGGTGGCCGCCGCGGCACCGGGATGGACGCGATCGAGTGGGCCGTGCGCGCCGCCGAGCTGGGCGCGGGGGAGATCCTGCTCAACTCGATGGACGCGGACGGCACCAAGGACGGCTACGACCTGGAGATCATCCGGGCCGCCCGCAAGGCCGTCACCGTCCCGGTGATCGCCTCCGGCGGCGCGGGCAAGCTCGCCGACTTCGCCCCGGCCGTCGAGGCCGGCGCCGACGCGGTGCTCGCCGCCAGCGTCTTCCACTTCGGCGACCTGCGGATCGACCAGGTCAAGGACGCCCTCCGGGAGGCTGGCCACCCCGTCCGCTGACCTCCTGCGGTGCCCCCGGCCCGGGGCACCGCAGGAGGGGCGGTCAGGACTGCGGCGGGACGCTCGTGATGGCGGCGAACCGGGCACCGAACGGGTCGGCAAGCCAGGCCATCCGGCCGATCCCGGGAGCGTCCGTCGCCGGCATCACCACCGAGCCGCCGGTGCCCTGCGTCCGCTCGACCACCGCGTCCACGTCGGCCACCTCGACGTACGGCAGCCAGTGCGGCGGCTGGTGGTCGTCCTGCAGCGGGGCGATACCGCCGAACGAGGCCTCCCGCTGGTCGCCCTCGGCGGCCGACAGCACCGTGTACGTCATCCCCGGCACCTCCACCTCCTCGTCGCGCCAGCCGAAGAGCGTGCGGTAGAAGGCGAGCGCCGCCGCCGGGTCACCGGAGTGCAGCTCCGCCCAGCACAGGCTGCCGGGCACCGTCACGGCGTCCAGGCCGAGGACCGCCGCCGGCTGCCAGACGGCGAACTCCGCGCCGGCCGGGTCGGTGAGACAGGCCATCCGGCCGGCATCCATCACGTCGAAGGCGGGCACCCGCACGGTGCCGCCGGCCTGCTCGGTCGCCTTGACCGCGGCGTCGGCGTCCGGCGCGTGGAAGTACACCGTCCAGGCCGAGGTCGCGCCCTCGGTCAGCGAGCCGATCGCGGCGACCGTCCGGCCGTCCTGCTGGAGGAAGCCGTAGCCGCCCGCCTCCGGGCCGGCCAACTGGAACGACCAGCCGAACACCGCCCCGTAGAAGGCGGCGGCGGCCTCGATGTCCGGGCTGCCGAGGTCGAGCCAGTTGGGGGCGCCGGGGGTGTGGTCGGTGCTGAGCATGTGGTCTGTGCTCCTTCGACGGGCCGGGAACGGGACCTGCGGCCGGGCAGGGCTGCGCACGCGCGCGGCGCCTCGGTGCTGCCCGGCGCCAACAGGCTGGCACACCCCACTGACAACTCGCCGAAACCGGGCCGCGTCGGCGGTGTCAGGGCAGCGGCCGTACCCGCCGCAGCGCCGCGACGGCCGTCTCGGCCCCGCTCACCGCGAGCTCGGCGTGCGCCCCGCGCCCGTACCCGAACAGCACCAGCTCACCCGGCTCGCCGGTGATCTCGACCGTCGGCCCGGTCGGATGCGCCAGCTCCACCCGCTGCCCGTCCGGCCGCGCCAGCACCAGGGCGACCGGCAGCCGGCGGCCCACCTCGAACCGCAGCAGCGACGGCAGCCGCCGCCACAGCGCCTGGGCCAGGCCCGGCTCCACCGGCGCCGGCCCGCCCGCACCGGCCCGCCGGACGTCCTCCGCGTGGACGAAGTACTCCACCACGTTGGCCGCCTCGTCCGCGCCCGGCAGCGCGAACGGCGACAGCCGCGGCGGCCCCTCGCGGAACATCCGCACCAGCTCCTCGTACGGCCGCTCGGCGTATCCGGCCTGGACCCGCCGGTTCCAGCCGGCCAGCGCCTTCAGCCGGATCCCCGCCGCCGCGTCCGGCCGCCGTTCCCGCAGGACCAGGTGCGCCGCCAGCTCCCGGGTGCGCCACCCGCCGCACAGCGTCGCCGCCTGCGGCCCCGCCTCGGCCAGCAGCCCCGCCAGCCGTTCCCGCTCCACCCGCGCATACCTCGCCATGCCGCCCACCCTAGGGCGCGCCTTGTGGCGGTGGTGGGGCGGGAGGAGAGTGGGAGGCAGTGCGATCGGCGGACGCCGAACCAGGGGGGCTACCTCGGGAGGTAGCGATGACCTTTGTACAGATCGTGGAGTGTCGCACGGAGCAGCCGGACGAGCTCAACCGATTGATGGACACCTGGATCGAGCAGACCCAGGGCAGGCGCACCGCAACCCACGCGATGGTCGGCACGGACCGGGCGGACGGCCGGCACATCGTGGAGATCGTCGAGTTCCCCTCGTACGAGGCGGCGATGCGCAACTCCGGGCTGCCGGAGACCGACCGGATATTCCGGGAGATGGTGGCGCTCTGCCAGGAGCCGCCCACCTTCACCAACCTCGACCTGGTCCGCGACGACCAGCTGCACAAGGAGGCCGCCCGCAGGCTGCTGATGAACCCCGCGATGGGCGACATGTCCCCGATCGACGAGCTGCTCGCGCCGGACTACTGCGACCACGACCCGTCGATGGACGGCGACACGGTCGGCCCGGCGGCCGTCAAGGCGATGATCGAGGGCTACCGCAAGGCCTTCGACTTCACGTTCGACATCCACAGCCAGCTCGCCGAAGGCGACCAGGTGGCCACCCGATGGACCTGGCGCGGTACCCACATCGGCGAGTACATGGGCATGGCGCCCACCCGCAAGACCATCGAGGCCGACGGGATGACGATCTGGCGGTTCGAGGACGGCATGGTCAAGGAGGGCTGGTGGAGCTGGGACTCCGTGGCGATGATGCAGCAGATGGGCATGATGCCGGAGAGCTGACCCGGCGGACCGTCAGCGCAGGTGGCCGGTGAGCTTCCGGCCGCCCTGCCGGTCGCTGGCCGTCAGCGTGCACGTCGCCTCGTGCATGCCCTGCTGGTAGTACTGCAGGTACGGGCCGAGCGGGAAGCCGTAGTAGGGGCCGTCGCCGCCCTGGCGCTGCCGCCACTCGGCCACCGGCGCCGTGCACAGCTCGCGCAGGGCCCGGCCGATCCCGGCGTCACTGGTGATCCCGTCCGGCAGGACCACGTCGGCGATCGCCTCGCCGTCGTGCGACCCCTCGCAGGGCCGCGCCTCGGCGCGGGTGACCGTCTCGCTCAGCTGCGGGTGGTCCAGACAGGTGCCCGGAACGAAGAAGGGATAGGGCAACACCTTCGACGGGCTCGGGCTCGGGCTCGCCGTCGCCGTCAGCGAGGCCGACGGTGGCGGCGGCCCGGCCACCCGGTGGCCGTCCTGCGGCCACAACAGGACGGCCGCCCCGACCACCAGCACCACCACGGCGACCGCCGTCGCCACCACGCGCCGCTGCCGCACGGCTACCCCCTCGACTCGCAGCCATTGTGTCCGGGCCAGGCCGCCGCCGTCAGTGGTTCGGGCGATTCCCTATACGCTGGCGGCGGCACGGCCCCGAGACGAGGGGTCAGATCTTCCATGCGCGTCGGAATCATCGGGCACGAGGGCCTGTCGGACCTGACCGAGATGCTGGTCAGGGGCGAGCTCTGGCAGCTGGTGACCACCTTCGGTGCCTACGACCTGGTCGGGGTGGGCCGCCTCGCGCCGGGCCCGGAGAGCTGGTTCGCCCAGGCGGTACTGGACCACGGCGGCAGGATCGAGGCGATCGTCCCGGCGAGCGCCGCCCGGGCCGGCACCTTCGCGGACGCGGCCGGCAACCGGCCCGGGCACCGCCTGCTCGACCGGGCGACCGCGGTGCACCGGCTCGCCCCCGTCGAGGTCGGCGGACCGGGCGACGACACCTGCCGGGCGCTGGTCGGCATGATCGACGAGCTGATCGCGGTCTGGGACGGCCGGCCGGGCACCGAGCCGGCCAGGGTGGTCGAGGCCGCGCAGCGGGCCGGCCTGTTCGTCCAGGTGGTGTGGCCGGACGGCTGCGAGAGCCCGGCGTGAGCGCGGGCCGCCGTCCTCGATCCGGCCGTCCCGCCCCGGCTGCCACAATGGGACCCATGTCCACCACGCCCGCCGCCCCCGGCACCACCGCCCTCGACCCGGCCGTCGCGGCCCGCCTCAAGCGCACCGAGGACGGCCTGCTCCCCGCCATCGCCCAGCAGTACGACACCGGTGAGGTGCTGATGCTCGGCTGGATGGACGACGAGGCGCTGCACCGCACCCTCACCACCGGGCGCTGCACCTACTGGAGCCGCAGCCGCCGCGAGTACTGGGTCAAGGGCGACACCTCGGGCCACCTCCAGCACGTCAAGAGCGTCGCCCTGGACTGCGACGGCGACACCCTGCTGGTCAAGGTCGACCAGGTCGGCGCCGCCTGCCACACCGGCGACCGGACCTGCTTCGACGCCGACGCCCTGCCGCTCGCTCGGTAATCTGTCCCCACGTCAGTCCGCCTACCCCGAACGGTGCCGAACCCCATGGACCTCGAGGCCTTCCGCAAGCTCGCCGCAGACACCCGGGTCATCCCCGTCACCCGTCGGCTCCTGGCGGACGGCCTCACCCCGATCGGCGTGTACCGCAGCCTCGCCGCCGAGCGGCCCGGCACCTTCCTGCTGGAGTCCGCCGAGCAGGGCCGCAGCTGGTCCCGCTACTCCTTCGTCGGCGTGCGCAGCGCCGCCACCCTCACCGTCGACCCGGACGGCCGGGCCCGCTGGCTCGGCGCACCCCCGGTCGGCATCCCCACCACCGGGGACCCGCTGGAGGTGCTGCGCGCCGCACTCGCCACCCTGCACACCCCCCGGCACGCCGACGACGGCCTCCCGCCGCTCACCGGCGGCCTGGTCGGCTACCTCGGCTACGACGTCGTCCGCCGGCTGGAGAAGCTGCCGAACCTCACCCCGGACGACCTGAAGCTCCCCGAGCTCACCATGCTGCTGGCCACCGACCTGGCCGTGCTCGACCACGTCGACGGCAGCGTGGTGCTGATCGCCAACGCGGTCAACCACAACGACCTCGCCACCGGCGCCGACGAGGCCTACGCGGACGCGGTCGCCCGGCTGGACGCCATGGAGGCCGACCTCGGCCGCCCGGTCGACCCGGGCCTGGCGACCTTCACCCCGACCGCCGCTGACGCCCGGTCACCCTTCGGCGGCGAGCCGTACCGCAAGGCCGTCGAAGAGGTGAAGGAGCGGATCCGGGCGGGCGAGGCCTTCCAGGTCGTCCCCTCGCAGCGGTTCGAGGCGCCGTGCCCGGCCAGTGCCCTGGACGTCTACCGGGTGCTGCGCACCACCAACCCCAGCCCGTACATGTACCTGTTCCGCTTCCCCGGTCCGGACGGCACCGCGGAGGGCGGTTTCGACGTGGTCGGTTCCAGCCCGGAGGCGCTGGTCAAGGTCACCGACGGCGAGGCGATGGTGCACCCGATCGCCGGGACCAGGCACCGCGGCGCCACCCCGCACGAGGACGCAGAGCTGGCCGCCGAACTGCTCGCCGACCCCAAGGAGCGGGCCGAGCACCTGATGCTGGTGGACCTGGGCCGCAACGACCTCGGCCGGGTCTGCGAGCCGGGCAGCGTCGAGGTGGTCGACTTCATGTCGATCGAGCGCTACAGCCACGTGATGCACATCGTCTCCACCGTCACCGGCCGGGTCTCGGCCGGCCGGACCGCCTTCGACGTGCTCACCGCCTGCTTCCCGGCCGGTACCCTCTCCGGGGCGCCCAAGCCGCGCGCGATGCAGATCATCGAGGAACTGGAGCCCACCCGCCGCGGCCTGTACGGCGGCTGCGTCGGCTACCTCGACTTCGCCGGCGACTCGGACACCGCGATCGCCATCCGCACCGCCGTGATCCGCGACCGCACCGCCTACGTCCAGGCCGGCGCGGGCGTGGTCGCCGACTCCGACCCGGCGAGCGAGGACGCCGAGTGCCGCAACAAGGCCGCCGCCGTCCTGCGCGCCGTCGCCACCGCCAACACCCTGCGCGCGCCGCTGTCGTGAGCACAGCCGAGCCACCGAGGCGGGGAGGGAGGCGGACGGCGTGACGGCGCTCGTGATCCGCACCGACGGCTTCCCCCGGGACCCCGCCCGACCGGACGGCCCGGTGCGTCAGGGATAGTGGACGGGTGACCGTACAGACCGCTCCCCGTCCCACCGACCGCCGCAGCCTCGCGCTGATGCTGCTGCTCACCGCGCTCGGCGCCGTCCTGGTGCTGACCGCCGTCGGGCGGACCTGGGCCCGGGGGGCCGTGACCGGTCTGGACGGCGGGCGGCTGGAGATCAGCGCGACCGGCAGCACGCTGACCGGTCTTCCCGGTGGCCTGGCGCTGGTCGCGCTGGCCGCCGCGGTGGCGGTCTTCGCGGTGCGGGGCAGGGCGCGGGCGGCCGTCGGCGTGCTGACGGTGCTGGCCGGGCTCGGCGCGGCGGCGGGCGCGGTGCTCGGCGCCACCGACACCGCGGGCCTGCACGCCGAGGCGGCCCGCAAGCTCGCGCTGGCCGACGCGCAGGCGCAGCAGATCAGCCACTCCGGGTGGCCCTGGGTGGCCCTGGCGGGCGGGGTGCTGCTGGCTCTGGCCGGTGCGCTGACCGTTCGCTCCGGCCGGCACTGGCCGGCCATGGGCGCCCGCTACGACGCTCCCACCCGCAAGGCCTCCGCCGTGCCGCGGGCGGCGGACTCCCCGGCCGACCTGTGGAAGGCGCTGGACCGCGGCGAGGACCCGACCGGCTGACCCGCGTCAACACCCGGACGGGTGTGACGAGGGCTACCGGGCCCCCCTTTGGGTGTACGTGTAGCCGCCCGGCACAATGGAAGGCGTCAACCCGCCGAGCGCCACGCGGCCGCCCGCCCGGGACCCGGAGAACCAAGGAGCACCAGCAGATGTCGGCAGCAGCGCACGGCCACACTCCCGCCGCCTGGACCGGCGTGACCATCGCCTTCATCGGCTTCACCGTCAGCGGTGTCGCGATGATCATTCCGAGCATCCCGCTCTTCTGGGCCGGTCTCGTGGTCGTCGTGGCCGCCGGCGTCGTCGGCAAGGCGATGTCGATGGCGGGCATGGGCAAGCAGCCCAGCCAGAACTTCGCGCCGACCCCGACCGAGGAGCGCACCCCGGTCACCGCCTGACCGCGCAGAGCTCGTACGGCCGAACGGCGGGCGCGCCACGCCCGCCGTTCCGCGTTCCTCCGCCCGGCCCGTCCGGCGGGCACAATCTGCTGCGTGAACGCTCCCGCAGCCCCGGCCCCGAAGGGGTCCCCGCTCCGCCGGCTCGGTCGGCCGCTGGCCGCCCTGGTGACGGTCGGCATCCCGACCGTGTACGTCGCCGCGGTCGATCCCGGCGCCCCGGGCCACTACCCGACCTGTCCGGTGCTCCTGGCCACCGGCTGGTGGTGCCCCGGTTGCGGCGGGCTGCGCTGTGTGCACGCGCTCACCAGGGGCGATCTCAACACTGCGGCCCACGACAACGTGCTGGTGCTGGTGCTCGCCGCGGTCCTCGCGGTGTTCTGGCTGCGCTGGATGTGGGCGGCGCTGAGCGGCGGGCCCACGCCCAGGGTGTCGTTCGGCCTGCGGCAGACGGTGTTGCTGGTGCTGCTGCTGGTCGCGTTCACCGTGCTGCGGAACCTTCCTCCCGGGGTCGCACTGGCGCCCCCGATCATCTGACCGGGCCGCGACACCGGCGCACGGAACGGCGCACAGGAGGTCCGCTCCGCGAGACGCGAGCCGGTCTGATGCGCTTCGCGCCCCCTGCGCCCGATACCATCGAAGGGCCGACGGGGGCGTGGAAGCACAGGATTCTCACCGATCCGTGCGAATCGCACCCGAGGTCAGACCTACTGCAAGACCCGGCAGGGCACGACCCTTGCCGGCTCACAGCCAGCAGAATGATGGGGGCGCTCGCGTGAGTGTGCTCGACGAGATCATCGACGGGGTCCGTGAGGACCTCGCCGAGCGACAGGCCCGGGTCTCCCTGGACGAGCTCAAGGAGCTCGCCGCCAAGGCGCCCGAGGCCAAGGACGGCGTGGCCGCCCTCCGGGGCGACGGTGTCCGGGTGATCTGCGAGGTCAAGCGCTCCAGCCCCTCGAAGGGCGCGCTGGCGGCCATCGCAGACCCGGCCGCCCTGGCCACGGACTACGCGGCCGGCGGCGCCGCCGCGATCAGCGTGCTGACCGAGCAGCGCCGCTTCGGCGGCTCGCTCGCCGACCTCGACGCCGTGCGCGCCGCGGTCGACACCCCGCTCCTGCGCAAGGACTTCATCGTCACCGCGTACCAGCTGTGGGAGGCCCGCGCCCACGGCGCCGACCTCGCGCTGCTGATCGTGGCCGCGCTCGAACAGCCGGCCCTGGTCTCGCTCATCGAGCGGGCCGAGTCGATCGGCCTCACGCCGCTGGTCGAGGTGCACGACGAGGAGGAGATCGCCCGCGCGGTCGACGCCGGCGCCCGGATCATCGGGGTCAACGCCCGCAACCTCAAGACCCTCGAGGTGGACCGCAACACCTTCGGCAACGTGGTGGACGCGATCCCGGCGCACATCGTGAAGGTCGCCGAGTCCGGTGTGCGCGGCCCGCACGACCTGATCTCCTACGCCAACCTGGGGGCCGACGCGGTCCTGGTCGGCGAGTCCCTGGTGACCGGCAAGGACCCGAAGTCCGCCGTGGCCGACCTGGTCGCCGCCGGTGCCCATCCGGCCCTGCGCAACAACGGGCGGGGCTGACCCGCACACCATGTCACTCGCCTCCCGTCTCGCCCCCGGCTGCCGCCCGCGCGGCTGCCGCGCGCCCGCACGCCGGGTGCTGGGCCGCCGGGTGCGGTACGTGATCGGGTGCGAGCCGGGGCAGGTGCCGGGGCGCCGATGGCGAAGGACGCACGGCTGACCACCGGGTCGCCGCCAGACGTCACCGCACGCCATCCCCTTCACCTCAAGGACTTCTCCATGTCCGAGAACCACCGGCCGGGCCTCCAGGTCCCGGACACCCGCGGCTACTTCGGTGCCTACGGCGGGCGCTTCATCCCCGAGGCGCTGGTCGCCGCGGTCGAGCAGGTCGCCGACGAGTACGAGAAGGCCAAGGCCGACCCGGCCTTCGCCGCCGAGCTCGACGCCCTGCTCAAGGACTACACCGGCCGCCCCAGCCCGCTCACCGACGTCCACCGCTTCTCCGCCGAGGCGGGCGGCGCGCGCGTCCTGCTCAAGCGCGAGGACCTGAACCACACCGGCTCGCACAAGATCAACAACGTGCTGGGCCAGGCCTTGCTCACCCGGCGGATGGGCAAGACCCGGATCATCGCCGAGACCGGCGCCGGCCAGCACGGCGTGGCCACCGCGACCGCCTGCGCGCTGTTCGGCTTCGACTGCACCATCTACATGGGCGAGGTGGACACCGAGCGCCAGGCGCTCAACGTCGCCCGGATGCGGATGCTCGGCGCCGAGGTCGTCGCCGTGAAGTCCGGCAGCCGCACCCTCAAGGACGCCATCAACGAGGCGTTCCGCGACTGGGTCGCCAACGTCGACTCCACCCACTACCTGTTCGGCACCGTCGCGGGCCCGCACCCGTTCCCGATGATGGTCCGCGACTTCCACCGGGTGATCGGCATCGAGGCCCGCGAGCAGGTGCTGGAACGCACCGGCCGGCTGCCCGACGCGGTCGTCGCCTGCGTCGGCGGCGGCTCCAACGCGATGGGCATCTTCCACGAGTTCATCCCGGACGCCGGCGTGCGCCTGATCGGCTGCGAGGCGGCCGGCGAGGGCGCCGAGACCCCGAGGCACGCCGCCACCCTGACCAAGGGCGACCCGGGCGTGCTGCACGGCTCGCGGACCTACGTCCTGCAGGACGAGGACGGCCAGACCATCGAGAGCCACTCCATCTCGGCCGGCCTCGACTACCCCGGCGTCGGGCCCGAGCACGCCTGGCTGAAGGACACCGGCCGCGCCGAGTACCGCCCGGTGACCGACGACGAGGCGATGCAGGCGCTGCGCCTGCTGTCCCGCACCGAGGGCATCATCCCGGCCATCGAGAGCGCCCACGCGCTGGCCGGCGCCCTGGTCCTCGGCCGGGAGCTCGGCCCGGAGGCCACCATCCTGGTCAGCCTCTCCGGCCGCGGCGACAAGGACATGCACACCGCCGCGCAGTACTTCGGCCTCTACGACGACAACGCCGCCGACGGGGGCAAGTGACCATGACGCAGACCAAGCTGAGCACCACCCTCGCGGCCGTCCGGGCCGCGGACCGGGCCGCCCTGATCGGCTACCTCCCGGCCGGCTTCCCGACCGTCGAGGGCGGCATCGCGGCCGTCCGCGCGCTGATCGACGGTGGCTGCGACATCGTCGAGGTCGGCCTGCCGCACTCCGACCCGGTGCTGGACGGCCCGACCATCCAGACCGCCGACGACATCGCCCTGCGGGCCGGTGTGAAGATCAAGGACGTGCTGCGCACGGTCGCCGAGGTGTCCGCCCAGACCGACGCGCCGGTGCTGGTGATGACGTACTGGAACCCGGTCGACCGCTACGGCGTGGCCCGGTTCGCCGCCGACCTGGCGGCCGCCGGGGGAGCCGGCTGCATCCTGCCCGACCTGCCGGTCGAGGAGTCCGACGAGTGGCGCAAGGCGGCGGGCGAGCACGGTCTCGACACCGTCTTCGTGGTCGCCCCGAGCAGCAAGGACCCGCGCCTGGCCGAGGTCACCGCCGCCGGTTCGGGCTTCGTCTACGCCGCCGCCGTGATGGGCGTGACGGGCACCCGGGCCGCGGTCGGCAACCTCGCCGAGGACCTGGTGGCCAGGACCAGGGCCACCACCGACCTGCCGGTCTGTGTGGGCCTGGGAGTCTCGAACGCCGACCAGGCGGCCGAGGTCGCCCGCTTCGCGGACGGCGTGATCGTCGGCTCGGCCTTCGTCCAGCGGATCCTGGACGCGGACGGTGACGAGCGGGCCGCCCTCGCGGCGGTCCGCGAACTGGCCGCGGAACTGGCGGAGGGCGTCCGCCGCCGCTGACCCACCCGCCCTGACCCACCCGCTCCACCGCTGACGGCCCGTCGGCCCTCGCCCACCCGCGAGTGCCGGCGGGCCGTTCGTCGTTTCCGCCTCCTCAGTCCTCCCTTTCACTCCCTATCCTTCCCTTTCTGGCCGTGCATCAGGTATGTTTTGGGAATCAGAAGGAGATGACCGTGTCGCAGGAGCTGTACTCGGTGGAGCAGGTGGCCGAGCTGTTGGGGCTGCACGTGCGGACGGTGCGCGGCTATGTCCGGGACGGGCGGCTGAAGGCCGTCCGGATCGGCAAGCAGTACCGGATCGCCAGACAGGACCTGGAGGCCCTCACCGGCCGGCCCGTCGAGGCGCCGTCGCCCTCCCCCGCGCCGGGTGCCCGGCACAGCGAGGTGACCGGCGTCGTGCGGATCGACGCGATCGACCGGGCGACGGTGGACCGCCTGACCACCCTGCTCACCGCCTCCCTGGGCGGCCGGGCACGGGGCGGCGAGCCCCTGCGGGTCGAGACCGTCCACGACGAGGAGCGCGCCAGCCTGAAGATCATCGTGATCGGCGGACTGGAGGACAGCGCCGAGGTCCTGCGGCTGATCGCCCTGCTGACCGACTGACCTGCTGACCGGCCTGCTGACCGGCCGACCGACCGACCGACCCGACCCGCGAGAGGACCCGCCTCGAATGACCCAGACCCTGCAGGACCTCGACGGCACCCCGGTCCTGCTCTGCGCGCCCGGCGGACCTCCGCTGGCGGGGGAGCAGGACGCCCTGGACCTCATCGGCGAGGCGTTCGGCCTCGGTGCCCACTGGGTCGCCGTTCCGGTCGAGCGCCTCCCCGACGACTTCTTCCGGCTGCGCACCCGGCTGGCCGGCGAGATCGTCCAGAAGTTCGCCAACTACCGCCTGGGCCTTGCCGTTCTGGGGGACATCGGGCGGCACCTGGAGAGCGGCACCGCACTGCGGGACTTCGTCCGCGAGTGCAACGAGGGGAGCCGGGTCTGGTTCGTCGAGGACCTCGCGCAGCTCGGCGGCCGGCTGACGCGGACCGGGCGCCGCGGCGGGTGAACCGCGGGCCGGGCAGCCCGAACGGGTGAACAGCGGAGCCGACACGCATCGGCGACGGTTGACCGGCGTTGAGCGGAGGGACGAGTCCCCGGTGCTCCCGGACCTTCACGGTTCGTGCGCTGTTCGAACAACCAGGCTCCGCGAAAGGGCTGCCCGTGCCGTGCCTGCACCGCTCCGTCCTGCTCCGTGCCGCTGCCGCCGCCCTCGCGCTGAGCGCCTGCGTGGGGGTGGACGCGGCCGTGGAGCAGGCGCTGGCCAGGCGCGGGGAGGAGCGGGCCAGGCAGGACGCGTACCTGTGCGGGGAGGCGGCCCGGCTGATGGCGCAGGCCCCGTCGCGGGCCGACCGCTCGCTGCCGGACGGGCGGCGGCCGCTCGACGAGCTCGCCCGCCAGAATCGCTGCGCTCCGCGCAAGCCGTAAGTTCAATCGGACATATGACCGCCTTTCCTCACTCATTCGGCTTAACTGCTGAAACTGGAGGAACTCTCCCTTTTCCCCTACGGTTCATCAGGCAGGACGCCGGGGCCGCTGGGCAGCGGCGGCGATCGCAGGAGGGGATCCCCTGATGGCCAGTCAGCAGACCGTCGAGGCGGGCGCGGGTTCGCGGCTGCGCCGGGCGGTGGACGGAGAGCCGGCCGAGTGGTTCGGTCTGGTGGTCCGGCTGGCCCTGGCCGTGGTGTGGGCCTGGGCGGGGCTCGCGAAGATCTCCGACCCGGCCGAGGCGGCGCAGGCCGTCCGGGCGTACGAGATCCTGCCGGAGTCGCTGGTCAAGCCGGTCGGCTACGGCCTGCCGTTCCTGGAGCTGGCCCTCGCGGTCCTGCTGCTGATCGGCCTGGGCACCCGCATCGTCGCCGCGATCTCCGCCCTGCTGCTGCTCGCCTTCATCGGTGGGATCGCCTCCGCCTGGGCGCGCGGCATCTCCATCGACTGCGGCTGCTTCGGCGGCGGCGGCACGGTGGACGCCTCGAAGACCGAGTACCTGCAGGAGATCCTGCGCGACTCCGGCTTCCTGCTGCTGGCCGTCTGGCTGATCTTCCGGCCCCGGACGAAGCTCTCGGCCGACGCCTGGCTCGCCGCTTAGGCCGGCGCGAGCCACCCACCCCCGGTGACCCGATCCCCCCTTTGGACACAGCACCCATGAGTGACAAGAACCGTGAAGGCAAGCGCAACGCCCGCGATCGGATGCGTGAGGCGCGGGCGGCCGAGGAGGCGCGCGACAAGCGCAAGAAGAAGCTGGTGATCGGTGGGGCGGTGCTCGCGGTGATCGCCGTCGCCGTGGTGGTCGGCGTGGTGGTGCAGAACCAGCGCTCCACGCCGGAGACCCCGGTCGCCGCCCCCGCGGGGGCGATCGGGGACAAGAGCCTGGTGCTCCCGGCCGGCCCGGCCAACGCACCCGCCGTCCTCACCGTCTACGAGGACCCGCGCTGCCCCGCCTGCGGCACGTTCGAACGCCAGTTCTCGCCCACCATCGACCAGCTGGAAGACCAGGGCAAGCTGTTCGTCAACTACCACGTGGTGTCCTTCATCGACCGCTCGCTCGGTGGCAAGGGCTCCAAGTACGGAGCCAACGCCCTCGCCTGCGCCCAGGACGCGGGCCACTTCCGCGACTACCACGACGTGCTCTACCGCAACCAGCCGGACGAGACCAGCGACTCCTTCGGCGACAAGGCCACCCTGATCGAGCTGTCCAAGAAGGTCCCCGGCCTGGACACGCCCGTCTTCGAGGCCTGCGTCAACGACAACAAGTACGGCGACTGGGTGTCGGCGGTGCAGCAGGACTTCGACAAGTCCAGCTACAAGTCCACCCCGACCGTGCTGCTCAACGGCGCACCGATCTACCCGAAGAAGGGCGAGGACCAGATCAGCCCCGAGACGCTGGTGCAGTGGGTCGACGAGGCCAACGCGGGCAAGCCGCTCGGCAGCCCCGGCCCGAACGGCCAGAGCCCCGCGCCGACCAGCACCGCGGCCGAGAGCAACACCCCGCCGTCCCCCTGAGCCGGCCACCGCGCGCCGCCGCACCCCCGGGCCGGGGTGCGGCGGCGCCGTGTTTGGCCAAGCTGTGACCGCCGGCGGTGCCGGAGTGGCGGGTGCGACACGGTAGCGTCGACCCTGCCATGGATATCGCTTACATTCCGAGCCCGTCGCGGGGCGTCCTGTACCTGGGGCCCGTCCCGCTGCGCGCCTACGCGTTCTGCATCATCATCGGTGTCGTCGTGGCCGTGTGGCTCGGCAGCAAGCGCTGGGTCGCCCGCGGCGGCGCCAAGCACACCGTCGGCGACATCGCCGTCTGGGCCGTACCCTTCGGCCTGGTCGGCGGCCGGCTCTACCACGTGATCACCGACCACCAGCTCTACTTCGGTGACGGCAAGAACCCCTGGAACGCCTTCAAGATCTGGGAGGGCGGGCTCGGCATCTGGGGCGCGATCGCGCTCGGCGCCGTCGGCGCCTGGATCGGCTGCCGCCGCCGCGGCGTCCCGCTGCCCGCCTACGCCGACGCCATCGCCCCCGGCATCGCGCTGGCGCAGGCCTGCGGCCGCTGGGGCAACTGGTTCAACCAGGAGCTGTACGGCAAGCCGACCACCCTGCCCTGGGGCCTGGAGATCGACAAGGTGCTGCCGGACGGCACCGTGACGACCGGCACCTACCACCCGACGTTCCTCTACGAGTCGCTGTGGTGCGTCGGCGTCGCGCTGCTGGTCATCTGGGCCGACCGCCGCTTCACCCTCGGCCACGGCCGCGCCTTCGCGCTGTACGTCGCCGCCTACACGGTGGGCCGGTTCTGGACCGAGTACCTGCGGATCGACGAGGCCCACCACATGCTCGGCCTGCGCCTGAACGACTGGACCGCGATCCTGCTCTTCGTCGGCGCCGTCGCCTACCTGGTGATCGTCGGCAGGAAGCACCCCGGTCGCGAGGCCCCGGACTCGATCGACCCGGCGGCCCGGGCCGAGGCCGAGGCCGCGAGCGAATCCGAGCCCGAGTCCGCGGCCACCGCCGCCGACGGGCCCGCCGACCTGACGGAACCGGACGCGTCCGCCGAGCCGGCCGACGCACCCGAGAAGTCCGGCAAGAACTCCGACCGACCCACCTGACCTGCCGTTGTCCGGTCTCCCGGCCGTCTGCGCCCACCTCGGCGCAGGCGGCCGAAGCCATGTTCGGACAGCCTTACTTTGCTGGAAACTCGCAGGTCAGATGGCTAACGTCGAGCAGTGAGAGCCCTGCGCGCAGCCCGGTTCACGGCACTTTGTCGTACCCGGCCGCGGCCGGTGGGGGAGGGACGCTCGACGGAAGGCCGTGCAGCACCATGACCGTGACCATCACCGAACAGACCGCCGACCACCAGCCGCCGCGGATACCCCACGAGGGCCACCACCGCGACGTCAACGGCGGCTGGCTGCGCCCCGCCGTCTTCGGCGCGATGGACGGCCTGGTCTCCAACCTCGCGCTGATGACCGGCGTGGTCGGCGGCGACATCGGCCGCACCGCGGTGATCATCACGGGCCTGGCCGGCCTGGCCGCCGGCGCCTGCTCGATGGCGGCGGGGGAGTACACCTCGGTGGCCTCCCAGCGGGAACTGGTCGAGGCGGAGATCGAGGCCGAGCGCCTGGAGCTGCACCGCAACCCGCAGGGCGAGCTGGCCGAGCTGGCCCAGCTGTACGTCGCCAAGGGGGTGGAGCCCGCGCTGGCCCACGAGGTGGCCCGGCAGCTCTCGGTGGACCCGGAGCGGACCCTGGCCGTCCACGCCCGGGAGGAACTGGGCATCGACCCGGCCGACCTGCCCTCGCCGCTGGTCGCCGCGGCCTCCTCGTTCGGATGCTTCGCGGTGGGCGCGCTGCTCCCGCTGCTGCCGTACCTGCTGGGTGCGACGGCCCTGTGGCCGGCGCTGATCGTGGCGTCGGTCGGCCTGTTCCTGTGCGGCGCGGTGGTCGCCCGGGTGACCGCCCGCAGCTGGTGGTTCAGCGGGCTGCGCCAGCTCGTGCTGGGCGGCGCCGCCGCCGGGGTGACCTTCCTGCTCGGCCATCTGATCGGCGGCCACGTGGGCTGACCTCGCGGTACCCGTCCGAGGCGGGTCTGTGCGATGACACATGAGGTTGCATGGTTATGCCGCGGGATGCGTGATGTTCCGCACATGGGTGCCGCTCGGTGCCTGTCCTAGGCTCGCCCGCAGGCGCAACAGTCCGAGGATTCCCATCCCGCCGACCGTCTGTCGGGATGGATTCCCAGGCGGGCCTGTCGCGGTCATGTGGACGGGGCATTTCGCCCCTGTTTCACACCCGGTTCGGCCGGGCACACTGGTGGCAGCGTGCGGAGCAGGGCCTGTCTCCCCAGCCCTGGGCAACCCACTGGAAACGGCGTCTGACCTGCGGATTATGTCCGCGATGTGGACGCGATATTCCGCTTCTCGGGATATCCGGCATCATGTAACCTGCACGAAATCGCATCAGGGCCAACGTCGTCCCTATTGCACAGCTTCTTGCCAATGACGACGACGGGAGAGCCGATGCTGTCTGCATCCATGCACTCCGCCAACGAGCCCCAGCAGGCCGCCGCCCGGCCCTACGCGCTCGTTCCGGATGCGCGACCTGTAGCTCAGGGCCTGTACGACCCTCGCAACGAGCACGACGCCTGCGGCGTCGGCTTCGTCGCCACGCTGACCGGCATCGCCGACCACACCGTCGTCGAGCAGGCGCTGACCGTCCTGCGCAACCTGGAGCACCGCGGCGCCACCGGCTCCGAGCCGGACTCCGGCGACGGCGCGGGCATCCTCACGCAGATCCCGGACGCGTTCCTGCGGTCCAAGGTCTCCTTCGAGCTGCCGGCCGCCGGCTCCTACGCCGTCGGCATCGCCTTCCTCCCGCAGGACGACGCCGCCGCGACCGCCGCGACCGCCCGGATCGAGGTGATCGCCGCCGAGGAGGGCGCGACCGTCCTCGGCTGGCGCGACGTCCCGGTCACCCCCGACCTGCTCGGAGCCACCGCCCGCTCGGTCATGCCCGCCTTCCGCCAGCTGTTCGTCAGCCACGGCGAGAAGGCCGGCGTCGAGCTGGACCGGATCGCCTTCGTGGTGCGCAAGCGCGCCGAGCGCGAGGCCGGCGTGTACTTCCCGTCGCTCTCCGCCCGCACCATCGTCTACAAGGGCATGCTGACCACCGGCCAGCTGGAGCCCTTCTTCCCCGACCTGTCGGACCGGCTCTACGCCTCCGCACTCGGCCTGGTGCACTCACGCTTCTCCACCAACACCTTCCCGAGCTGGCCGCTCGCCCACCCGTACCGCTTCGTCGCGCACAACGGCGAGATCAACACGGTCAAGGGCAACCGGAACTGGATGACCGCCCGGGAGTCCCAGCTCGCCACCGACCTGATCCCCGCCAACGCGAACGGGCAGGGTCTGGACCGGATCTTCCCGATCTGCACCCCGGACCACTCCGACTCGGCCTCCTTCGACGAGGTCCTGGAGCTGCTCCACCTCGGCGGGCGCTCGCTGCCGCACGCGGTGCTGATGATGATCCCGGAGGCGTGGGAGAACCACGCCACCATGGAGCCCGCCCGCCGCGCGTTCTACCAGTACCACTCCAACCTGATGGAGCCCTGGGACGGCCCGGCCTGCGTCACCTTCACCGACGGCACCCGGATCGGCGCGGTCCTCGACCGCAACGGCCTGCGCCCCGCCCGGTACTGGGTCACCGAGGACGGCCTGGTGGTGCTCTCCTCCGAGGTCGGCGTGCTCGACCTGGACCAGGAGACCATCGTCAAGAAGGGCCGGCTGCAGCCCGGCAAGATGTTCCTGATCGACACCGCCGAGCACCGCATCGTCGAGGACGAGGAGCTCAAGGCCCAACTGGCCGCCGAGCACCCGTACGAGGAGTGGGTCGCCGCCGGGCAGATCCAGCTCGCCAAGCTCCCCGAGCGCGAGCACATCGCGCACACCCACGCCTCCGTCACCCGCCGCCAGCAGACCTTCGGCTACACCGAGGAGGAGCTGCGGGTCATCCTCGCGCCGATGGCGCGGACGGCCGGCGAGGCGCTCGGCTCGATGGGCACCGACAGCCCGATCGCCGCGCTCTCCGAGAAGCCGCGACTGCTCTTCGACTACTTCGTGCAGCTCTTCGCACAGGTGACCAACCCGCCGCTGGACGCCATCCGCGAGGAGCTCGTCACCTCGCTGCTGAGCAACCTCGGCCCCGAGGGCAACCTGCTCGACGCCGCACCCTCGCACTGCCGCTCGGTCGGCATCACCTTCCCGGTGATCGACAACGACGAGCTGGCCAAGCTGGTCCACATCAACGTCGACGGCGACCAGCCCGGCCTCAAGGCCGTCACGCTCTCCGGCCTCTACAAGGTGTCCACCGGCGGCGCCGGCCTGGCCGCCCGCCTGGCCGAGATCGCCGCCGAGGCCGACGCCGCGATCGCCGACGGCGCCCGGATCGTCGTGCTCTCCGACCGCCACTCGGACGCCGAGCACGCCCCGATCCCGTCGCTGCTGCTCACCTCCGCGATCCACCACCACCTGATCCGCACCAAGCAGCGCACCCAGGTGTCGCTGATCGTCGAGGCCGGTGACGTCCGCGAGGTGCACCACGTCGCGCTGCTCGTCGGCTACGGCGCCGGTGCGGTCAACCCGTACCTGGCGATGGAGTCCGTCGAGGACCTCGTCGCCCAGGGAGTGTTCATCGAGGGCATCGAGCCCGAGAAGGCCATCAAGAACCTGATCAAGGCGCTCGGCAAGGGCGTCCTGAAGGTCATGTCCAAGATGGGCATCTCCACCGTCGCCTCCTACCGCGGCGCCCAGGTCTTCGAGGCGATCGGCCTCTCCCAGGAGCTGGTGGACGGCTACTTCGCCGGCACCACCACCAAGCTCGGCGGCATCGGCCTGGAGCAGATCGCCAAGGAGGTCGCCGCCCGCCACGCCAAGGCGTACCCGGCCTCCGGCATCCCGGCCGCGCACCGCGCGCTGGACATCGGCGGCGAGTACCAGTGGCGCCGCGAGGGCGAGCCGCACCTGTTCGACCCGGACACGGTGTTCCGCCTGCAGCACTCCACCCGCTCGCGCCGCTACGACATCTTCAAGCAGTACACCGAGCGTGTGAACGAGCAGTCCGAGCGCCTGATGACGCTGCGCGGCCTGTTCAAGCTGGACGGCAAGGGCCGCGCGCCGATCTCGATCGACGAGGTCGAGCCGGTGTCCGAGATCGTCAAGCGCTTCTCCACCGGCGCCATGTCCTACGGCTCCATCTCGATGGAGGCGCACGAGACGCTCGCCATCGCGATGAACCGCCTCGGCGGCAAGTCCAACACCGGCGAGGGCGGCGAGGACCCGGAGCGCCTGTACGACCCGGAGCGCCGCTCGGCGATCAAGCAGGTCGCCTCCGGCCGCTTCGGCGTCACCTCCGAGTACCTGGTCAACGCGGACGACATCCAGATCAAGATGGCCCAGGGCGCCAAGCCCGGCGAGGGCGGCCAGCTGCCCGGCCACAAGGTCTACCCGTGGGTCGCCAGGACCCGGCACTCCACCCCGGGCGTCGGCCTGATCTCCCCGCCGCCGCACCACGACATCTACTCCATCGAGGACCTGGCTCAGCTGATCCACGACCTCAAGAACGCCAACCCGGCGGCCCGCATCCACGTGAAGCTGGTCTCCGAGGTCGGCGTGGGCACCGTCGCGGCCGGCGTCTCCAAGGCGCACGCGGACGTCGTGCTGGTCTCCGGCCACGACGGCGGCACCGGCGCCTCCCCGCTCACCTCGCTCAAGCACGCGGGCGGCCCCTGGGAGCTCGGCCTCGCCGAGACCCAGCAGACCCTGCTGCTGAACGGGCTGCGCGACCGGATCGTGGTGCAGACCGACGGCCAGCTCAAGACCGGCCGCGACGTGGTCATCGCCGCGCTGCTCGGCGCCGAGGAGTTCGGTTTCGCCACCGCGCCGCTGGTGGTCTCCGGCTGCATCATGATGCGCGTCTGCCACCTCGACACCTGCCCGGTCGGCGTCGCCACCCAGAACCCGGTGCTGCGCGAGCGTTTCTCCGGCAAGCCCGAGTTCGTGGTGAACTTCTTCGAGTTCATCGCCGAGGAGGTCCGCGAGATCCTCGCCGAGCTGGGCTTCCGGTCGATCGAGGAGGCGGTCGGCCACGCCGAGCACATCGACGCCGCCGACGCGATCACCCACTGGAAGGCCGCCGGCCTCGACCTGGCGCCGCTCTTCCACGTGCCCGAGCTCCCCGAGGGTGCGGCCCTGCACAACACCACCGTCCAGGACCACGCCCTCGACAAGGCCCTGGACAACCAGCTCATCGAACTGGCCGAGGACGCCCTGGTGCGCGGCGACGCCGTCCGCATCCAGCTGCCGATCCGCAACGTCAACCGCACGGTCGGCACCATGCTCGGCCACCAGGTGACCACGCGGTACCGCGGCGAGGGCCTGCCCGAGGGCACCATCGACGTGACCTTCACCGGCTCGGCCGGCCAGTCCTTCGGCGCCTTCGTCCCGCGCGGCATCACGCTGCGCCTGGAGGGCGACGCCAACGACTACGTCGGCAAGGGCCTGTCCGGCGGTGTGGTGATCGTCCGCCCGGCCCGCGAGGCCGCGGCCATCGGTGCGGACGCCCAGAGCCACGTGATCGCCGGCAACACCATCGGCTACGGCGCCACCAGCGGCCGGATCCACCTGCGGGGCAAGGCCGGCGAGCGTTTCGCCGTCCGCAACTCCGGTGCCACCCTGGTCGTCGAGGGCGTGGGCGACCACGGCCTGGAGTACATGACCGGCGGCCGGGTCGTGATTCTCGGCGAGACCGGCCGTAACCTGGCAGCAGGCATGTCCGGCGGTATCGCCTACGTCCTGGACCTGCGCCCGGCGAACGTGAACGACGGCATGGTGGGCATCGAGGCCCCGACCGCCGACGACCGGGAGTGGCTGCGCGAGACCGTGCAGCAGCACTACGAGGAGACCGGCTCCACCGTCGCCGCCGAGCTCCTGGCCGACTGGGGCAGCGGTGTCAGCCGCTTCTCCAAGATCATGCCGACCGACTACAAGGCAGTGCTCGCCGCCAAGGACGCCGCTGAGCGCGACGGGCTCTCCGAGTCCGAGACCACTCGCAAGATGATGGAGGCGGCACATGGCTGACCCCAAGGGCTTCCTGACCACGCCCAAGCAGCTGGCCGAGCGCCGTCCCGTGGACATCCGTCTGCGGGACTGGAACGAGGTCTACGTCGAACGCAGCCTCCTGCCGATCATCACCAAGCAGGCCGGCCGCTGCATGGACTGCGGCATCCCGTTCTGCCACAACGGCTGCCCCCTCGGGAACCTCATCCCCGAGTGGAACGACCTCGCCTACCGGGACGACTGGACCGGCGCGATCGAGCGGCTGCACGCGACCAACAACTTCCCGGAGTTCACCGGCCGCCTGTGCCCGGCTCCCTGCGAGTCGGCCTGCGTGCTGGGGATCAACCAGGACGCGGTGACCATCAAGAACGTCGAGGTCACGATCATCGACAAGGCCTGGGACCGGGGCGGCGTCGCCGCCCAGATCCCGGAGCGCCTGTCCGGCAAGACCGTGGCCGTCGTCGGCTCCGGCCCGGCCGGCCTGGCCGCCGCCCAGCAGCTCACCCGGGCCGGGCACACCGTGGTGGTCTACGAGCGCGCCGACCGCATCGGCGGCCTGCTGCGCTACGGCATCCCCGAGTTCAAGATGGAGAAGCGCCACATCAACCGCCGCATCGAGCAGATGCGCGCGGAGGGCACCCGGTTCCGTACCGGCGTGCACGTCGGCGAGGACATCACCGGCCAGCAACTGCGCGACCGCTTCGACGCGGTCGTCATCGCGGCCGGCGCCACCACCGCCCGCGACCTCCCGGCCCCCGGCCGCGAGCTCAAGGGCATCCACCAGGCGATGGAGTACCTGCCGCTGGCCAACAAGGTCCAGGAGGGCGACTACGTCGACTCCCCGATCAGCGCCAAGGGCAAGCACGTGGTCGTCATCGGCGGCGGCGACACCGGCGCCGACTGCGTCGGCACCGCCCACCGCCAGGGCGCGGCCTCGGTCACCCAGCTGGAGATCATGCCGCGCCCCGGCGAGGAGCGCCCCGGTCACCAGCCCTGGCCGACCATGCCGATGACGTACAAGGTCACCTCCGCGCACGAGGAGGGCGGTGAGCGGATCTACGCCGTCAACACCACCCACTTCACCGGCGACGAGGAGGGCAACGTCCAGGAGCTCCACCTGGTCGAGGTAGAGTTCAAGGACGGCCGGTTCGAGCCGGTGCCCGGCACCGAGCGGGCCCTGCCCGCCCAACTGGTCACCCTCGCCATGGGGTTCACCGGCACGGACGTGAAGAACGGCCTGGTCGAGCAGCTCGGTGTGGAGCTCGACGCCCGCGGCAACGTCGCGCGCGACGGGAAGTTCGGCACCAACGTCGACGGCGTCTACGTGTGCGGTGACGCCGGCCGAGGCCAGTCCCTGATCGTCTGGGCCATCGCCGAAGGCCGCTCCGCGGCCGCCGCGGTGGACAAGTACCTGGGTGGCAAGACCCCGCTGCCCGCCCCGATCCGCCCGACGGACCGCCCCCTGGTGGTCTGACGGGTTCGCCCAACCCTCAACCCGAACCGCCGGGCGCACCATGGCCCGGCTGCACCACCCGTGACCCGTCAGAGCCGCCGGGCCCGGTCATGCGGCGCCTGCCCATTCCCCGACCAGGTATGGGGCAGGCGCCGTTCCGCTTTTCGCTGATGGCAGCCGGTTTGGCCCTTTCCTGGTCGCACCGCCGCCGGGAGTGAAAGGATGCCGCGGGTGGAGAACGCGGGTTCGACCGGCGGAGGGGATCCGGCATGAACGGCCAACAGGCGGCGGGCACCGGCACGACCGCACGGCGCATGGTGCTCGGCTCCCGACTGCGCAGGCTCCGCGAGGCCAGCGGCGTCACCCGCGAAGAGGCCGGCTACTCGATCCGCGCCTCCGAATCGAAGATCAGCCGGATGGAACTCGGCCGGGTCGGCTTCAAGACCCGCGACGTCGCCGACCTGCTCACCCTCTACGGCGTCCACGAGGAGGCCGGCCGCGCAGCCGTCCTCGACCTGCTCCAGGAGGCCAACGCGCCCGCCTGGTGGCAGGGCTACGGCGACGTCGTACCCGGCTGGTTCCAGGCCTACCTCGGACTGGAGGAGGCCGCCGCCGCCATCACCGCCTACGAGCTCCAGTTCGTCCCCGGCCTGCTGCAGACCGAGGAGTACGCCCGCGCCGTCGTCCGGCTCGGCAACCCCGCCGCCCCCGACACCGAGATCGACCGCCGGGTCACCGTCCGGCTGCGCCGCCAGCGGCTGCTCACCTCCCGGCCCGCACCCGAACTCGTGATCATCGTCGACGAGGCCGCCCTGCGCCGGCCCTGCGGCGGCCCCGAGGTGATGCGGCGCCAGCTGCTGCGACTGGTCGAGCTGGCCGCCCTCCCGCAGCTGACCCTCCAGGTGATGCCGCTCGGCGGCGGCGGACTGGCCGCCGAGAGCGGCTCCTTCACCATCCTCAGCTTCCCCGAGCGCGACCTGCCCGACCTGGTCTACCTGGAACAGTTCACCGGCGCCCTCTACCTGGACCGGCCCGCCGAGGTCGCCGAGTACGCCGCCGCCGTGCGGCGGCTGCGCGCCGAGGGGCTCTCGCCCGAGCGGACCCTGGCCCTTCTGCACTCCATCCTCCAAGAGAACTGACACATCAGTACGATGATGTCTCGTCAGGTGGACACCGGGCGCGCCATGCCCCAGTGAAAGGGATCAGATGTCCTACATCGAGGAACTGTCGCTGCAGTACATCGACGGCCAGTGGCGAGCCGGCAGCGGCTCCTGGGACATCGTCGACCTCAACCCCTACACCGGTGAGAAGCTCGCCGCCATCACGGTCGCCACCGTCGACGAGCTCGACCAGGCCTACCGCGCGGCCGAGCGGGCCCAGAAGGAGTGGGGCAAGCTCAACCCGTACACCAGGCGACTGGTCTTCGAACGCGCACTGCGGCTCCTGGAGGAGCGCGAGCAGGAGATCACCCAGACGATCATCGCCGAACTCGGCGGCACCCGGCTCAAGGCCGGCTTCGAACTCTCGCTCTGCAAGGACATGCTGCGCGAGGCCATGCAGCTCTCGCTGCGCGCCGAGGGCAGGATCCTGCCCTCGCCGGTGGACGGCAAGGAGAACCGCGTCTACCGGCTGCCGGTCGGCGTGGTCGGCGTGATCAGCCCGTTCAACTTCCCGCTCTTCCTCTCCCTCAAGGCCGTCGCCCCGGCGCTCGCCCTCGGCAACGGCGTGGTGCTCAAGCCGCACCAGGACGCCCCGATCACCGGCGGCACCCTGATCGCCAAGCTCTTCGAGGACGCCGGCCTGCCCGCCGGCCTGCTCAACGTGGTGCTCACCGACATCGCCGAGATCGGCGACGCCTTCCTGGAGCACCCGGTGCCCAAGGTCATCGCCTTCACCGGCTCGGACAAGGTCGGCCGGCACGTCGCCCAGGTCGCCGCCGGCCACTTCAAGCGCACCGTGCTCGAACTCGGCGGCAACAGCGCCCTGATCGTGCTCGACGACGCCGACCTCGACTACGCCGTGGACGCCGCCGTCTTCAGCCGCTTCGCCCACCAGGGCCAGGTCTGCATGGCCGCCAACCGCGTCCTGGTCGACCGCAGCGTGGCCGAGGAGTTCACCGAGCGGTTCGTCCGCAAGATCGCCACCCTCAAGGTCGGCGACCCGCTCGACCCGGCCACCCAGATCGGCCCGCTGATCAACTCCGCCCAGGCCGACTCGGTCACCGCCCAGGTCGACCAGGCCGTCGCCGAGGGCGCCACCGTCCTGCTGCGCGGCGCCACCGTCGGCACCCTGATGGACCCGGTGGTGCTCACCGACATCCCCGCCGACGCGCCGATCCTGCACCACGAACTGTTCGGCCCGGTCGTCGTCGTGCTCCCCTTCGACGGCGAGGACGAGGCCGTCCGAATCGCCAACGACACCCCGTTCGGCCTCAGCGGCGCCGTCCACACCGGCAGCGTCGAGCGCGGCGTCAGGCTCGCGCAGCGGATCGAGACCGGCATGATCCACATCAACGACGGCACCATCCACGACGAGCCGATCGTCCCCTTCGGCGGCGAGAAGAGCTCCGGCCTCGGCCGCCTCAACGGCGACGCCACCGTGGAGGCGTTCACCACCCTCAAGTGGATATCCATCCAGCACGAGCGCAGCCGCTTCCCGTTCTAGGCCCTCCGGGGCGGCCCCACCCCGGACCGGGGAAGGGCCGCCCCACAGCCGCCCCTCACCCCGCACCGCCGTCCGGACCACCGGCCGCCAGCAACGACTCCGCCACCGCCGTCCGCAGATACAGCACCGAACGCCCCGTCCGGTGCCGCGCCACCAGACCCGCCCCCCGCAGCGCCGTCAGATGGTGCGACACGTTCGGCGCCGACAGCCCCGTACGCTCCGCCAGCTCCGTGGTCGAGGCCGGCGCGCCCAACTCCGCCAACAGCAGCGCCCGGGCCCGCCCCAGCACCCCCGCCAGACCGTCCGGCACCGGCACCGACCGCTCCCAGAGCGTCGCCACCCCGCGCGGCGGATACACCAGACCCGGCTGCCACGGCGGATTCGACTGCGAGTACACCCCCGGCCAGGCGAACACCGACGGCACCAGCACCAGCCCGCGCTCCCCGTCCAGCACCCGGTCCGCCGCGAACCAGCGATGCTCCACCCGCAACGTGCCCGCCCCCCACGACACCCGCGGATGCAGATCCTCGAACAGCGCCGCCGGCCCGCCCACCGACATCTGCCGCGCCCGGCGCAGCACCTCGCCCTCCACCAACCGCACGATCCGCGGCCAGTACGGCTCCACCGCCACCGCCCAGTACGCCCGCACCTCCCCGGCCAGCCGCGCCAGGCCCGCCACCGGATCCGCCCGCAACCACGCCACCAACGGCGGCAACGGCCCCTCGAACCGGTCCAGATCCACCCGGACCTGCTCCGGCTCCGTCGCCACCAGCCGCGCCAACTCCTCCTCCAGCGACGGCGCCCAGACCTGCGGCACCGGGGTCAGGAAGTCCGGCGTGTACACCGTCGGCACCGGCACCAGCTGACCCAGCAGCTCGAACCCCACCTCCGCCAGCCGCCCCCGCACCTGCCGCACCCACGGCAGATGCACCGCGTGCTCGCCCGGCTCCTTCAGCACCTGCACGCTGTTGGCCACCTCCCACAGCGGCGAACACGCGAACCGGGTCAGCGCCACGTCCTGCGCCGAGAACGCCAGCGTCAGCATCCACCCCTCCGAGGATTCCACCCACACGAAATCACTGGGCGCCCCCGACCGGCCGCCGGAGGATCGCCGCATGACCAGCACGATCATGCCGCCACCCCGCACCCGCCCGCTCACCACCCGCGGGCGGGGACTCCTCGGCGCCCACCTCATCGACAGCCTCGGCAGCGGACTCCTGCTCGCCTTCACCGTCGTCTACTTCGCCCGCACCACCACCCTCGGCCTGCCCGCCATCGGCGCCGCCATCAGCCTCGCCCGCCTCCTCGCCCTCCCCACCGCCCTCCTCACCGGCCCCCTCATCGACCGCTACGGCGCCCGCCGCGTCGCCGCCACCGCCAACCTGCTCTCCGCCGTCGCCCACACCGCCTTCCTCGCCGCCCACCAGACCTGGCAGATCGTCACCGTCGTCTTCCTCGCCCAGATCGGCACCGCCGCCTACTGGACCGCCAGCACCGGCCTGGTCGTCCTCGCCTCCCACCCCGAGGACCGCCCCCGCTGGTTCGCCCTCGTCGGCGCCCTGCGCAACGGCGGCCTCGCCCTGGGCGGCGCCCTCGGTGCCCTGCTGCTCGCCCTCGGCGGCACCGACGGACTGCGCGCCACCGTCCTCGGCAACGCCGCCAGCTTCGCCCTCGCCGCCCTCCTGCTCGCCACCTGGCGCCCCCTCAACGCCCCCGCCCCCGCCCCCGACGACGACCTCGGCAGCTACCGCACCGTCCTGCGCGACCGCCGCTACCTGCTGCTCGTCGCCGTCAACCTCAGCTTCGTCTTCGCCTCGCTCGTCCTCAGCCTGCTGCTCGCCCTCTACCTCACCGAAGGCCTGCACCAGCAGGCCTGGCTGGCCGGCTCCCTGCTGGTCCTCAACAGCGCGCAGATCGTCCTCACCCAGACCGCGGTCGCCCGCCGCCTGGCGCCCTTCCGCCCCACCCGGGTGATCGCCGCCGGATCACTCCTCAACGTCCTCGCCTTCGCCCTCTTCGCCCTGCTCTCCGCCGCCCCCGGCTGGGCTGCGGTGGCCGGCGCACACCTCGCGATGCTGGTCTACAACCTCGCCGAGAGCGTCGCCTCCCCGTACTCCGAGGAACTCAGCGTCCGCCTCGCCGACCCCCGGCTGCGCGGCCGCTACCTCGCCGTCTACCAACTCTCCTGGACGGTGGGCCAGACCGCCGCCCCCTGGCTGCTCACCCTGCTGCTCGCCCGCGGCCCCGCCTGGCCCTGGGTCCTGCTCGGCGGTCTCAGCCTCGCGGCCGTCCCCGCTCTGCTGCTGATCGAACGCCTCGGGGAGCCCGCCGCGGACCCCGGCACACCGGGCACGGGCTGACCGGGCCGCCCGGCAGTCCGGGTGGAGTGCCGGCCCACCTCCACCTCCCCGCCGCCCGGATCGGCACCAGCAGCACGGCGCCCACCCGTGTACGGCCCGCGAACGGGAACGGCGGGGGCGGACCGGCTGCCCGGTCCGCCCCCGCCGCCCATGGCCGGATGACGCGTACGGCTAGAACAGCGGGACACCCGCGCGCACCAGGCGCCACGTCCCGCCGCTGATCTCCGCCGGGTCGATCACACCCTTCGCCTTCACCCAGGCGATCATGGTGTTGCGGATCTCGTCCGAGTCCGACCAGACCTTGGTGGCCGCCGCGACGTGCGGGAAGTTGCCGCCGCCGTTGGCCCGGTAGTTGTTGACCGCCAGCACGAACTGCGCCGCCGGGTCGACCGGGCTGCCCTCGTACGACAGACCGGTGATCCGGGAACCGACCGGCCGGGTGAGATCGATGTCGTACGAGACGCCGTACACCGAGTCGTAGTTGTAGTCCGGGGTGTTCTGCTGGTTGGTCAGGGTGTCCGGGTCGATCGGGTCGCCGGGCGCCCGCTGGGCGAAGTACTTGGCGGAGTACTCCAGGTAGTCCTTGATCTGGGCGCCGGTCAGCAGCCGGGCCTCCAGGGTGTTCTCGTAGATGTACAGCCCGGCGGCGTCCCGCAGCTTCACCTGGCCGGCGGGGATCAGCGCCGTCCGGTTGAACGGCGCGGCCTGCGCCAGCACCGGCAGGCCCGCGTACGAGGTCGAGGCGAGCGCCGTGCGGACGGCGTCCGCCTGCACCCGGCCGATCAGGTCGATGATCGGGACGTCCCTGAACCGGGCCTCGGCGATGGAGAGTTCGGTTTTGCTGGTGCCGATCACCTGGTTGACGTAGGCGACCACCTTCCGGTGCTGGGCGCCGATCAGCTGCACGATCGCCGGGTCTTCCGGCACGGTGTTGGAGTTGAGCACCCGCGAGCTGACCGAGCTGACCGTCCACGCGCCGCGGTGGTACTCGACCTCGAAGTCGAAGCAGGTCAGCCGCTCGCCCCAGCACAGCGGCTCGGAGAGCACCACGGTCTTCCCGGTGGTCCTGTTGACCACCAGCCGCTGCGGGATCTCCTTGTGCGCGTGGCCGACCAGCACCGCGTCCACGCCCGGCACGGTCTCGGCCAGCTGCACCGAGGCGTTCTCCGGCCAGGGCAGCTGGTCGCCGTAGGAGGAGACCTCGTCCATGCCCGAGTGCGAGGCCACCACCACGACGTCCGCGCCCGCCGCCCGCAGCCGCGGCACGTACTTCTTCGCCATCTCCATGATGCCGGGGAAGACCAGCTGCCCGGCGACGTTGGCCTTGTCCCAGATCGCGATGCCCGGGTTGGTCAGGCCGAGGATGCCGACCCGCAGCGACCGCCCGTGGCCCAGGTGCAGCTCCTTGATCACGTACGGCGGGAAGGCGGGCCGCTCGCTCTTCGCGTCCTGCGCGTTGGCGCCCAGCAGCGGGAAGTCGAGCTGCTTCTCGTACGCGCGCAGCACCGGGATGCCGTAGTTGAACTCGTGGTTGCCGAGCGCGGCCGCGTCGTAGCCGATCGCGTTCATTGCGGCGGCCATCGGGTGCTTCGGCCCGCGCTTGCCGGTGATCGGCTCGACCCGCGCGAAGTAGTACGAGAGCTGGGTGCCCTGGATGGTGTCGCCGGCGTCGATCAGCAGGGTGCGGTGACAGCCCTTCTCCTCCCGGACCTGCTTCACCAGGGTGGAGATCTTCGCCAGGCCGACGTCGTTCCTCGCCTTGTCGTCGTACTCGGAGTCGGTGAAGTACTCCCAGTTGAGCACGTGGCCGTGCAGGTCGGTGGTGCCCATCACGGTGAAGGACTCCTTGACCGGCGCCCTGCGCGCCGCCTCGTCCGCGCCCTGGGCGGCCGCCGGGGTGGCGGCGGCGACGGGGACGGCGCCGACCAGTGCGGCGCCGGCCGCCGTCGCGGCGGAGCGGGTCACGAAGTCTCGGCGGTTCAGCGGCATGGACGACTCCCACGGGGGCGGACGGACCGTCAGCAAGGCTGACGGGGGCATGTTGTGACGCGCGTAGAAGTCTGCCCGGCGAAGCGCCCGGGGGCCAGACCCCCGACGTTTCGGGCAGGTGAGTTCTTGGCGACCCCGGCGTGACACCACGGCCCCGGCCACGGCCCCGCCCGCGGCCCGGGTATCGGTCCGGGTGCCGGTCCGGCCGTACGCCCGTGCGTCAATCGGCCCGCCGATGTCTCACCCGAAGCACGGCCCGCACGCCGCCGGAGCGGGCGTCTGCGCAGCTCGCGGCAGTCTGTCCATCGGCGGTAACTCCAGCTCACCGCACGCCAGGTCACGATGTGTCAGTTTGTTAATCAAAACTTTCTGCAACCGCCACCGGTCGGGCGGTCGGAACTTCGTTGTTACGCACCGGTAATGCCTACGCTCTAGAGGTATGCGCCGAGCAAAAATCGTCTGTACCCTCGGGCCGGCCGCCGACTCGTACGACCAGATCAAAGCCCTGGTCGACGCCGGAATGGACGTCGCCCGATTCAACCTCAGCCACGGTTCCCAACTGGAGCACGAGGAACGCTACCGCCGGGTCCGCAAGGCCTCCGACGAGGCCGGCCGCAGCGTCGGCATCCTCGTCGATCTCCAGGGCCCGAAGATCCGGCTCGACACCTTCGCCGACGGGCCTGTACTTCTTGAACGCGGCGACGAGTTCACCATCACCGTCGAGGACGTCCCGGGCGACCGCGACATCTGCGGCACCACCTACAAGGGCCTCGCCGCCGACGTCTCCCGCGGCGAGCGCATCCTGATCGACGACGGCCGGGTCTGCCTCGAAGTCACCCACGTCGAGGGCCCGCGGGTGCACTGCATCGTCATCGAGGGCGGCCTGATCTCCGACCACAAGGGTCTCAACCTCCCCGGCGTCGCCGTCTCGGTGCCCGCGCTCAGCGACAAGGACGTCGCCGACCTGCGCTGGGCCCTGCGGACCGGCGCCGACCTGATCGCCCTCTCCTTCGTGCGCAGCGCCAAGGACATCGACGAGGTGCACCGGATCATGGCCGAGGAGGGCCGGACCCTCCCCTGCATCGCCAAGATCGAGAAGCCGCAGGCCGTCGAGAACCTCGAATCCATCGTCGACGCCTTCGACGGCATCATGGTCGCCCGCGGCGACCTCGGCGTCGAACTCCCGCTGGAACAGGTGCCGATCGTCCAGAAGCGCGCCGTCAAGCTGGCCAAGCGCAACGCCAAACCGGTCATCGTCGCCACCCAGATGCTCGACTCGATGATCAACGCCTCCCGGCCCACCCGCGCCGAGGCCTCCGACGTCGCCAACGCCGTCCTGGACGGCACCGACGCCGTGATGCTCTCCGGCGAGACCTCCGTCGGCAAGTACCCGGTCGAGACCGTCAAGACCATGAGCCGCATCATCGAGGCGGCCGAGGCCGACATCCTCGCCGCCGGCCTCCCCCCGCTGACCGAGCGCAACAAGCCCCGCACCCAGGGCGGCGCCGTCGCCAGGGCCGCCGCCGAGATCGGCGACTTCCTGGAGGCCAAGTACCTCATCGCCTTCACCCAGAGCGGCGACACCGCCCGCCGGCTCACCCGCTACCGCTCGCCCATCCCGGTGCTCGCCTTCACCTACGAACCCGCCGTCCGCAGCCAACTCGCCCTCACCTGGGGCGTGGAGACCTTCCTCGGCCCGTTCGTCCCCACCACCGACGAGATGGTCGCCCAGGTCGACGCCCAACTGCTGAGCCTCGGCCGCTGCCAGAAGGGCGACATCGTCATCATCACCGCCGGTTCGCCGCCCGGCCTGGCCGGCTCCACCAACCTCGTCCGCGTCCACCACGTCGGCGAACTCCACAACTGAACCGCACCAACACCGCTGAGACGCCGCCCCTTTGGGAGGGGGCGGCGTTTCACGTTTCCGCACCGATCACGGCCACCGCGCACCGGTACCGTCCCCATCCCGTCACAGCCCGCCCCGCACCCCGGCCACCCGGGTACGTTCCCCTCGACCGGCCCGGCAGCAGGGCCGCCCACAAGGGGACCAACCCGCCATGAGCAGCAGCAGACCGCGCAGATCCACCACCCTCGCCCTCGCCGCAGCCCTCATCACCGCAGGCCTCGCCACCGCCTGCGGGCCCGACGACGGCGCCGGCCCCGCAGCGGCCCCGGCCGTCACCACCCCGGGCGCCGCCGCCACCACCACCGGCACGCCCGCGGCCGCGAAGACCGGCACCGTCACCATCGGCAGGACCGCGTACTGGGGCGGCCTGCGCTTCGACATCAAGAGCGCCACCCGCACCCCCGACCCCGACGGCGAACGCTTCAAGATCACCCTCGACACCACCGTCACCAACACCTTCAGGACCGCCGCCGTCCGCGACTGGCCCGACATCGCCATCGACCTCAGCGGCACCCCCCTCACCGGCGACCACGGCACCGCCGTCCCGCCCACCCCCGGCGCCACCAACCCGCTGCAGATCACCTTCACCGGCACCGGCCCCTTCGGCTTCGACGGCGCCTCCCTCGTCCTCGGCGACTCCGGCCAGGCCCAGGCCGTCGTCCCCCTCGGCTCGGGCGGCCGACCCGCCGTCACCCTCGCCCCCATCGACCTCAAGCTCCCCGCCAAACCTGCCCTCACCTCCGGACGGCTCACCCTCACCCTCAAGTCCGCCCAGCTCCGCGCCGACGTCGGCGGCGGCAACGGCAGCGGCGCCCTCACCCTCGGCCAGCGCGGCCTGCTCCTCGTCTTCGACCTGAGCGGCCAGGTCGGACCCGCCGGCATGGCCGTCGACGGCGGCAGCCTGCGCCTCAAACTCCCCAACGGCCAGGAGGTCGGCCCCACCGTCGCCCCCATCGAGGCCATCTACCCCGACCGCCCCACCCGACAGGACCAGGTCGCCTGGTTCGTCTTCCCCGGCGCCACCGACGGCGACTACACCCTCACCGTCACCGACCCCGACCAGAACACCGCCGCCCCCGCCACCGCCGCCCTCCCCGCCACCGCCGTCAGGGCCAGCGGCCCCGTCGACTGACCCGGCCCCCGCCCACCGACCGACGGCGCAGCCCTCCGGGGGGAGGGCTGCGCCGTCACCACTTCGCGCCGACGTGCTCGTCCAGCAACGCCACGGACGCCCGCCGGGCGACGGAGACGTTGACCTGTCCCCGGGGGCGGGGCAGGGAGGCCTTCCACTCGACGCCCAGGGCATCGAGGGTGTCGGTGAAGATCCGCCTGATGTCGCCCGAGGTGTTGGTGAAGAAGTACCGCGGGTACCCGTGGCGGCGCGTCACGCCGTTGACGGTCCGGGTGGCCCAGTTGGTGATCCGGCAGCCGTCGGAGTGGATCAGCCCCCGGACGAGGCCCCAGGGGTGAGCGTCGACCAACTGCTGTTGCCAGGGTTCGAGGGCGATGGCCCGCTCGTGCTTCTTTCCGGGGCCGTGTTGGGGGAAGTAGCAGGGAAGGTGCTTCGAGTAGACCTTCACGTCGTGGCAGCCGGTTCGCCGCACCCGGCACGGTGTGTTGTTCGGCAGTACCTGGCGCATAGCCTGTTCGGCGGCGTCCTGGAGGCCGGGCCAGCTGTCGTCGCACGTGATCGCGAGATTGGGCGCGCGGTGCTGTCTGGGTTGGATGATGTGCCCGTCACCCAGGTACAGGCCGAGCAGATAGGTGTAGGCGGCGCCGTCCAGCGGATCGCCGTAGCAGTGCGGGCAGGTGGAGCGCTTCCGCCCCGGCAGTGCGTTCCGCTCGGCCAGGTCCCGGTGCTTCCACCAGCCGATGGTGCCGACCGGGACTCCGAGCCGACGGGCGACCTCCGCGTTGCGGCACCCCTTGCGCAGAAGCGCGAGGGCTTCCTCGCGATTCGAGTGTTCGACCATACGGATCAGGGTCGAACAGGGCTTGGGCCGGTAAAGGCGGACGGTGGGAGAATCACTCATGGTGATGAGAAATGGCTATTTGCCTGCAGTATTGGATCCGAAGGCAAAATCGTGTGCCGGGTGCGGGATTCGAACCCGCAAGCCCTCTCAGGCAGATGTGTTTGAGACATCCGTGTATGCCATTCCACCAACCCGGCGAGGTTGAGCGTCAGAAGGATACCCTGTGCGCGCAGCCGTGCGCAGCTAGGTAGGCTCGTGCATGCAGCACCCCGCCGGAACGAGGAGCCCCGTGAGCACCGCCGACGAGCAGCCCCAGCCGCTTGAGCCCGACCTGCCCCAGATCACCCGAATTGTCATCGCCGAGGACGAGGCGCTGATCCGCCTCGACCTCAAGGAGATGCTGGAGGAGGAGGGCTACACCGTCGTCGGTGAGGCGGGGGACGGCGCGACCGCGGTGAGGCTGGTCGAGGAGCTCAAGCCCGACCTGGCGATCCTGGACGTGAAGATGCCCGTCCTGGACGGCCTCTCGGCGGCCGAGCAGATCCACGAGGCCCACCTCGCCCCCGTCCTCATGCTGACCGCCTTCTCCCAGCGCGAGCTGGTCGACCGCGCCCGGGACGCCGGGGCGATGGCGTACATCGTGAAGCCGTTCAGCAAGAGCGACCTGGTGCCGGCGATCGAGATGGCGGTCTCCCGGTACACGGAGATGCGGACGCTGGAGGAGGAGATCGCGGATCTCACCCAGCGGCTGGAGACCCGCAAGCTGGTGGACCGCGCGAAGAGCGTGCTGCAGACCAAGTTCGGGCTGACCGAGCCGGCCGCGTTCCGCTGGATCCAGAAGACCTCGATGGACCGCCGGATGACCATGGCCGCCGTCGCGCAGGCCGTGATCGAGGAGGGCGACGCGCAGGACCGGAAGAAGGCCGAGTCCGAGGCCTGACCACGCGTCACCGACGTGTTCGCTCCGCCCCGCCGGGTGTCACCCGGCGGGGCGCGCTGCTGTCCGGGGCCGGTCGCGTCTGCCGGTGGGATCTCCGGTGAGACCTCGGGCCGGGGCCGGGGCGTTCTGTACGGGTGACGGCAGGACGGCAGTAGTCACCGCCGTGGTCACGGCCGTGGCCACGGCGGAAGTCACGGGGGATCAGATGCACGAGGGGCTCGACTTCGACGCGTTCGCGACCAGCAGGTCGCGAAGGCTCTTCCAGGTCGCGTACTTGATGTGCGGGGACTGGCACCAGGCACAGGACCTGGTGCAGATCACCCTGTCGAAGCTGTATCCGGTCTGGGGCCGGCTGCAGCGCGGTTCCTCGGACGCGGGGCTGGACGCGTACGCGCGCAAGGTGCTGCTGCGGAGCTATCTGTCGCACCGGCGGCTGAAGCGGTCCGGCGAGGTGGCGGTGGCCGAGTTCCCCGAGACGGCGGCCGCCGTCGGGGTGGCGCCGGAGCTGCGGATGACGCTGCTGGACGCGCTGCGGCGGCTGCCGCCGCGCAACCGGGCGGTGGTGGTGCTGCGGTACCTGGAGGACTACAGCATCGAGTCGGTGGCCGAGATGCTCGGCACCAGCATCGGTGCGGTGAAGAGCCTGAACACCCGGTCGCTGGCCCGGCTTCGGGAGCTGCTGGGTGAGGACCGCGAGCTGCTGTTCCGGAACTGACCGGCCTGCCCGGCGCGCGCGACCGGACCGCCGGACCCGACCGGTGCCGTCCGCCGTGTGCGCACTTCCGTGACCCGAGGGACGAGGGATCTCGCGATGGACCTTGAACAGAGACTGAACGGCATGCTGGAGCAGACCGTGGACGGCCTGCAGCCGCCGGTGCCGGCGATGGTGGGGGAGGGCACCCGGCTCGGCCGCCGGCGGCGGCTGCGGCGGCGCTTGCAGCTGGCCGGTGCGGTGGTGGCGGTGGCCGCGCTGGCGGGTGCGGGGACGCTGGCGGGGCTGGACCGGCGTGCCGGTGGCCCGGGGCCGGAGGCGGCCGCGCCGGTCCCGGTCTCCGTCTCCCCGTCCGCGGTGGCCTCCCCGGCGCCCGCGACGGGTGCCGAGCCGACGACGGACCTGTCCTGGCAGGCGATGCTCAAGATCCTCTCCGACGAGCTGCCGCCCGGGGCGAGGTTCGGGAACCTGGACGCCTACTACATGAAGGCGTCCTCCCCGGGGGCCCACGAGCTCACGCTGGAGTACGACGACGGCCACGGCCCGGTGACGCTCGGTGTCACGCTGCGCCCGGCCGTGCGGGCGGACCAGCATCCGCTGACCTGTGCGACCTGGGGCGGCGGTTCGGACGAGGGCCCGCGGCCGGCCGGGGCGGAGCCGGTGAGCTGCGCCCAGCGGGTGCTGGCGGACGGCAGCTCGATCTTCAGTTACGTCACGGGTGCCGACTTCGCGGGCCTGTACGACGAGGGGGTGCAGATCACCCGTCCGGACGGTTGGGTCCTGCAGATCGTCGCGGCGAACGGGACGCTGAACGCCTGGTCCGCCGCCGAGCACATCACGGTGACCAGGCCGCGCCCCCCGGTCGGGATCGCGGGCTGGGAGCGGGTGGCGCAGAGCCCCGGGTGGCAGACCAAGGTGCCGCAGTCGACGGCCGACGCGGGGGTGCTGCTGGCGCGGGGGGTCTCGCGGCTGGAGTGCCCGGTCGCCGACAAGGCCCAGTGCGAGATCTGACGCGCCGTCCGGGGACGGCGAAGGGCCCCCGCCGGACGGTTGTCCGGCGGGGGCCCTTCGCGCGTGCGGGTGCTGCTCAGTCCTCGCCGAGGTACGCCTTGCGCACCGACTCGTCGTGGAGCAGGTCGGCGCCGGTGCCGGTGAGCACGACGCGGCCGGTCTCCATGACGTAGCCCTGGTCGGAGAGGGACAGGGCAGCCTGGGCGTTCTGCTCGACGAGCAGGATGGTGGTGCCGGCGGCCTTGAGCTCGACGATGGTCGCCATGATCTTCTGCATCATCAGCGGGGACAGGCCCATGGAGGGCTCGTCCAGCATGAGGAGCTTCGGACGGGACATCAGGGCGCGTCCCATGGCGAGCATCTGCTGCTCGCCGCCGGACAGGGTGCCGGCGGCCTGCTTGCGGCGCTCGCCGAGGATCGGGAAGAGCGTGTAGGCGCGCTCGACGTCCTCGGTGATGCCGGCGGCGTCCTTGCGGAGGAAGGCGCCGAGGAGGAGGTTCTCCTCGATGCTCATCCGGGGGAAGATGTGCCGCCCCTCGGGGGAGTGGGCCAGCCCGAGCGAGACGATCTTGTGGGCGGGGACCGCGGTGAGCGGCTTGCCCTCGAAGGTGATCTTGCCGGAGGTGGGGCGGAGCAGCCCGGAGAGGGTGCGCAAGGTGGTGGTCTTGCCGGCGCCGTTGGTGCCGATCAGGGTGGTGACCTCGCCCTGGTTGACGGTGAAGCTGATGCCCTTGACGGCTTCGATCTTGCCGTACGAGACGCGGAGGTCCTCGACCTCAAGGAGCGCGGTCACTGGTCTGCCTCCGTGCTGGTGTCCGTGCTTGCGGCCGAGGTCTCGGTGGCCCCTTCGAGCGGCGCACCGAGGTAGGCGGTGATGACGCGCTCGTCGCCCTGGACGGTCTCGCGGTCACCCTCGACGATCTTCTGGCCCTGGACGAGGACGGCGGTGCGGTCGCACAGGTTGAAGATGAACCGCATGTCGTGCTCGATGACCAGGATCGCGATGCCCTTGTCGCGGATCGCGAAGACCAGCTCCTCGGCGGCGCGGGTCTCCTGCGGGTTCATGCCGGCGGTGGGCTCGTCGAGGAGCAGCAGGCCGGGGTCGCTGGCCAGGGCCCGGGCGATCTCCAGCTTGCGCTGCTCGCCGTAGGGGAGGTTGCGGGCCAGGTGCTCGGCCTTGTGGGCGAGGCCGCAGAACTCCAGGAGTTCCATGGCCTTCTCGCGGCTCTCGGCCTCGGCGCGGCGGTAGCCGGGGCCGCGCAGGATGGCGGAGAAGAGGCCTTCCTTGGTCCGGGTGTGCCGGCCGACGAGGACGTTCTCCAGGACGGTCATGTTGGCGAACAGCCGGATGTTCTGGAAGGTGCGGGCGATGCCGGCCTGGGTGACGAGGTGGGGCTTGGGCGGCAGGACGGTGCCCTTGTACCGGACGGTGCCCTCGGTGGGGACGTACAGGCCGGTGAGGCAGTTGAAGAAGGTGGTCTTGCCGGCGCCGTTGGGGCCGATCAGGCCGACGATCTCGCCGCTGTTGACGGTGAGGCTGACGTCGTTGACGGCGGTGAGGCCGCCGAAGCGCATGATGACGCCGGTGGCTTCGAGGATCGGGGTGGGGTCCGCGTTGTCGGCGGGGCGCGGGGCGGGGACGGTGCTGGTGGTCATGGTGCGGGTCACGCCCCTGCCTTGGTGAGTGCGGGCTCGCCGGCCGTTGCGGGGGGCGGCGAGTCGGCGGCGTCCTCGTGGAACTCGAGCTGGGCGCGGCGGTTGGCGATGAGGCCTTCCGGGCGGACGCGCATGAGCAGGACGAGGGCGATGCCGAAGACGAGCAGCTGGTAGTTCTTGAGGAAGACCAGCTTCTCCGGGATCAGGTAGAGCAGGGTGGCGCCGACCAGGGGTCCGCTGATGGTGCCCATGCCGCCGAGGACGACGGCCGCGACCAGGAAGGCGCTGTTGGGCGGTACCGGTCCGGCGAACTGGTAGGGGTCGGGGACCACGCTGTAGCTGACGTGGGCCATGACGGTGCCGGCGAGGCCGGCGAGGGCGGCGCCGAGGGCGAAGGCGAGCAGCTTGAGCTTGAAGCCGTTGATGCCCATGGCCTGGGCGGCGGTCTCGTCCTCGCGGATGGCGACCCAGGCGCGGCCGATCCGGGAGTCGTTGGCCCGGCTGAAGATGATCACGACGAATGCGGTGACCAGGAGCATCAGCAGGAAGTAGTTGGCGAACCGGCCGAGGGTGAAGGACCCGAAGGTGTGCTCCGCGCCGAAGTCGAATCCGAGGATGTCGAGGTCGGGGATGTTGCGGATGCCGTTGGGGCCGTTGGTGACCTTGGGGCCGGAGATGCCGTCGAGGCTGTTGACGGCGATGCGGAAGATCTCACCGAAGCCGAGGGTGACGATGGCGAGGTAGTCGCCGCGCAGCCGCAGGGTCGGTGCGCCGATGACGACGCCGAACACCAGGGCGGCGCCCATGCCGGTGAGGGCGGCGGCCCAGAACGGGAAGTGCAGGCCGACCGGGGAGGAGCTGGAGCCGGAGACCAGGGCGGCGGCGTAGGCGCCGACACCGAGGAAGGCGACGTAGCCGAGGTCGAGCAGACCGGCGAGGCCGACGACGACGTTGAGGCCGAGGGCGACGGTGGCGAAGATCAGGATGTTCACGCCGACGGTGGCGAAGTGGTCGTCGGTCTGGGTGAACGGGAACGCGGCGGCCGCGGCGAACGCGGCGGCGGTGGTGGTGCCGCGGTGCCGGGCGGTGATCGCGGTGAGCTGACCGAGCAGGCCGCCGCGCATCAGGGCCCAGGTGCCGAGGGCGGTGAGGATCAGGAAGCCGATGAACAGCTCGCCGTACTCGGTGGTGATGCCGTAGGTGAACACGGTGAGGCCGACGGCGGCCGCGCCGATGATGATCAGTACCTCGACCCAGCGGTTCTGCGGCGGTGCGGGCCGCAGGTCCGGGCGGGGGCCGATCAGGCGGCCGAGGGAGCCGAGCAGGTGGCGGGCGGTGACCAGGGGGTTCCTGGTCTCCGGCGCCGGGGTGTCGCTGCTCTGCTGCGGCAGGCCGAGGGCGCCGATCAGCGGGATCAGCGAGGCCAGCGCGGCGATGGCGCCGCCGGGTTCGAGGTTGGCGATGCCGCCGAGCTCGACGCTGATGGCGAGCACGGTGAACCAGGTGGTGGCGAAGCCGGCGACGGCGAGGATCAGCGCGGCGGCCTCGGGGCCGGCGGGGCTGAGCCAGCGGGTGCCCTTGACCCCGTACAGCGGGAGGGCGAACGCGGCGGTGAGCAGGCCCGCGACCAGGGTGAGGATCTGCAGGCCGCCGGGGTAGCCGTCGACGGTGAGGTCACCGGGGAACTCGGTGGTGTAGGTCCAGTGGATCAGGGTGCTGGCCGCGGTGGCCAGACCGCCGGCGGCGATCAGGGCCTTGGCTGCGACCGGGGGCATCGGGATGGCACGGCGCGTGATGGTGCTCATGGTGTGGGTCTCCCGCTTCCTCAGGCTCGGTCCGCGACGCGTTCCCCGAGCAGACCCTGTGGTCTGACGAGGAGGACGACGATGAGCAGGACGAAGGCCCAGACGTTGGCCCAGGAGCCGCCGCCGAGCTGCTGCATGCCGGGGACTTCCTGGATGTACGCGGTGGCCATGGCCTCCGCGACGCCGAGCACGAGGCCGCCGAGCATGGCGCCGTAGATGTTGCCGATGCCGCCGAGGACGGCCGCGGTGAAGGCCTTGAGGCCGGCGAGGAAGCCCATCGCGGGGGAGACCTGGCCGTAGCGCAGGCCCCAGCCGATGGAGGCGACGGCGGCGAAGGCGGCACCGAGGGCGAACGCGATCACGATGATGCGGTCGGTGTTGATGCCCATGAGCTTGGCGGTGTCGGGGTCCTGCGCGGTGGCCTGCATGCCGCGGCCGGTGCGGGTCTTGCCGACGAAGGCGGCGAGCGCGCCCATGCAGAGCGGGGCGGCGATGAAGAGGTAGAAGTCGGCGGGCTGCAGCGTGATCGGCCCGAAGACGTAGGGGCCGCCCGGGAGCTGCGGGAAGCTGCGGCCGGACTTGGCGCCGGGGTAGAACTGCTCGACGACCTGCTGGAGGGCGATCGACAGACCGATCGCGGTGATCAGCGGTGCGAGCTTGGGAGCCCCGCGCAGCGGCCGGTAGGCGAAGCGCTCGGCGGCGACGGCGATCAGGACGGCGACGATGACGCCGCCGACCAGCATCAGGGGCAGGGCCAGCCACAGACTGGTGCCGGACGGGAGGATGAGGTAGGTGGTGAGGGCGCCGAACCCACCTGTCATGAAGATCTCGCCGTGGGCGAAGTTGATGAGCTGGACAATGCCGTAGACCATTGTGTAGCCGATCGCGATCAGCCCGTAAAGGGCGCCGAGAATCAGGCCGTTGGCCAGCTGCTGCGGCAGTTCGTGCACCGCTGGGCCTCCGAGGGGGTTCGGTGGGTGGGGTTCGCTGTGGGGGTCGGCTCGAACCGTGGCGTACAGAGGATGTACAGCGGGGGGCGCTGGTTCGCAGCGCCCCCCGCCTGGTGGTTCGTTGTGTGGTGCCGGTACTTGGTGGTGCGGTTCTGCGGTGCCGTGCTGTTACCGCGGGGGGGGGTCCGGGTCCGGGTCAGCCGGAGTAGGTGCCGGACTTGGCGACCGTCCAGGTGCCGCCCTTGACGACGTAGACGGTGAGCTGCTTGTTGACGGCGTCGCCGTACTCGTCGAAGGCGACCTTGCCGGTCACGCCGTCGAAGCTGACCTTGCTGAGGGCCTCGACGACCTTGCCGCGGGCACCGTCGGGCAGCTTGCCGCCGTTGGCGGCGGCGACGGCCTTGACGCCCTGGACGATGGACCAGGCGGCGTCGTAGGAGTAGCCGCCGTAGGCGGCGTACGGGTCGGCGTACTTCGCGGCCGCGTAGTCGGCGACGAACTTCTTGGCCGAGTCGAGGGTCTCGACCGGGGCGCCGACCGAGGTGGCGAGGTCACCCTCGGCGTTCTTGTTGGCCTTGTTGATGTACTCGGGGTCGTACATGCCGTCGCCGCCCATGACCGGGACGGTGACGCCGGCCTTCTTCAGCTGGTCGCTGAGCGGGCCGGACTGCGGGTACTCGCCGCCGTAGTAGATGATGTCGGCGCCGGCGGCCTTGGCCTTGGTGACGACGGCGGAGAAGTCCAGGTTGTTCTCGTCGATGTGGTCGCTGCCCGCGACGGCACCGCCGAGCTTGGTGAACTCCTTCTGGAAGGCGGCGACCAGGCCGACGCCGTAGGTCTTCTTGTCGTCGATCAGGTACGCCTTCTTCTTGCTCAGGTCGTTGTAGGCGTACTGAGCGGCGAAGGGGCCCTGGATGGCGTCGGTGGTGGCGGTCCGGAAGTAGCTCTTGAACTGACGCTTCTTCTCGGTCTCGAACTTCTCGCCCTGGGTGAGCGCGGGGTTGGTGTTCGCCGGGGAGACCTCGGCCAGGTTGGCGGTCTCGAAGATCTGCTGCATCGACTGGGCGACACCGGAGTTGAGCGGGCCGACGACGCCGAGCACGGTCTTGTCGGCGACCAGGGCGGTGGCGTTGGACTGGCCTTCCTGCGGCGACTTCTTGTCGTCGAGGGCCTTGACCTTGAACGTGACGCCGGGAACTTCCTTGGTGTCGTTCGCGATCTTCGCGGCGAGCTCCGCGGAGTGCTGGATGCCGAGGCCGAGGGGCGCGAGCGGGCCGGTGAGCGGCGCGTCGACACCGATGGTCACGACGGTGCTGCCGCTGGCGTCGTCGCCGGCCTTCTTCTCACCACGCGAGCCGCACGCGGAGAGGGTGAGAGCTCCGGTGACGGCAATGCTCACGACAAGCAGTGAACTCTTACGCACGAGGGTCCCCTTCTGGATCAGGAAGGCGCGGCGCCAGAGATGGCGGCGGCCGGGTCGCGCGCTGGGCCTGGGGCCCAATCGGTTGGCGCGGTGACTGGCCGTGACTCTAGAACGGGTTTGGCGCCTCCGGCAGAGGTCCGGACATGCTGTGATTCTCTTGTTATGAGTACCCCCGGCAAAAATCTCACATGCTGAGCCGTTCGCCGTTTAGAGCCTCCGAATAGCGCTCCTCGTCTCGTCCTGTGGAAGGCTGTCGGGCTGGATTCCCTGCTCATCCAAGGAATGTCCGGTTATCGGACGCCGGTGTCCGGGGAGGGTGGAACGGGCACCCGTGTTCGGATATCGGAATCCGGGCAGGCGATATGGAGGTTTCGCGAGAGATCTCCCGCGTAGGCGTCGCCGAGGATCTGGCTCAGGGTCTGGATTGCACGCGTGTTACGCAGCGTTACATCCAGGAAGGGCATCCCCGCATCCGGTGGCGCCTGGGCGCAGTCGGTCACCCGGTAGGCCACCTCCACCACGACGGGGACCCCCGGATCCAGCCGGCGCGGCAGGGCGCCCACGGGCGCCGCCTGAAGGCCCCGGTAGCTCTGCCGGAGGCCGACCAGCTCGACCGGCCCGGGCCCGTCGCTGCGGACGGCCATCCGCAGCACGAAGCCGTCGCCGCCGGCGACCGCGGCCGAGCCGGTCCCGGCGTAGCGGAAGTGGGTGATCTGGGCCGGGTACGGGGGCGGGGAGTTGGCCGCCTGCTCGGGGCGGCTGCCGGCGTGCCGGGTGGCCGGCAGGGTGGCCGCGGCCAGCAGCAGTACTGCCGCGGCGTACTTCTGACGCCGGGTCAGGCCGGCGGGGCGCAGACGGCGGCCGGGCGGGCGGGGCCCGGCCGGCCGGGTCGCGGTGGTGCCCTCGGCGGCCTCCACCGGACCGAGGAAGCCGTGGCCGGCGGGCGGCCCCCCGCCGCGCTCGTGCCCTGTGCCGGACATGCCACCGCCCCCTCGTCTGGCCATGGCCTGCCCCGGCAGGGCGGGGATCAAACCGGCGTTCGAACGAGGGGGTGGGGCAGGGGTGTTGGCCTGCGGCTACAGATCCCGCAGCATGCAGGTCAGCCGGCAGCTGGTGATCCGGCGGCCGGTGTCGTCGGTGATCGCGATCTCGTAGGTGGCGGCCGTGCGCCCCTTGAAGACCGCGCTCGCCACCCCGGTCACCAGCCCGGAGGTGGCCGACCGGTGGTGGGTGGCGTTCAGGTCCACCCCGACCGCGTACCGGCCCGGCCCGGCGTGCAGCATCGCCCCGATCGAGCCGAGCGTCTCGGCCAGCGCCGCCGAGGCGCCGCCGTGCAGCAGTCCGTACGGCTGCTGGTTGCCGTCCACCGGCATGGTGCCCACCACCCGGTCCGGCGAGGCCTCCACGACCTTGAGGCCGAGCTTGTCGCCGAGGTGGCCGCCGGAGAAGGTCTCGGGGCTGACGCCGAGCTTGGCGAAGTGGTCGAGCACGTCCTGGGGCACGTTGAGTACGGGGGCCTCGTCGGTCATGGCGCTCCTGCCGCTGTGTGAGGGATCGCATGGTGGTGCTGCCTGCGATCGTACGACCGGCGCGACCGGGCCCCCGGGGCGCGGTGGTCTGCGTCCTTACGTCCGTTGTCGGCGGCGGGCCATAGGATCTGTTGCTGGCAGTGGAACCGGCAGGACGGACGTGGACGTGGCTACGCAGAGTGCAGGCAAGGGCGCGGGCGAGGGTGCGGGTGGCCGGCCCCGGCTGATGCTGCTCGACGGGCATTCGATGGCCTACCGGGCGTTCTACGCCCTGCCCGTGGAGAACTTCAACACCACCACCGGCCAGCCGACCAACGCCGTGTACGGCTTCGCCTCGATGCTGGCCAACACCGTGCGGGACGAGCGGCCCACCCACCTCGCGGTGGCCTTCGACGTCTCGCGGCAGACGTTCCGCTCGGCCGAGTTCCCCGACTACAAGGCCAACCGCGCCAAGACGCCGGACGAGTTCCGCAGCCAGATCGGCCTGATCCACGAGCTGCTCGACGCGATGAGCATCCGGCGGCTGTCCGTCGACGGCTTCGAGGCCGACGACGTGATCGCCACCCTGGTCACCGCCGCCGAGGCCGAGGGCTTCGAGGTCCTGATCGTCACCGGCGACCGCGACTCGCTGCAGCTGGTCACCGAGCACACCACCGTGCTCTACCCGACCAAGGGCGTCTCCGAGCTCACCCGCTACACCCCGGACAAGGTCGCCGAGAAGTACGGCGTGACCCCCGCCCAGTACCCCGGCCTCGCCGCCCTTCGCGGCGACCCGTCGGACAACCTGCCCGGCATCCCCGGCGTCGGCGAGAAGACCGCCGCGAAGTGGGTCAACCAGTTCGGCTCCTTCGAGCAGCTGGTCGAGCGGGCCGACGAGGTCAAGGGCAAGGTCGGCGAGAAGCTCCGCGAGCACCTCGACTCCGTCAGGCGCAACCGCCTCCTCACCGAGCTGGTCCGGGACGTCGAGCTGCCGCTCGGCGTCGCCGACCTCGGCCGCGAGCCCTTCGACAAGGAGGCCGTCGGCCGGCTCATGGAGAGCCTGGAGTTCCGCAACCCCAACTTCCGCGACCGCGTCCAGGGCATCGACCCGGCCGGCGCCGAACCCGAGACCGCCGCCGAGGCCTCCCCGGGCCTCGCCGTCGACGGCGAGCTGCTCACCGAGCCCGGCGCCCTGGCCGGCTGGCTCGACCAGCACGGCAAGGGCCTGGTCGCGCTCGCCTCCGTCTACCGGTGGGCGCTCGGCTCCGGCGAGGTCCAGGAGATCGCGCTCGCCGCCGGCGACACCGCGGCCTGGTTCGACCCGGCGCAGCTCGCCGAGGCCGACGACCGGGCGTTCACCGACTGGCTGGCCGACGCCTCCCGCCCGAAGGCCCTGCACATCGCCAAGCACGTGATGCGCGCCTTCGCCGAGCAGGGCTGGCAGATCGCCGGCGTCGCCGCCGACACCGCGCTCGCCGCGTACCTGGAGAAGCCCGGCCGGCGCACCTTCACCCTGGACGTGCTGGCCGAGGAGTACCTGGCCCGGTCGCTGGCCCCCGCGGCCGCCGCCGAGACCGGGCAGCTCTCCTTCGACGCGGAGGAGGAGGACGGCACCGCCGCCGCCCAGGCCCTGATGGTGCAGGCCCGGGCGATCCTCGACCTGGCCGCCCTGTTCGAGACCCGGCTGGCCGAGGTCGGCGCGGTCGAGCTGTTCCACGACATGGAGCTGCCGATCGCGGCCCTGCTGGCCCGGATGGAGCGCTACGGCATCGCCGCCGACCGGGAGTGGCTGACCGGCCTGGAGACGCAGTTCTCCGCCGAGATCCAGCGCTGCGTCGAGGAGGCGCACGCCGCCGCCGGTCACCCCTTCAACCTCGGCTCGCCCAAGCAGCTCCAGGAGATCCTGTTCGGCGAGCTGGCGCTGCCCAAGACCAAGAAGATCAAGACCGGCTACACCACCGACGCCGACGCGCTGACCTGGCTGGCCGGCCAGACCACCAACGAGCTGCCGGTCATCCTGCTGCGCCACCGGGACCAGGCCAAGCTGCGCACCACCGTCGAGGGCCTGCTCAAGACGGTCTCGCCGCAGGGCCGGATCCACACCACCTTCAACCAGATGGTCGCCGCCACCGGCCGGCTGTCCTCCCAGGACCCGAACCTGCAGAACATCCCGGTCCGCACCGAGGAGGGCCGGGCGATCCGCCGCGCCTTCGTGGTCGGCGAGGGGTACGAGGCGCTGCTGACCGCCGACTACTCCCAGATCGAGCTGCGGATCATGGCGCACCTGTCCGAGGACGCGGCGCTGATCGAGGCCTTCGAGAGCGGTGAGGACCTGCACACCACGGTCGCCTCGCAGGTCTTCGAGGTCGCACCGGAAGCGGTCGACGCCGAGATGCGCCGCAAGATCAAGGCGATGTCCTACGGCCTGGCCTACGGCCTGTCCGCGTACGGGCTCTCGCAGCAGCTCGGCATCAAGCCGGCCGAGGCGCAGGGCCTGATGGACACCTACTTCCTGCGCTTCGGCGGGGTGCGCGAGTACCTGCAGCGGGTGGTCGAGGAGGCCCGCGCGGTGGGCTACACCGAGACCCTGCTGGGCCGCCGCCGCTACCTGCCCGACCTCACCAGCGACAACCGCCAGCGCCGCGAGATGGCCGAGCGGATGGCGCTGAACGCCCCGATCCAGGGGTCGGCGGCCGACATCGTCAAGATCGCCATGCTGCGGGTCGACGAGGAGCTCACCAAGGCCTCGCTGGCCTCCCGGATGCTGCTCCAGGTGCACGACGAAATCGTGCTGGAGCTGGCGCCCGGCGAGCGTGAGCAGGTCGAGGCCCTGGTGCGCGCGCAGATGGCCGGGGCGTACCCGCTGCGGGCCCCGCTGGACGTCTCGGTGGGTGTCGGCGCGAACTGGGAGGCGGCGGCGCACTGACCCGGGCTACCGTCGACAGGGGCGGGCCGCCCCTGCCGACGGGGGGAGCAGCGGATGTTCGGTGGAGCGAGATGTCCGGTCGGGCCACGGGAGCAGGCCTGGGTCGAGGAGTCGACGGCCTGGCTGCTGGCGGAGTTCGGGCCCGAGGTGCTGCGGCGGCCGCCGGTGCTGCCGACCGCCGACCACTTCCCGGGGCCGTTCGACGGTTCCGCGGAGCAGATCGGTGAGCTGGTGGTCCGGCTCTGCGGTCACTTCGGGGTGGACCCGGGCGGGCTGCTGGTCGAGGTCGGGCCCTACGATCCGCAGGCCGATCTGATGGCGGCCGAGCTGGGGCTGACCGTGAGCTCCAGCGGGGCGGCGGGCCACTTCCGGATCGAGCGGGGGCGTCCGGTGGTCGCCGTGGAGCAGGAGCTGGCCGCCCGCCCGGTCGCCCTGGTCGCCACCGTCGCCCACGAGCTCGGGCACGTCCGGCTGCTCGCCGGGAACCGGATCGACCCCGACCGCACCGACGGCGAGCCGCTGACCGATCTGCTCACCGTCTTCTTCGGCTTCGGCGTCTTCAACGCCAACGCGGCCTTCACCCGGGTCGACCGGGGCGGCCGGGTCAGCCGCCACCGACTCGGCTACCTGACCCAGGAGGCGTACGGGTACGCGCTGGCCTGCTACGCACACCTGCGCGGTGAGGACCGCCCGGGATGGGCCGTCCACCTGGACGCCAACCCGCGGGGCTACCTCCGGCAGGGCCTGCGATTCCTGCGGCGGCACCCGCTCGGATTCGCCGCCCGCTGACCGCCCGCCGCCCGCGCGTCGGCCGTTCCGGTGGGTGGGCTAGGATCCCGCGGAGCCCGGACTGATGATCAGTCCGGCCGGGGAGGGAAACCATGATCGAGGGCGACGTCGAGCAGCCGGCACCGGCCCGGCGCGGGTGGCTGCGGCCCGCCGCGCTGGTCGCGGTCGGGGTGCTGGGGGCGGCGGGCCTGGCCGGCTGGGCGCTCACCGGGTCCGACCCGGCGCCCGCCCGGACCCCGGCCGTCGCTCCGGCGACCCCGGGCCTGTCCGCCGGACCGTCGGCCTCCCCGTCGCCCTCCCCGTCGGCCGCGGCCGCCACCGGGCCGAGCGACCAGCCGAGCACCGGGCCGAGCGCCGAACCGAGCACCCCGGCGAACTCCGGGCCGACCGCCGTGCCGAGTGCCAGGCCGGCCACCAAGGCCGCCGCGCCCACCCGGCGGGCCACCGCGACGCCGCGCAGCGAGATCAGCCCCCGCACCGACGACTGCGGCTGCGACCACCGCCCCGCCCCGGTCAACCCCGACTGCCAACGGGACCCGGCCGGCAACGTGATGACCTGCGGCCCGGTGCTGACGCCCACCCCGCCGCCCAACCCGGCGGCCTCGCCCAAGCAGTACACCGGCCCGCCCGCACCCCCGAACTGACGGCCCGTCGCACGGGCAGTCGTCCCTCCTGGGATCGACCAACGGCGGGGCGGAGTCGGCGGTTCGCCTCGGCCTGTCCGGGGCCTGGGCCCTCGGGCGGGCGTCACTTGCGCGGGTTGGCCCGTCGGGTCGGCTGCGCCGTCGCCGGGTCCTCCGGCCACGGGTGGCGGGGGTAGCGCCCGCGCAGCTCCGCACGGACGGCCTTGTAGCCCTCGCGCCAGAAACCGGCCAGGTCGCCGGTGACGGCGGCGGGACGCCCGGCCGGGGAGAGCAGGTGGATGGTCAGCGGGACGCGCCCGCCGGCCAGCTTCGGCGCGGCCTGCCAGCCGAACAGCTCCTGCAGCTTGACCGCCAGCACCGGCCGGTCGCCGCTGTAGTCCACCCGGATCCGTGAGCCGGTCGGTACGGCGATCCGCTCCGGCGCCAGCTCGTCCAGCCGTCCGGCCTGCCCGCTCGCCCAGGGCAGCAGGCGCTGCAGCGCGGCGGTGGTGTCGATCCGGGCGAGGTCGGAGCGCCGCCGGGCCCGGCCGAGTTCGGGTTCCAGCCACCGGTCGGCGGCGGCGAGCAGGGCCCGGTCGCTCACGTCGGGCCACGGGTCGCCGAGCGTGCGGTGCAGGAAGGCCAGCCGCTCGCGCAGTCCGGCCGCGCCCGGCGGCCAGGGGAGCAGTGAGCCGACACCCTCCCGGGCCAGTCCTTCCAGCAGTGCGGCCCGGACCAGTGCCCGGTCGGGGGTCCTCAGCGGTTCGGCGGCCAGTTCGATCGCGCCCAGCGCCTCGACCCGACGGGCCGTCAACTCGGATTCCCGGGCCGACCATTCGACCTCCTGCCGGTCGGTCAGCAGGGCCGCCCCGGCCTGCCGGGCGGTCTCCTCGTCCAGCGCCACGGCACGCTGGATCCGCGCCGACGGCGATCCCGCCGGCCGGTCGGCGACGGCGACCACCAGCCAGGGCGCACCCGACAGCCGAGACCCGGCGGCGAGGGTGCCGGCCGTGCCGGAGGCCATCAGGTACGGCCCTTCGGTGCTGCGGGCGCGGGCGATCCGCTCGGGGTACGCCAGGGCGACCACCAGCCCGGCCGCGGCCGCGTCGGACAGCCCGGTCCGCGGGGCGTCCACCGAGCGCTGCAGCCGCCGGACCTCCTCGCGCCAGCGGCGGGTATAGGGGTCGCCGCCGTCGCGCACCGCGCGCCAGACCCGGGCGAGGTCGTCGCCGAGCGCCCGGGGTGGTTCCTCCGACAGCAGGGCGACCAGTTCGGCCGCCCGGTGGGCGCCGACCCGCTCCGCGCCGTCGAGCAGGGCGCGGGCCAGGCGCGGGTGCAGCCCGGTGCGGGCGATCCGGTGGCCGCGCTCGGTGGCCCGGCCGTCGGGGTCCACCGCGCCGAGCGCGGTCAGGGTCTGCCGGGCGGCGGCCATCGCCCCGGTCGGCGGCCGGTCCGGGAGGGCCAGTGCGGCGGCGTCGGGATCGCCCCAGCAGGCGGCCTGCAGGGCGAAGGAGGTGAGGTCCGCCAGGGCGATCTCGGGGGTGGGGAAGCGCGGGGCCAGCGCGTCGGAGGCCTCCGCCCAGCAGCGGTAGACCGTCCCCGGGGCCTCGCGTCCGGCCCGGCCGGCCCGCTGCCGCCCGGCGGCCAGCGAGGCCCGGACGGTCACCAGGCCGGCGAGGCCGCGGGCGTGGTCGGTGCGCGGTTCGCGGGCCAGCCCGGAGTCGACCACGACCCGGACGCCGGGCACCGTCAGCGAGGATTCGGCGACGGAGGTGGACAGCACCACCCGGCGCCGTTCGCCGGCGGTCAGCGCCGCGTCCTGGACGGTCTGCGGGGCCTGGCCGTGCAGTTGCAGCACCTCGGCCGGCAGGTCGGCCAGTTGTCCGGCGACCCGGGCGATCTCGCCGACCCCGGGCAGGAAGCAGAGCACGTCGCCGTCCCGCTCGGCCATCGCCCGCCGGACGGTGGCCGCGACGTGCTCCAGCAGCGCGAAGTCGACCCGGGTGCCCTGCGGGGGCTTCACGGCGCGCGGCGGGGGAGCCCAGACCACGTCGACGGGGTGGGAGACGCCGTGTGCCTCGACCACCGGCGCCGGTCCGTCCTCGCCGCCCAGCAGTTCGGCCCAGGCGCCGGTGTCGGAGGTCGCGGAGGCGCAGACCAGCTGCAGTTCCGGACGGAGCGCGGCCCGGACGTCGAGCAGGAAGGCGAGCGCGGTGTCGGCGTCCAGGTGCCGTTCGTGGCACTCGTCCAGCACCACGACGTCCACCCCGGCCAGCTCCGGGTCGCGCTGCAGCCGCTGCAGCAGGACCCCGGTGGTGACCACCTCGACGACCGTCGCCGGGCCGACCCGCCGTTCGCCGCGCACGGTGTGCCCGACGGTCCCGCCCACCGCCGAGCCCAGCAGCCAGGCCATCCGCCGCGCGGCCGCCCGGACCGCGAGCCGGCGCGGCTCGGCGACCAGCACCCGCCGGGCCGGTCCGTCCAGGCCGGGTACCAGCCCGGCCAGCGCCAGCGGCACCAGCGTGGTCTTGCCGGTGCCGGGCGGCGCGGCCAGCACCGCGACCCCGCGCTCGGCCAGGGCCCGGTGCAGCGCCGGTACGGCGGTGCGGACGGGCAGTTCCACCCCCACGGGACGCACCGCTCAGCCCCGCTCCGCCACGAAGATCGCGGTGCCGGGGATCAGCCGGCCGCGCAGCGGGCTCCAGCCGCCCCACTCCTGCTGGTGGCCGTCCGGCCACTCCGGTTCGACCAGGTCCAGCAGCCGGAAGCCGGCGCCGGTGAGCTCCCGCACCCGGTCGCCGAGCGTGCGGTGGTGCTCCACGTAGGTGGCCCGGCCCTGCTCGTCCTGCTCCACGTAGGGGGTGCGGTCGAAGTAGGAGGCGGCGGCCGTGAGCCCCTCGGGGCCGGGCTCGTCGGGGAAGGCCCAGCGGATCGGGTGGGTCACCGAGAAGACCCAGCGTCCGCCGGGCCGCAGCACCCGGTGCACCTCGCGCATCAGGGCGGCGGTGTCGGCGCTGAACGGCACCGCCCCGTACGCCGAGCAGGCCAGGTCGAACGCGCCGTCCGCGAACGGCAGCACGGCCGCGTCGGCCTGCACCACGGCCACCGGCGCGCCGCCCCGGCCGAGGTCGATCCGGCGGGCGTGCTGGAGCTGGCGGAAGGAGATGTCCAGGGCGACCGGCCGGGCACCCTGCGCCGCGAGCCAGCGCGCGCACTGCGCGGCGCCGGCGCCGATCTCCAGCACGTCCCGGCCCTTGAGCGAGTCGGCGTCGCCGAGCAGCCGGGCCTCGGCCTCGTCCAGGCCCTCCGGGCACCACACGAAGCGGTCGTCGCCGAGGAACTCGCCGTGCTCGTCCTGGTACTCGTCGGCGTTGCGGTCCCACCAGTGCCGGCTGGCGCGGCTGCTCTCGTGCTCGCCCGCGGTACGGCGGACGGCGTCGCCGTCGTCCTCGTCGCCGACGGCGAGGTGCTCGGGCGGCAGGTCGTCGAGATCGTCGGGCTGGAAGTCGGGGGTGGTGGCCAAGGTGGTAGTGCCCGTCGCGTAGGGTATGGACTGCGGAAGCGCTGCTGTCGCGACCGGGCCCCTGGCAAGGGATCGGGATCGGACAGTGGCATCCGGGGTGGGCCCCTGCGGCTGCCTGTCTCACACCCAGGTGTGAGGTGCGCAATCGGAGGATATGGCCTGATCGATCCCGGCCTCTACCGGTCCCGCCTCCTTCGGCGTTGACCGTGCCCGGCTGTCCCCGTATGCTACAAGTTGCGCTGCGGGCCTGCGCGCCTCGGACGGAGCAGGTCGCGCTCGCATCTGTCGAAGACCCCACGGTCGCAAGACGGACACCATTTCTCGTTGTACGGGACCGCGGTGTGCCGTGTTCTTGGCTGTCCGGCTTTCGGTGGGAGCGATACGGGCCCTCCGCGTGGCATTACCTACGACTTCATGTCCGTACCGGAGCCCTTTTCCTAATGACGAGCCCCACCGACACCTCTGTCAGCACCACCCCGCAGGTTGCGGTCAACGACATCGGCGACGCGGAAGCCTTCCTCGCGGCGATCGACGAGACCATCAAGTACTTCAACGATGGCGACATCGTTGAGGGCGTCATCGTGAAGGTCGACCGTGACGAGGTGCTCCTCGACATCGGTTACAAGACCGAGGGTGTCATCCCGTCTCGCGAGCTCTCGATCAAGCACGACGTCGACCCCCACGAGGTTGTCAAGGTTGGTGACAACATCGAGGCCCTGGTTCTCCAGAAGGAGGACAAGGAGGGTCGTCTGATCCTGTCCAAGAAGCGCGCTCAGTACGAGCGTGCCTGGGGCACGATCGAGAAGATCAAGGAAGAGGACGGCATCGTCACCGGTACCGTCATCGAGGTCGTCAAGGGTGGTCTCATCCTCGACATCGGCCTCCGTGGCTTCCTCCCGGCCTCGCTGGTCGAGATGCGCCGCGTCCGCGACCTCCAGCCGTACGTCGGCAAGGAGCTCGAGGCCAAGATCATCGAGCTGGACAAGAACCGCAACAACGTGGTCCTGTCCCGCCGTGCCTGGCTGGAGCAGACCCAGAGCGAGGTCCGCCAGACCTTCCTCACCACCCTGCAGAAGGGCCAGGTGCGCTCCGGCGTCGTCTCCTCGATCGTCAACTTCGGTGCCTTCGTGGACCTGGGTGGCGTCGACGGTCTCGTCCACGTCTCCGAGCTGTCCTGGAAGCACATCGACCACCCGTCCGAGGTTGTCGAGGTCGGCCAGGAGGTCACCGTCGAGGTTCTCGACGTCGACATGGACCGCGAGCGCGTCTCCCTGTCGCTGAAGGCGACCCAGGAGGACCCGTGGCAGCAGTTCGCCCGGACCCACCAGATCGGCCAGGTCGTCCCGGGTAAGGTCACCAAGCTGGTTCCGTTCGGTGCGTTCGTCCGCGTGGACGAGGGCATCGAGGGCCTGGTCCACATCTCCGAGCTGGCCGAGCGCCACGTGGAGATCCCGGAGCAGGTCGTCCAGGTCGGCGACGAGATCTTCGTCAAGGTCATCGACATCGACCTCGAGCGCCGCCGCATCAGCCTCTCGCTGAAGCAGGCCAACGAGTCCCTCGGTGCCGACCCGGCGTCGGTCGAGTTCGACCCGACCCTGTACGGCATGGCTGCCTCGTACGACGACGCCGGCAACTACATCTACCCGGAGGGCTTCGACCCCGAGGCGAACGACTGGCTGGCCGGCTTCGAGAAGCAGCGTGAGGAGTGGGAGCGCCAGTACGCCGAGGCGCAGTCCCGCTTCGAGCAGCACCAGGCCCAGGTCATCAAGAGCCGCGAGGCCGACGCCGCCGCTGCCGCCGAGGCCGGCGAGGAGGCCCCGGTCTCCGGTGGTGGCTCGTACTCCTCCAGCAGCGACGAGGGCTCCGGCGCTCTCGCTTCGGACGAGGCGCTCGCCGCGCTCCGCGAGAAGCTGGCCGGCGGCCAGAGCTGATCGCTGACGGTCCGTCCCTGACGGTCTGTAGCTGAGGAAGCCCCCACCCGGGAGACCGGGTGGGGGCTTCTTGCTGCTTAGGTGGTCTTTATGTGAAGGAAATTGTGATATGAGGCTCATGGTCCGCCTATAGGCTGAAGATGAGCTTGCGCATACGTTTGGGGCAACTGTCCGAAAGGCCTCCTGCATATGCGCCACTCGCACACCGCTGCACCGCACGCGCCCGCCGACCCCAAGGTCGGTGGGCGGCTCGCAGCCCTCGGTCGGGCCTGCTACCGGCATCGCCGCTGGGTCCTCGGCTTCTGGGTGGTGGTGCTCGCCCTCGGTGTGCTGATCGGAGGCCGGGTCTTCGAGGGCACCGTGGCCTCGACCGGCGCCGGTGGCTCCGAGTCGGCCCGGGGCGAAGCGGTGGTCCAGGCGGCCGACCCGGTCCAGGGCACCGTCACGGCCGTGGTCGACGGCGCGGCCGCGACCGATCCGGCCGTACGCGCCGCCGTCACGGCGGCCACCGCCGAGATCGCCGGCCTGCCCGGGGTCGCCTCGGTCGCCGACACCTACGGCGCGGGCGGCTCGCTCACCTCCGCCGACGGGAACGCCAGCCTGGTCTCCGTACGGATGGCCGACGCCGGCACCCCCGCCCAGCTGGACGCCGTCACCCACCGGCTGGCCGACATCGGCGCGCCGGGGGCGCACGTGACCATCGGCGGCGACCTGGTGCTCCAGCAGGAGGTCAAGGACCAGACCGAGAAGGACACCCGGTTCGGTGAGATCGTCACCCTGCCGTTGACGCTGCTGGTGATGGTGCTGGTCTTCGGCGGCCTCGCCGCGGCCGGACTGCCCGGGATCGGCGCGATCGCCTCGGTGGGCGGGGCCCTGCTGGCGATGTTCGGGTTCAGCCGGATGATGGACATCGACACCAGCGTGCTGCCGATCGCCACCGTGCTCGGCCTCGGACTCTCCATCGACTACGCGCTGCTGATGGTCAACCGCTTCCGTGAGGAGCGCGGCAACGGCGCCACCATCGCCCAGGCCGTCGAACGGACCTCCGCCACCGCGGGCCGCACCGTCGCCTTCTCCGGACTGACCGTGGCGGTCGCCCTCTCCGGGCTCTTCGTCTTCACCAGCCCGGTCTTCCGGGCGGTGGCGGTGGCCGGGGTGTCCGTGGTGGTCATCGCCGTCGCCGTCGCGCTGACCCTGATCCCGGCGCTGCTCGGCTTCGTCGGCCGCCGGATCAGGACCCCCGTCGCCCCCGTGTCCGACGAGGGCTTCTTCTCCCGGACGGTCCGGCTGGTGCAGAAGCGCGCCGTCCCGGTGATGCTGGTCTGCGTCGCGCTGCTGCTGGCCGCCGGCGCGCCGTTCCTGGGCTCGCAGTGGCGCAACTCCGGTGCCGACGTCCTGCCGAAGTCGTTCGCGGCCCGCCAGGTGGCACAGACCGTCGAGGAGCGCTTCCCGCAGCAGGCGCCGGCCCCGGTCACCGTCGTGGTCGAGGCCGACGCGGCCAGGGCGCAGGCGTACGCCGACGACGTGGTGGCCAAGCTGCCCGGGGTGGACGGGGTGCGGGCCGTGTCCCCGGTGGGCGACCGGCTGAGCACCGTGGAGGTGCTGGTGCACGGCGATCCGCAGGGCGCGCAGGCGAAGTCCGTGGTCGACGAGCTGCGGGCGGAGCGGGGCGGGCTGCAGACGTACGTCACCGGTGACGCCGCCTCGGTGGTCGACTTCCAGCACGAGATCTCCAGCCGGGGCCCGTGGGCGCTCGCCCTGGTCGGGGCCGGCACGCTGATCCTGCTGTTCATGATGACCGGCTCGGTGGTGATGCCGATCAAGGCCCTGCTGATGAACGTGCTCTCGCTGGGCGCCTCACTCGGTGCGCTCACCCTGGTCTTCCAGCACGGCTACTTCAGCGGACTGCTCGGTTTCACCCCGACCGGCGGGCTGGAGACGTTCATCCCGGTCCTGGTCTTCGCGTTCGCCTTCGGCCTCTCGATGGACTACGAGGTCTTCCTGCTCTCCCGGATCAAGGAGCTGCACGACCAGGGGTACGACTGCGCCAAGGCCGTGCAGCTCGGGTTGCAGCGCAGCGGTCGGATCATCACCTCGGCGGCCCTGCTGATGGTGATCGTCTTCGCCGGCTTCGCGGCCGGGCAGATGCTCATGGTCAAGCAGATGGGCATCGCGCTCGCGGTGGCCGTGGCGGTGGACGCCACACTGGTGCGCTGCCTGCTGGTGCCGGCCACCATGTCGCTGTTCGGCAAGCTCAACTGGTGGGCGCCGGCGCCGCTGCGCAGGCTGCACCGGATGATCGGGCTGAGCGAGCACATCAAGCTGCCGCCGCTCAACCTCCCGGCGCGGCTGCCCGCGCCGCGGCTGCCGGTGGTCGGGCCGGTCGCCCGGCTCAGCGATTGACGCAGCCGTTGCCGTAGCTCGGGGCCAGCGCGGTCGCGGCGTCCAGTACTCCGCAGGCGGAGGCCGAGCCGGCGCCGCCGGCCAGCAGCCCGAACAGGGCGGCGGCGATGATCAGGGCGGAGCGGGCGGTGCTGCTCATGGTGGGGTGCTGCCTCTCTCGATGACGGTCGCCCTGCACAACGCGCGGGCGACCGTCAGGGCATGTCCCGTTCACCCGGACGGCCCTCAGGCCAGCCGGCGCAGCAGGGCCACGCTCTGCCGCAGCACCCGCTGCTCCTCGGGGCTGAGCCGCTCGGTGATGGCGGCGGCGAGCTCCCCTTCGCGGCGGGCCCGCTGGGCGTGCAGGGCGGCGGTGCCGCGGGCGGTGGCGGCGAGCAGGACCTTGCGGCCGTCATGGGGGTGCGGCCGCTGCTCGACCAGCCCGGCCTCGGTGAGCAGCGCGACGGTGCGGGCCATCGACTGGTGGCGCACCCGCTGCAGTTCGGCCAGTTCGCTGGTGGTGCGCGGCCCCTCGCGGACCAGTCGGCCCAGGACGGCGGCCTGGTTCTGCGGCAGCTCGTCGCCGACCCGCAGCCCGCGGACCAGGGTGCCGATGGTCAGGCGCAGCTCGGCGGCGAGTTCCAGGGGGTCGACGTTCTCCATGAGGTCAGCCTAGCGTGTCGATGTACAGCAAAACTGTTCAGTCTTGCTGTAGGGTTTTTCCCATGCGACTGACCAAGCTTGGCCATGCCTGTGTCCGGATCGAGCGGGGCGGCACCACCGTGGTGATCGACCCCGGGATGTTCACCGAGGCCGACGCCGTGCGCGGCGCCGACGCGGTGCTGATCACCCACGAACACCTGGACCACTTCGCCGAGGACCGGCTGCGGGCCGCCGTCGCCGACCAGCCGGGCCTGCGGATCTGGACCAACCGCGCGGTGGCCGACCGGCTCGACGGGATCGGCGCCAACGTCTCCGTGGTCGGCGAGGGCGACGCCTTCGAGATCGACGGCCTCGACGTGAGCGTGCACGGCGAGTGGCACGCGGTGATCCACCCCGACATCCCCCGGGTCGGCAACATCGGGTTCCTGCTCGGCGGCACGCTCTTCCACCCCGGGGACGCGCTCACCCTCCCGCCGCACCCGGTGGAGACGCTGCTGCTGCCGATCGCCGGCCCGTGGACGAAGGTCTCCGAGCTGATCGACTACGTCAGGGAGGCCGGCCCCTCGCGCGCACTGGCCATCCACGAGGCGGTGCTCAGTGACGTCGGCCGGACGGTGCATGGCCGGCTGCTCGGCGAGGGCGGCCCCGGGACGGGCGCCGAGTTCGCCCAGCTCGCCGTCGGCGAGGGCGTCGACCTGCCCGGCTGACCACCGGGAACCGGGCCGTGGTGGGCTCCCCGTGGCCCGGGGCGGCCCGGTCGCGGCGGTTGTGCCGCTCGCCCCGAGGGGCCGCACCCGGGTTCTGCGCGGATGGCCGCTCAGCCGGCCGGAGCGGGCTCCTCGGCCGGGGTGAACGGGCGGCCGTCCAGGGTCCAGTGCGGGTCCGGGGTGATCTCCAGTGCCGCGTAGACGTGCGCCGCGACATCGGTGTGGTGCAGCGGCAGGACGGGGACGCCGGGGGTGATGCCGGGGCCCTGGGCGGCGATCCAGGCGGTGCGCTCCAGCTCGCTGCGGCCGCCGTGGCCGCCCTGGTCGACGTGGCCGTGGTCGGTGACCACGATGACCGTCCACTCCTCGTCGGCCCGGCCCGGGCGGCTGTCGACGGCGGCCAGCAGCCGGCCGAGCCGGCGGTCGGCGGCTTCCGCGGAGTGTCGGTACTCCTCGCCGCAGCCCAGGAAGTGGGCGGTCTCGTCGACCGCGCCGAGGTAGACGAAGGAGGCCTGCGGGTCGTCGTCGCTGCGGCCGAGCACGTACTCGGCCTCGGCGGTGACCCGCTCGTCGCAGACCTCCCAGGCCTGCGGGGTGTCCTCCAGCGGCGCGATGTAGGCGAGCCGGCCGGGTGCGGCGAACAGCGGGCCGCCGCTGCGGGCCAGGAACAGCGGCTCCCAGCCGCCGGCCGCGAAGGTGCGGCGGCGGTGGGTGGCGGCCAGCCGGGTGGTGAAGTCCGGGAAGACGTCCAGCCGGTTGCCGCCGAGGTGGTTGCCCAGCACCCCGTGCTTGGCCACCCCGACACCGGTGGTGATGGTCGCCCAGCACGGCCCCGACATGGTCGGGGTCGCGTCGTCGACGAGCACCGGGGCCAGGAAGCCGGCCTTCGCCACCGCGTCCAGGTGCGGGGTGTGCAGCTCGGGCAGCAGGTCGAGCCGGACGCCGTCGATGCCGACGACCAGGACCCGGCGCGGGCCGGTGGGCCAGAGGCTGGACATGGGGGTTGCTCCGTCCGTTCGAGTGTCTGTCCGGCACCCTAACCGGGCTGACGGGCCGTCGGCGCGGCCCGGCCCCCGGACTGCGGGGCGGACGGCCGAAGTGTTCGCCCGATGTTCGGCCGGTGTTCTCCGTACGGGCCGCCCGGGGCGGGGCTGTGGCGCACCGGTAGCCTGACGCCATGCTGAGGATCGGACTGACGGGCGGGATCGGCGCGGGCAAGAGTGAGGTGTCGCGACAGCTCGCGGAGCTGGGCGCGGTGATCGTCGACTCCGACCTGATCGCCCGCGAGGTGGTGGCCCCCGGCACCGGGGGCCTGAAGGCCGTGGAGGCCGAGTTCGGCCCGGAGGTGCTGCTGGCGGACGGCTCGCTGGACCGCCCGGCGCTCGGCCGGATCGTCTTCGGCGACCCGGCCCGGCTGGCGGCGCTGAACGGGATCGTCCATCCGCTGGTCAGGGCCCGCTCCGCCGAGCTGGAGGCGGCCGCCGGGCCGGACGACCTGGTGGTGCACGACGTGCCGCTGCTCGCCGAGAACGGGCTCGCGCCGCTCTACGACCTGGTGGTGGTGATCGACGTCCCGGACGAGATCCGCCTGGACCGCCTGGTGCGGTTGCGGGGGATGCCCGAGGAGGAGGCCCGTTCCCGGATGGCGGCGCAGGCCGACCGGCAGGCCCGGCTGGCCGTCGCCGACCTGGTGATCGACAACAGCGGCCCGCTGACCGACCTCGCGCCCCGGGTGCGCGAGGTCTGGCAGCGACTGAAGGACCGTCAGGCCGGCTGAGACGCGGCCGCCCGGGCCACGGCGGCCGCCGCCAGCCCGCGGACCAGCGGGTGGACGCTGCCGCCGTCGCCCGCCAGTTCCGGCTGGAACAGCGTGGCCAGGTAGAACGGATGCCCCGGCAGCTCGGCGATCCGCACCTCGCCCGCCTCGTCCCGTCCGCTGAACCGCAGGCCGTGCCCGGCCAGTACGGTCAGCCCCGGGCCGCTGGGCCCGTACGAGCAGTGGTAGCGCTCGACGGTCCGCTCGGCTCCCAGCAGCCGCGCGGCCAGTGACCCCGCCTCGACCGCCACGACGCCTTCGTGGCCGACCAGCGAGCAGGCCAGCGGGGCGATCAGCGGGTCGGCGGCGCCCGGGTCGTTCTCGGCGTGCGCGGCCCCGGCCAGCCCGCAGACCGTCCGGGCGAACTCCAGCATCGCGTGCTGGAACCCGCCGCAGGTGCCCAGGAACGGAATGCCCAGCTCACGGGCGGTACGGGCGGCCGCGACGGCGCCGGCCTCGCTGCGGTACGGGCTTCCCGGCACCAGCCAGACCGCGTCGAACCCGGCCACCGCGCCGTCGGCGACGGCGTCCTCGGTGGGGATCCAGTAGGCATCCAGCACCAGCTGCTCGCGGCGCGCGAGCGCGTCGAGCAGACCGGGGATGCGGGCGTGCGAACGGACACTGGGGGAGCGGTCGCCGACCAGGGCGAGCCGTGCGGTGCGGTAGGTCATGCGTCCATCCTGGGGGCCGCCCGGCCATCAGCGCCAACGATGATCCGTGACCTGTCCATCAGGAGAGCTGATGGACAATACCGGCATGGACCCCGTCTTCCTGCGTACCTTCACCGCCGTCGCCCGGCTCGGCTCCTTCTCGGCCGCCGCCCGGGAGCTCGGCTACACCCAGTCGGCCGTCTCGCAGCAGGTCGCGGCACTGGAGTCGGACCTGGGAGCCCCGCTGCTCGAACGGCGCCCGGTCCGGCCGACCGAGGCCGGCCGGCGGCTGCTGGAACACGCCGGGCCGCTGCTGCTGCGGCTGGACGCGGCCCGCGCGGACGTCCGGCGGCTGGTGGGCGCGCGACCGGCCCGGCTGGTGGTCGGCGTGTCGGCCCCGGCCGTCACCGACCGGCTGGCCCGGGCCCTGACCGGGGTCAGGGCCGCCCACCCCGGACTCGACCTGACCCTGCGGCAGCTGCCGCGCGCGGCCGTTGCCGCCGAGGTCGCCACCGGCACCGTCGACCTCGGACTGGTCGACGGCGTGGCCGCCCCCAGCGACCCGCTCGGCCTGCCGGACGTCGGACCGCTGCTCACCGTCGCGGTCGCCGAGGAACCGCTCGCCCTGGCACTGCCGGTCGGACACCCGCTGGCCGCACGCCCCGCGGTGGCCCTGGCCGACCTCGCCGACGCCCGGTGGCTGGACGCGCCCGAGGTGGCCATGGCCCTGGACCGGCTGCGTGCCGCGGCCGGCTCGGACGGCTTCCGGCCCGCCACCCGCTACGAGGGCACCGAGCTGAACGGCCTGCTGGCCCTGGTCGCCGCCGGGCACGGGCTCGCCCTGCTCCCGGCCGCCGCCGTGCACCGGGCGCCGGGCGTCGCGGCCGTCCCGCTGCGGACGCCCCGGCTGGTCCACCGGGTCGAGCTGGTGCACGGCAGTCTGCCGCCGGGCCCGGCGGACCGCCTCGTGCGGCTGCTCGCCGCCGCGTCCTGAGCCCTGGGGCGGTCCGGGCGGTCCGGGCGGGTCAGCCGGCCGGCTGGAGCAGGTCCCAGCGGTTGCCGTAGAGGTCCTGGAACACCGCGACGGTGCCGTACGGCTCGTGCCGGGGCTCCTCCAGGAAGACCACGCCGGCGGCGGTCATCCGGCGGTGGTCGGCGGCGAAGTCCTCGGTGGTGAGGAAGTGGCCGACCCGGCCGCCGGTCTGGTCGCCGATCCGGGCCCGCTGCTCGGCCTTGGTGGCCCGGGCGAGCAGCAGGCCCGACTCGGTGGCGCCGCGCGGGGCGACCACCACCCAGCGGTTGCCGTCGCCGCGCGGGGTGTCCTCGCGCAGCTCGAAGCCGAGGGCGTCGACGTAGAAGGCGATGGCCTCGTCGTAGTCGCGGACCAGCAGGGCGGTGAGGGAGATGTACGCCATGCCCCGATCCTGCCAGCAGCCGCGGGCCGGCGGGCCGTCAGGGCTTGCGTGCCACCCCGGCCCAGATCGCGACCTCGCGGTCGGTGTCCTGCGGCTCCTGGTCGGGCCGCCACAGCGGCGCCGTGACCAGGCCGGGCTCGGCCAGCTCCAGACCCTCGAAGAACCGGGCCACCTGCTCCCGGCTGCGCATGCTGAGCTGCGCGGTCGCGGCCCGGTAGACGGCGGGCCCCTTGGCGGCCTGCTCGGGGGTGGTGAAGTCGCCGGTGGCGTGCGACAGGGCGATCCGGCTGCCGGCGGGCAGCGCGTCCAGCAGGGTGCGCACGATGCCGTACGGGTCGTCGGCGTCGTCGATGAAGTGCAGGACGGCGAAGAGCAGCAGGCCGACCGGCCGGTCGAAGTCGATCACGGCGCGGACGGCCGGGTCGGCCAGCACGGACTTGGGGTCGCGCAGGTCGCCCTGGACGACGGTGACGTGGCCGGCGCCCGACCCGGCGAGCAGGGCCCGGCCGTGCACCAGCACGATCGGGTCGTTGTCCACGTAGGCGACCCGGGCGTCCGGGACGATCCGCTGGGCGACCTCGTGGGTGTTCCCGGCGGCGGGTATGCCGGTGCCGATGTCCAGGAACTGGGTGATGCCCTCCTCGGCCAGGTGCCGGACGGCACGCTGGAGGAAGGCCCGGTTGGCGCGGGCACTGATCCGCACCAGCGGGCCGAGCGAGACGACCTGCTCGGCGGCGGCCCGGTCGGCCGGGAAGTTGTCCTTGCCGCCGAGGTAGTAGTCGTACATCCGGGCCGGGTGCGGCACGTCCGGGCGCAGGTCCACCGGGACGTGGGTCTCGTCCCCCTCGTCCGACATCCAGTCCAGCGAGACGTCCTGATGGTCGGTCATCGAATGCTCCCCCGTTGCGCGTGGTCTCGCTGGCAGCATAGACGGGCCCGTCCGGCTTGCCGGGGGGAACCGGCAACTGGGCCCGGCGGCCGCTCTCAGGTCGCGGCGGGCAGCGGCTCCGGCCCGGCCGTGGGGTCGCCGGTGCGCAGATAGCGGGCGCCGGCTCCGGCCCGGCCGGCGCGGTCGTCCGCGTTGTAGAGCCCGCAGCGGGTGAGCGAGAGGCAGCCGCAGCCGATACAGCCGGTCAACTTCCGCTTCATCAGCTCCAGTTCCTCGATCTGCCGCTCGATCCTGGTCTGCCAGGTGCGGGCGACGCCGTTCCACTCCTCGTGGCTGGGCGCCCGGTCGACCGGCAGCCGGTCCAGTGCGGCGCGTACCTCGTCGAGGGAGAGTCCGACCTGCTGGGCGGCCCGGACGAAGGCGACCCGGCGCAGCGTGGAGCGGGCGAACCGGCGCTGGTTGCCGGTGGTCCGCTCGGAGTGGATCAGACCCATCCGCTCGTAGTAGCGCAGCGCCGAGGTGGCCAGGCCGCTGCGTTCGGCGAGCTGGCCGATGGTCAGGAGGTCGTGCCGGCTGAGTCCCATGGCGCAGAGGATAGCGCCGGCGCGGCTTGACTTGAAGTCGACTTCAGGTTGCACGATCCTCCCATGACCACCGCGACACACACCGAGCGGCGGTCCGGGGCCCAGTACGGCTTCTCGGACCTGCCCGACCTGCTGTCCCTGATGACCGGCGCAGAGAAGCACGGGCCGGCCGCCACCTCCACCCTGGACGTCCTGTGGGTGCTCTACGACCGGGTCCTGCGGGTCTCCCCGGAGACGGTCGGGGCCGCCGACCGGGACCGCTTCCTGCTCTCCAAGGGCCACGGCCCGATGGCGTACTACGCGGTGCTCGCCGCCAAGGGCTTCCTGGCCCCCGAGCTGCTGGCGAGCTTCGGCGGCTACGACTCCCCGCTCGGCCACCACCCGGACCGGCTGCTCGTGCCGGGCGCCGAGATCGGCTCCGGCTCGCTCGGACACGGCCTGCCACTGGCCGTCGGCACCGCGCTCGGCCTGCGGGCCCAGGCCCTGCCCGACCCGGCGGTGTGGGTGCTGATCGGCGACGCCGAGTTCGACGAGGGCAGCAACCACGAGGCGGTGGCCTTCGCCGGGGCCGCCGGGCTGGAGCGGCTGCACGTGGTGGCGATCGACAACTCCTCGGCCACGCACGGCTGGCGCGGCGGCATCGCGGCCCGGTTCGAGGCGGAGGGCTGGTCGACCGAGACGGTCGACGGCCGCGACCACGAGGCGCTGTACCGCGCCTTCACCGCGCCGCACCCCGGCCGCCCGCACGCCGTGGTCGCCCGCGTCGAGCCCAAGAACTCCTGAACCGCCCTTCCCCGTAGAGGAACCCCCGATGGAAACCATGCGCGACCGCTTCATCGACGTCACCGGCGAGCTGCTGGACTCCGACCCCCGGCTGGCGGTGGTGCTGGCCGACATCAGCGCGGCGGGTTTCGTGGCCGCCGCGGAGCGTCACCCGGACCGGGTGGTCAACGTCGGCATCCGCGAGCAGCTGCTGATCGGCGCGGCCGGCGGGCTGGCCCTGACGGGGATGCGGCCGATCGCCCACACCTTCGCCAGCTTCCTGATCGAGCGCCCCTTCGAGCAGGTCAAGCTGGACCTCGGCCACCAGGGCGTGGGCGCGGTCCTGGTGAGTGCCTCCGGCTCGTACGACTGGCCGGCCGGCGGCCGCACCCACATGGCGCCGGGCGATGTCGCGCTGCTCGACACCCTGCCGGGCTGGTCGGTGCACGTGCCCGGCCACCCCGACGAGGCCGAGACGCTGCTGCGGCACGCCGCCGCCGACGGCGACAGCCTGCAGTACGTCCGGCTCTCCGTGCACGGCAACGGGACGGCCCGACCGGTACGGCCGGGCCGCTTCCTGACCGTCCGGCGCGGCAGCGGGGCGGTGGTGCTGGCGGTCGGCCCGATGCTGGACGCGGTGCTCGCCGCCACCGAGGGCCTGGACGTCACCGTGCTCTACGCCGCCACCGTGCGCCCCTTCGACGCGGCCGGCCTGCGGGCCGCCCTCGGCGGCCGGGCCGACGTGGTCCTGGTCGAGCCCTACCTGGCCGGCACCTCCGCCAACGAGGCCCACGCGGCCCTGGCCGACCTGCCGCACCGGGTGCTGGGGCTCGGCGTCCCGCGCGAGGAGCACCGCCACTACGGCTCCATCCCCGAGCACCTGGCCGCCTACGGCCTCGACGAGGCCGGTCTGCGGGCCCGGATCACCGGCTTCCTGGGCTGACCGCCGAGGCACGGTCGGCGCGGCCGACCCGGACGACCGCCACCGAGTCCGGGCCGAGGACCAGGGAGCCGTCGCCGCCGGGGCGGGCGTCGCCGAAGGCCGCGAGGGTGCCCGCGTACGGGGCGTCGAGGTCGACCGCCACGGGCTCGGTGCCGCCGATCCGGACCGCCACCCGGTACGGGCCGCGGTGCACCAGCAGCCAGCCCCGCGCCCGGTCGTACCGGACCCGCACGGCCGACAGGTCCGGGTCCATCAGCTCGGGGGCGGAGCGCCGCAGGCGGATCAGCCGCCGGTACCAGTCGAGCAGCGCGCTGTGCCGCGCCTGCGCGGGCTCGGTCCAGTCCAGGGTGGAACCGAGCACCGTCGAACGGGCCTGCGGGTCGGGGACGTCCTCGGCGGCCCAGCCGTGTTCGGCGAACTCCCGCCGCCGGCCCTGCCGGACGGCCTCGGCCAGCTGCGGGTCGGTGTGGTCGGTGAAGTACTGCCAGGGGGTGCTCGCGCCCCACTCCTCGCCCATGAAGAGCATCGGCGTGAACGGCGAGGTCAGCACCAGCGCCGCCCCGGCGGCCAGCCGGCCGGGCGCGAGCGAGGACGAGAGCCGGTCCCCGGTGGCCCGGTTGCCGACCTGGTCGTGGGTCTGCAGGTAGCCGAGCAGCCGGTGCCCGTACGCCGTCGGGAACGGCCGCCCGTGCCGGCGGCCGCGGAACGAGGACCGGCTGCCGTCGTGGAACCAGCCCCGGGTCAGCGCCTTGGCCACCGCCGCGAACGGGTCCTCGGCGAAGTCCCCGTAGTAGCCCTGGGATTCGCCGGTGAGCAGGGTGTGCAGCCCGTGGTGGAAGTCGTCGCTCCACTGGGCCGCCAGCCCGAGGCCGCCCGCCTGCCGGGGGCTGGTGGTGCGCGGGTCGTTCAGGTCGGACTCGCCGACCAGGAACAGCGGCCGGCCGGTCGCCGCGCCCAACCGGTCGACCTCGGCGGCGAGTTCCTCCAGGAACGGCAGGGCCCGGTCGTCCGCGAGGGCGTGTACGGCGTCCAGCCGCAGGCCGTCGATCCGGTAGTCCCGCAGCCAGGCCAGCGCGCTGCCGATCAGGTACGCCCTGACCTCGTCCGAGCCGGCCGCGTCCAGGTTGACGGCGGCGCCCCAGGGGGTGTGGTGCCGCTCGGTGAAGTACGGCCCGAAGGCGGGCAGGTAGTTGCCGGACGGCCCGAGGTGGTTGTGCACCACGTCCAGCACCACGCCCAGCCCCTTGCGGTGCGCGGCGTCGACGAACCGCTTCAGGCCGTCCGGGCCGCCGTACGGCTCGTGCACCGCCCAGAGCGACACCCCGTCGTAGCCCCAGCCGTACCGGCCGGGGAACGGGCAGACCGGCATCAGCTCGACGAAGTCCACCCCCAACTCGACCAGGTGGTCGAGCCGTTCGGCGGCGGCGTCGAACGTCCCGGCGGGGGTGAAGGTCCCCACGTGCAGCTCGTACAGCACCGCCCCGGGCAGCGCCCGGCCCGACCAGGGGGTGTCGGACCAGGCGAAGGCGGTGTGGTCCACCGGGCGGCTGAGCCCGTCCGGCCCGTCCGGCTGGCGGGGCGAGCGCGGGTCGGGCAGGACCCGCCCGCCGTCGAGCCGGAAGCCGTAGTCCCCGGCGGGGGCCTCGCCCCGCCACCAGCCGGTCCGGCCGGTGTCCGGCCGCATCGGATGGACACCGCCGCCCACCTCGACCTCGACCCGCTCGGCGGCGGGTGCCCAGACCCGGTACTCCGTCACAGCCGGCGCCCGGTCGTCAGCAGGGCCACCGGCGCGTGCTCCAGCAGATCGGACACCTTCGACTCCCCACCGGCGAAGTGCCGTTCGGTCAGCTCGTCGGTCCACCGCCCGGGCGGCAGGGCCACGGTGGCGTCCGCCCAGCCGCCGCGCCGCCGCAGCCCGTACGGGAGTCTGGTGGCCAGGGCCAGCACCCCGTCCCCGCGGGCGAAGGCGACCAGGTGCTCGGCGGCCGGACCGGTGGCGGCCAGCGGGCGGTAGGGGCCGAACGGGTGGGTGCGGCGCAGGTGCAGCGCGGTGGTGGTCAGGTGCAGTTTCTCCCGGGCGAGGTCGCCGGGCCGCCCGGCGGGGGAGTCGGTCAGCCGGACGGCCAGCGCGGACAGGTCGACCGGGGCCCGGTTGTCCGGGTCGACCAGGGTGGTCAGCGGCTCCTCGCTGCCCTGGTAGAGGTCCGGCACCCCGGGCACGGTCAGGTGCAGCAGCGCCGCCGAGAGGGAGTTGCTGCGCGCGAACGGCGCCAGCAGCCCGACCATGCCCTCGATCCGGGGGCACAGGCCCGGGTGGCCCAGCACCCCCTTGGCGTACTCGGTCAGCCGCCGCTCGTAGCGCTCGTCGGGGGCCGTCCAGGAGGTGTGCACCTTGGCCTCCCGGGCGGACTTGAGCACCACCCCCACCAGCCGCTCGGCCGGCAGCGGCCAGGCGGCGACCAGGGTCTGCCAGAGCAGCCAGGCGCTCGGCCGGTCCGGGCAGGGCCCGGCGGCGGCCGTCCAGGCGGCGCACTCGGCGGCCCACATCTCCGGCAGCTCGGTCAGCACGGCCAGCCGGGCCCGGGCGTCCGCGCTGCGCTTGGTGTCGTGGGTGGACAGCGCCGTCATCGAGTGCGGCCACTGCCGCTCCAGGTCCGCGCACCAGCGGTGGAACTCCGCCGGGCGGACCCCCGGCCGGCCCGGGTCGCCGCCGACCTCGTTCAGGCCCAGCAGGGCCGTCCAGCGGTAGAAGGCGGTGTCCTCGACCCCCTTGGCGGCGACCGCCGAGGCGGTCTGCCCGAAGCGGGCGCAGAACTCGTCCTTCTCGCGGCTGCGGCCGAGCCGGCCGAGCGCCAGGTCGCGGACCAGCTCCGCGGTCGGGCCGGGCTCGCCGCCGGCCTCGTGCAGGGCCTCGAACACCGCGGCGAACTCCGCCACCGCCTGCGCCGGGGCCGGCTCGCCCGGCACCACGTACGGGCGGTAGACCGGGTAGTCGGTCAGCAGGGCCCGCAGGGCCTGCCGGAGCTCGCCCGCACCGTGGTCGGCCAGGGCGGGCTCGGCGCCGCAGATCCGGCCGGCCAGCCGGACCAGCCGCTCCACCTCGGCGGCCAGTTCGCCGTCCGGCGCGGTCAGCTCCGCGCGGGCCCGCAGCCCGGCCTCGGCGGCACTCGTCCGGTCGGCGACGTCCCGCTGGTACGAGGTGGTCAGCCGCTCGGCCCCGGCGTGGTCGGTGAGCACGCCGTCGATCCGGCGCAGCGCGTCGTACCCGGTGGTGCCCGCGCAGGGCCAGTCGGCGGGCAGCCGCTCCTCGTCGGTGAGGATCTTCTCCACCACGGTGTACGCCCCGCCGGTGGCCGCCGTGAGCTGCCGCAGGTAGCCGCGCGGGTCGGCCAGCCCGTCCGGGTGGTCGATCCGGAAGCCCTCCAGGACGCCCTCGGCGTGCAGCCGCAGCAGGGTGCGGTGGGTGGCCTCGAAGACCTCCGGCACCTCGATCCGCACGGCGATCAGCTCGTTGACGGTGAAGAAACGGCGGTAGTTCAGCTCCTCCGAGGACAGCCGCCACCAGGCCAGCCGGTACCACTGGCGGGCCAGCAGCTCGTCCAGCGGCAGCCGCTCGGTGCCCGGGCGCAGGGGGAAGGCGTGGTCGTGGTAGCGCAGCACGTCGCCGTCGACGGTCAGCTGGTCGAGGACGGCGCCGAGCCGGTCGCCGAGCAGCGGCAGCAGCAGGCGTCCGCGTCCGGGGGCGTCGGAGGGGCCGGGCTGGGCCGCCCAGTCGATGTCGAACCAGGGGGCGTACGGCGAGTCGGGACCGTCCCGGAGCACCTGCCACAGCGGTTGGTTGAGCTGCTCGGGGACGGGCAGCGCCATGTGGTTGGGCACCACGTCGGCGATCAGGCCGAGGCCGTGCCGGCGGGCCTCGGCGGCCAGGTCGCGCAGGGCGCTCTCACCGCCGAGCTGCTCGCTGATCCGGGTGTGGTCGACGGTGTCGTAGCCGTGCGTGGAGCCGGGTACGGCCTCCAGCAGCGGCGACAGGTGCAGGTGCGAGACGCCGAGCGCGGCCAGGTAGGGCACCGCCCGCTCGGCGTCGTGCAGGGTGAAGCCGGGCTGGAGCTGGAGCCGGTAGCTGGCCGTCGGCGGTCGGGCGGCGGCTGAGGTCATGGGGTCATGCCTACCCGCGCCGGGGGCGGCCTACCTCCGTCCTGGTACGAATGGCGCAGCGCCCGGCGCGGTGGTGCTCAGGCCGGCCGCTGCAGCACCAGCAGCGAGCGGTCGGTGAGCCAGAGGGTGTCGCCCGCCTTCACCCGGGTGCCGGTGCCGGGCGCGGGCAGCACCGGCAGGGTGGTGTCGACCACGACCACCCAGGCGTCGCCGTGGTCGGCGGGGACGGTGAATTCCAGCTGCGCCGAGCTGGCGTTGAACAGCAGCAGGAAGGAGTCGTCGACGATCTTCCCGCCGCGCCGGTCGGGCTCGGAGATGGCGTTGCCGTTGAGGAACACGGTGAGGGACTTGGCGTAGCTGGTGGACCAGTCCTGCTTGGTCATCTCCTCGCCCGAGGGGGTGAACCAGGCGATGTCGGTCAGGTCGTCGTGGGTGCCGGAGACCGGGCGGCCGTGGAAGAAGCGGCGGCGGCGGAAGACCGGGTGGTCGCGGCGGAGCCAGATCATGCCCTGGGTGAACTCCAGCAGCTCGGCCTGCGGACCGCGGGCCTTCGGCCAGTGCACCCAGGTCAGCTCGTTGTCCTGGCAGTAGGCGTTGTTGTTGCCGAGCTGGGTGCGGCCGAGCTCGTCGCCGTGGGAGAGCATCGGCACGCCCTGGGAGAGCATCAGCGTGGCGATGAAGTTGCGCTGCTGGCGGGCTCTGAGGTCCAGCACGGCGCGGTCCTCGGTCTCGCCCTCGGCGCCGCAGTTCCAGGAGCGGTTGAAGGACTCGCCGTCGCGGCTGTCCTCGTGGTTGGCCTCGTTGTGCTTCTCGTTGTAGGAGACCAGGTCGCGCAGGGTGAAGCCGTCGTGGCAGGTGACGAAGTTGATCGAGGCGATCGGGCGGCGGCCGTCGTCCTGGTAGAGGTCGGAGGAGCCGGTGAGCCGGGAGCCGAACTCGGCCAGGGTCGCCGTCTCGCCGCGCCACAGGTCGCGGACGGTGTCCCGGTACATGCCGTTCCACTCGGTCCACAGCGGGGGGAAGTTGCCGACCTGGTAGCCGCCCTCGCCCAGGTCCCAGGGCTCGGCGATCAGCTTGGCCTGGGAGACCACCGGGTCCTGCTGGACCAGGTCGAAGAACGAGGACAGCCGGTCGACCTCGTGGAACTGGCGGGCGAGGGTGGCCGCGAGGTCGAAGCGGAAGCCGTCCACGTGCATCTCGGTGACCCAGTAGCGCAGCGAATCCATGATCATCTGGAGCACGTGCGGGCTGCGCATCAGCAGGCTGTTGCCGGTGCCGGTGGTGTCCTCGTAGAACCGCTGGTCCTTGGCGAGCCGGTAGTACGAGACGTTGTCCAGGCCGCGGAAGGAGAGCGTCGGGCCGAGGTGGTTGCCCTCCGCGGTGTGGTTGTAGACGACGTCGAGGATCACCTCGATCCCGGCCGCGTGCAGCGCCTTCACCATCGACTTGAACTCCTGCACCTGCTGCCCGCGGTCCCCGGTGGAGGAGTACGAGGAGTGCGGGGCGAAGAAGCCGATGGTGTTGTAGCCCCAGTAGTTGGACAGGCCCAGGTCGCGCAGCCGGTGGTCGCGGACGAACTGGTGCACCGGCATCAGCTCGATCGCGGTGACGCCCAGCTTGGCCAGGTGCTCGATCACGGCCGGGTGCGCCAGCGCCGCGTAGCTGCCGCGGATCTCCTCGGGGATGCCGGGGTGCAGCTTGGTCAGGCCCTTCACATGGGCCTCGTACAGCACGGTGCGGTGGTAGTCGGTGCGCGGCGGGCGGTCGGTGCCCCAGTCGAAGTACGGGTTGATCACCACCGAGTGCATGGTGTGCGGCGCGGAGTCCAGGTCGTTGCGCCGCTCGGGGGCGCCGAAGTGGTACCCGTACACCGACTCGTCCCAGTCGATGTGGCCGCTCATCGCCTTGGCGTACGGGTCCAGCAGCAGCTTGGCACTGTTGTGCCGCTGGCCGAGGCCCGGATTGTGCGGGCCGTGCACCCGGAAGCCGTAGCGCTGGCCCGGTTGGACTCCGGGCAGGTAGGCGTGCCGGACGAAGGCGTCCGTCTCGCGCAGCTCGATGGCGGTCTCCGAGCCGTCCTCCGCGATCAGGCACAGCTCGATCCGGTCGGCGCTCTCGGAGAACACCGCGAAGTTGGTGCCGGCTCCGTCATAGGTGGCGCCGAGCGGGTACGGCTGCCCTGGCCAGACCTGCATATGTCCTCAACTTCCGTGTAGCGAACGGGACTGGCACCCACAGCGGTGTTCCCGGCGGAGCGCCGCGGCATGTACCACCCGTCCGTACCGTGACGCACGGCACATGTCGCATACTCCCCAACGGCCGCCCGAAGACCGAACCCATTCACCACTTGTTCGCCCGAACGGGTGTCCGTTGGCCGAAACTGACGAGGTCTCGGCTGTTTCGCGCGGGCCGACTGTCCGATCGTCTGTCCGATCGCGGTGCCGTCAACGGGCTGCGCCCCGGACGGCCGGGGCAGTACTCTTGATCGTCCGGCATGCCCACCGGACCGCGTGCCGGCCCAGGCTCTGCCGGGGCCGCCACGGTTGAGTCCGTGTCAGTGGACGGCCCGTCACTCCCGGTGAGCGGATGGCCGAGAGGTGAGGTGGCGCAATGGGGTTCCCCGCCGACGGCCAGGGCGGGCCCGAGCTGGGCCCCCGGCGCAGCGAGGCCCCGACCCTGGTGATGCGGCCCTCCGGTGCCGGGCGCGGCACCGTGCCGGGCCAGGCCGGCCCGGTCGAGGGCCCGCTGATGGCCTGGACGGCGGCCGAGTGGGAGACCGCCTACCGCCGGGTCCGGCTGGCCGGGCGGGCCTATGTCTGGCTCAACCTGGTCGAGCAGAAGATGCGCTCACTGGTCGACGAGGTGCTCCGGCCGCTCTACGCGCCCGCACACGGCGAGGACTGGGTGACGGCGGCCGCCGGCCCGGCCGGCGAGGAGTGGGTGCACCGGGCCTCCGCCGTCCGCGAGGTCAGCCGCCGCAAGGGCTACCTGCTCGACCCGGCCGACGACGACCCGCTGGTCTTCCTCACCCTGCCCCAGCTGCGCGAGCTGATGGTGCAGCACTGGCCCTGCTTCGAGCCGTACCTGGTGGAGCGCCGGGAGGTGGAGCTGGCCCTGGACGAGCTGGAGGTCGCCCGGCACGTGGTCTCCCGCAACCGGAGCCTGTCGCAGACCGTGCTGGACCAGACCGAGCGGGCCGCCGCCCGCCTGCTCGCCCTGCTCGACGGCGGCCACGGCGGGGTGCCCTCCGACGTGGTCGAGGAGCTGGTCGGCGGGCGTTTCGCGGACGTGGTCGCGGTGCACGCCGACCGGGTCCGGCTGCAGCGCGAGCTGCCGGTCGAGGACCTGCTGGACGGCGCCCGGCGGCTGGACGCGGTCGGCATCGGGCTCGGGATGCTCTGCCAGAACTACACCGGCAAGCGGCTGGTGCGGCTCGCCACCGAGGGCTGCCGGGTCCGGCTGCTCTTCCTCAACCCGGCCTCCAGCGCGGTGCGCCGGCGCGAGCGCGAGCTGGGCATCGGACGCGGTGAGCTGTCCCGGTCGATCGAGATGAACATCATGCACGTGCGCCGGGTCCGGGCCCGGCTGCGCGACCAGGGCGGCTTCGAGATCAGGGTCTTCGACGAGATGCCCCGGTTCACCGCGTACCTGGTGGAGGGGCCGCGGACGGCCGGCCCGGGCGGGCGGCGCCGCTCGACCGACCTCGGGGTGGTCCAGCCGTACCTGCGCCGGGCCCGGGGCATCGAGTCGCCCGCGCTGGTGCTGCGCGGCGGGGCGGGGCAGGAGCCGGGCGGCACCGAGCCGGGCCTGCTGGAGGTCTACCGCGAGGAGTTCGAGGGGGTCTGGGCCGACTCCCGGGCGGTCTCCTGACGGGCGCTCACCCCTCGGCCAGGCGGCCCAGCTCCGGTTGCCGGTGCCGGGCGGCGCGGATACCAAACAGGTGAGCGGTTCGTCCTCCCCTTCCCGCGCGGACCGCCCCGCCCTGAAACCCAGACCCGGGAGCCCGTCCGATGACCAGTCAGCCCCCCGACGTCGACGGCGGCCCGGCCCGCCGCAGCCTGCTCAAGACCGCCGCGCTCGCCACCGGCGCCCTGGCCCTGCCCGTCGCCGCCGCCCCGGCCCGGGCCGACGAGCCCACCGAGCTCGGCCGGATCCCGTTCCTCGGCCCCCACCAGTCCGGTGTGACCACCCCGCCGCAGGCCTTCGCCGCCTTCGCCGCCTGCAACGTCCAGGCCCCCGACCGGGCCGCCCTCGAACGGCTGCTGCGCACCCTCACCGGGCGGATCGCCTTCCTCACCACCGGCGGCGCCCCGCCCGACCCGGACGGCGACAACGGGATGCTCGGTCCCCTCGTCCCGGCCGACAACCTCACCGTCACGGTCGGCGTCGGCGCCTCGCTCTTCGACGACCGCTACGGCCTGGCCGCGGCGAAGCCCGTCCGGCTGACCGCGATGCGCGCCTTCCCCGAGGACCGGATGGAACCCGGCGACGCCCACGGCGACCTCTCGCTGCAGATCTGCGCCGACAGCCGGGACACCGTGCTGCACGCGCTGCGCGACCTGCTCGCGCACAGCGACGGCGGCCTGCAGCTGCGCTGGCGGGTGGACGGCTTCCAGAACCGGCCCCGGCCGGCCGGCGCCCAGCGCAACCTGATGGGCTTCAAGGACGGCATCGTCAACCCCGACACCGACTCCGAACGGGAGATGGACCGGCTGGTCTGGGTCTCCGAGGCGGGCGGCGAACCCGCCTGGGCGGCCGGCGGCAGCTACCAGGTGGTCCGGGTGATCCAGATGCTCAGCGAGGCCTGGGACCGGGTGCCGGCCGCCGACCAGGAGCGGGTCGTCGGCCGCCGCAAGGACAGCGGCGCACCGCTCGACGAGATCCCCGACCGCGCGCACATCCGGCTGGCCGACCCGAAGACCCCGCAGACCGCCGACAGCCGGATCCTGCGCCGCGGCTACAACTTCGACCGGGGCGTCGACGCGAGCGGCCGGCTCGACCTCGGCCTGCTGTTCTGCTGCTACCAGCAGGACGTGGCCCGCCAGTTCGAGGCCGTTCAGCGCCGGCTGGCCGGGGAACCGCTGGCCGACTTCACGGTGCCGGTCGGCGGCGGGTACTTCTTCGTGCTGCCCGGGGTGCGGGACGAGGACGACTGGCTGGGCCGGAGCCTGCTGGCCGCCGGCTGACCCGCCGCCGGCGGTGCGGCCGCCCCGACCGGGCGGCCGCACCGCCGGCCCGCGAGGTCAGAAGGTCAGCGGCTGGAAGAAGGTGGGGCTGCCGCTCGACGCGCCGCCGCTGATCAGGCCGAGCCCGGTGCCGCCGTCGTAGACCGGCCCGCCCGAGTCGCCCTCGCCGCCGCTCTGGCTGCTCCTGACCAGGCCCTTCACCAGCCCGTCCGGGTAGTTGACGGTGACGTTCACCGCCGTGACCGAGCCGCACCGGGTGCCGCTGGTGGCGCCCCGGCCGCAGACCGCCTCGCCCAGGGACGCCTTGCCGAACCGGGCGACCGGCACCGTCGAGCCCAGCACGTCGTTCGGCAGGCTCCAGCCCGCGACCGGGGTGATCACCGCCCAGTCCGTGCCCGGGTAGCGCCAGTCGGTGACCGCGCCGATCCGGTTGCCCCGGGCGTCGTACCAGGTCGTCGCGGCGTCGGCGCAGTGGCCCGCGGTGGTCGTGGTACCCGGGCGGTAGTTGTTGAGGCCGCTGGTGCACTCGTAGACCAGCCCGGAGGTCCCGCTGTAGATCGCGCTGCCGCCGTGCAGCGTCCCGGCGGCCCGCGCGCCCCGCTGCGCGGGGGCGGGCACCCGGGCGATCCGGCGGTCGACCGGCTCGTCCACCTCGGTCAGCGAGGTCGGCGCGGGCAGCGCGGACGCGGCCAGCGCGGCGCCGACGAAGCCCTCGGTGTGCGCGTCCTCGGCGCCGCGCAGCACCGCGACGCTCAGCCGGCAGGCCCGCGGGTCGACGTACCAGTACTGGGCCCGGCCGGCCTCGCCCGCGGCGGCCTTGGCGTCCAGGTCGGCCTGCAGACCGTCCAGCCGCTCCAGCTCCGCCGGGCCGCAGAGCGGCGCGTCGATCGGCAGCGGGACGGCCGCCGCGGCCGGGCCGACCGCGGCCGTCCAGACGAGTGCGGCTGCGGGCAGCAGCGTGCGCAGGACCCTACGTGTCATCAGAGGTGCTCCGTTCGTCGGCCGCCCGTCTGCCCGCACGGGGACTCGTGCGCCGGAACGGCCCTGAGCGGCCACCGTACGAAGGCGAACCACCGGCGCCGCCCAGCGCGCCCGCAGGCTCACCTGATCAGCGCAGACCGGCGCCGCGCGGCGGGCCGGCACCGGCCGGCCGGCCGCCCGCAGCGCCGGTCCCGGCGGCCGGGCTGTCACAGGTGCCCGCCATGATGGAGCACGTCACGGCAGCACAGACGGAAGGACGTGCCACATGAGCTGGTGGAAGGGGCCACTGGTCGGCTTCGACCTGGAGACCACGGGCACCGATCCGGCGGAGTCCCGGATCGTCAGCGCGGCCCTGGTGGACACGCTGGGCGGCCGCACCGAGGCCGCCGCCGGCTGGCTGCTCGACCCGGGCGTCCCGGTGCCGGCCGAGGCCACCGCCGTCCACGGCATAGCCGACGAGTACGCCCGCACCCACGGCAGCCCCGCCGCCGAGGGCGTGGAGGAGATAGCCCGGGCGCTCTGCTCCCGGCTGCTGGCCGGCCGTCCGGTGGTCGTCTTCAACGCGCCGTTCGACCTCTCGCTGCTCGACGCGGAGCTGCGCCGGTACGGGCTGCCCAGCCTGGCCGACCGGCTCGGCGGCCGGGTCGGGCCGGTGCTGGACGCGCTGGTGATCGACCGCACGGTCGACAAGTACCGCAAGGGCTCGCGCACCCTGCAGCGGGTCTGCGAGGTGTACGGGGTGGAGCTGGCCGACGCGCACGAGGCCGGCAGTGACGCGCTGGCCGCCGTCCGGGTCGCGGTGGCGCTCGGCGAGCGGTACCCGGCCCAGGCCGGCGAGCTGACCCCCGAGCAACTGCACGACCGTCAGGTCGACTGGTACCGCGCCTGGGCCGAGGGCCTGCAGAGCTGGCTGCGCCAGGGCAAGGAGCCCGCGGCCGTGGTGGACGGGCGCTGGCCGCTGCGCTGACCTCCGGCGGGCCGGCAGGTGGGGGTGGTCAGGAGGGGGTGGTCAGGAGGCCGGGAGGTCGAAGCAGTACCCCTGCGCGGTCAGCCACGGCAGCAGCTGCCTGAGCGCCGCGACGGTCTGGCTGCGGTCGCCGCCGCCGTCGTGCAGCAGCACCACCCCGCCCGGCCGCAGACCGCGCTGGACGGCGGACACGATCGCCGCCGTGCCGGGGCGGGACCAGTCGCGCGGGTCGACCGACCAGCTCAGCGAGCGCATCCCGGCCTGGGCGGCGATCTGCTCGTTCTCGGCGGTGAAGTCCCCGCCCGGCGCGCGGAACCAGCTCACCGGGGTGCCCGGGCCCGCGGCGTTGACGATCATGTCCTTGGCGGCGGCTATCTCCTGCACCTGCCGGTCGTGGGGGAGCGCGTGCAGGGGCTGCGGGTGGTGCACGGTGTGGTCGCACAGCCGGTGCCCCTCGGCGACGATCCGCCGCACCGCGGCCGGGTTGGCGGCGGCGTCCGTCCCGATCAGGCAGAAGGTCGCGCGGACGTGGTACTGGGCGAGCAGGTCGAGGATCTGGCCGGTCGCCGGGCCGGGGCCGTCGTCGAAGGTCAGGGCGACACTCCGGCCGCCGGAGGCGGTGGAGCGCACCAGCGAGACGGCCGGTTTCGGTGGCGGCGCCGGCGGGGTGCTCGTCGCCGTCCGGCCGGTGGTGGGCTTCGTGGCGGCCGGTGTGCTCGGCCTCGGGACGGCCGGCTTCGTGGTGGCGGGGGCGGTCGGCGTGGCCGGACGGCCGGTGGTGGGAGCCGGGCTGCCCGGTGTGCTCGGCCCGCCCGAGGTGCCGGTCCCGTCGGTGGTACCGGGCGCCGGTGCGGCGGACGGCGAGGCGCCCGACGGTGCGGTGCCCGTCGACACGGAGGCGGCCGGGGTGCCGGCCGCCCGCGTCGTGTGGCCCTCGGCGCGCCCGCAGCCCGCGAGCAGGGCGGGGAGCAGCAGCGCGGTGACCGCCCCGCCCATGGCGCGGCGGTGCGGGGACAGGTGACGGGGAGGCAGCATGGTGGCGACTCCTGGTGTCGTACCGGCCGGCTCGGGGCGGGCCGTGTGCTGCCATGGACGCGGGGCCGTGCGGGCCGGTTCCGCTGCCGCGTACGAGCGGTGCCGATGACCGGAACCGGCCGGGGCGGTGGCCGGATTAGGGGGATCCCCCGGCTGCCGGACGTCCTCAGAACGCGTACCAGCGCACCCGGGGGTCGTCGGCCCGCAGCGAGTCCACCCGGCGGCGGAACTCGGCCAGGGCCGCCGGGGCGGTCGCCGCCTGCTGGGCCACCCAGGCGGCGCTGGCGGTCTCCCGCGCACCGCGCAGCACCGCGAAGCCGGGCCACGCGCGGACGTCCCAGCCGTACGCCTCGGTGAAGGCGAGGTAGTCCTCGGTGGGGACGCCGTACCGGTCGTGGCTGAGGGCGAGCACCACCAGGTCGTGCTCCCGCAGGTCCTGGGCGACGTTCTCCAGATCGAGCAGGACGGGCCCGTCCGGCCCGACGTGGACGTTGCGCGGCAGCGCGTCCCCGTGGATCGTGCCCGGCGGCAGGTGGGGGGTCAGCTCGGCCGCGGCCGCGGTGAACCGCTCCTTGCGTTCGCGCAGGAAGCGGGCGTCGGCCGGGTCGATCCGCCCGTCGGCGGCGGCCAGCCAGCGGTCGACCGGGGCCAGCAGGTCGCGGGGCCGCAGTGGGAACGGCGGCGGGGCCAGCCGGTGCAGCGCCCGCAGCAGCGGGGCCAGGTCCGCGGGCCGGGCGGCGCGGACGGCCGCCGGCAGCCGGTGCCAGAAGGTGACGGGGTGCCCGTCCGGGACCACCGGCCCCGGCAGGTACGGGCGGACCACCGGTACGCCCTGGCCGTCCAGCCACTGAGCCGTGGTCAGCTCGCGGTCGGCCCGTTCGGCGGTGGCCGGGCTGCGGCCGACCTTGGCCACCACGGCCGGGCCGCCCAGGTCGAAGACCGCGTTCTCGCCGAGCGCCAGCAGTTCGGCCGCGTCGGGCCGGGGCAGGCCGGCCGTGGTGCAGGCGGCGGCGAGCAGGGCGCGGGCGCGGGGCTCGTCGAAGGGGGCTTCGGTGGTCATCGTGGCGGCTCCGTTCTGCCTGGTGCCGGTCAATCCTGCCGCAAGCGTCGGACACGAACGGCGCGCGGTCGGCGCGTCCGGGTGCCCGGCCCGTCCGCCCGGACGGCACAACCCCCACCGGCCGTCCCCTGTGCGGTCGGTGGGGGTTGTGCCGCCTGGAGCGGTCAGCGGTCAGCGCACGGCGGTCAGTGCGCGGCGGGCTCGCGCTCGGCGGCGTGCCGGGCCGGGGCCGCGGCGGCCGGCGGCGTGGGCTCGCCGTGTTCGAGCTTCGGCAGCCAGGACAGCCAGTTCGGCAGGTACCAGTTGCGCTCGCCCAGCAGGCTCATCGCGGCGGGCAGCAGGACCGCCCGGATCACGGTGGCGTCGATCAGCACCGCCACCGCGAGGCCGACGCCCATCTGCTTCATCGACTGCATCGACAGGGTGCCGAACACCGCGAACACGCCGACCATGATCACGGCCGCGCTGGTCACCACGCCGGCCGTGCTGCGGATGCCGTACGAGATGGCGGCCTGGGTGGACAGGCCGCGGTCGTGCGCCTCCTTGATCCGGGAGACCACGAACACGTGGTAGTCCATGCTCAGCCCGAAGAGGATCACGAAGAGGAAGAGCGGCACCCAGGACTCCACCGCGCCCACCCCGGCGGTACCGAGCAGGGACGCCCCGACGCCGTGCTGGAAGACCAGCGACAGCACCCCGTACGCCGCGCCGACCGACAGCAGGTTGAGCACCACGGCGGTGACGGCGATGCCCAGGGAGCGGAAGGAGGTGAGCATCAGCAGGAAGGCGAAGGCCACCACGAAGCCGAAGACCGGGAGCATCGAGTCCGACATCTGCCGGTTGAAGTCGTGCGAGCCCGCGGTCTGGCCGGTCACCGGGGCCTCGGTGCCGGGCACCTTGAGCAGGGTGTCGGCGACCACCGTGCCGCGCAGCGCGTCGAGGGCGTCGTTGCTGGTGGCGTCGTTGCCGCTGCCGAGCAGGGGGACGTCGATGGTGGCGACGTTCTGCGCCTGGTGGACGGTGACCTGGATCGGGCCGTGCATGCCCTTGGTGGTGAGCGCCCTGGCCTGGAAGTCGGCGATCGCCCTGGTCATCTCCGGGGAGTCGATGTCCCTGGCCTTGACCACGACGGTGGCCGGTGACGGGCTGCCGGGGAAGGCCGCCTCGATCCGGGCCGAGGTGGCCACCAGCGCGTTGCCCTTGGGCAGTTGCTGCTGGAAGGTCAGGTTGGCGGTGTGCATGGTGAGCATCGGGGCGGCCAGGCCCAGCAGCAGGCCGCCGGCCAGGACGGTCGCGGCCAGCGGGCGGCGCAGCACCGGGGTGAGCACGGCGTTCCAGACCCGGCCGCCGGCGGCGTCGCTCCGGCGGAGCCGGTGCAGGAACGGCACCCGGCCCTTGTCCACCCGGTCGCCGAGCATGGAGAGCAGCGCGGGCAGGACGGTCAGCGAACCGAGGACGGCGGTGACCACCACGATGATGGTGGCCAGTGACATGGCCTGGAAGTCGGCGATGCCGGTGAGGAACATGCCGGCCATCGCGACCACGACGGTGACACCGGAGACCAGGACGGCCCGGCCCGAGGTGGCGGCGGCGATCTGCAGGGCGGTCGCGGCGTCCCGTCCGGCGGCCCGCTCCTCGCGCTCGCGGCGCAGGTAGAAGAGGCAGTAGTCGACCCCGACCGCGAGGCCGACCAGCAGCATCACCGAGCTGGCGTCGTCGCTGGTGTGCAGCAGTCCGCTGCTCAGCGCGACCAGGCCGCCGGCCGCGATGAACGCGGTGAGGGCGAGCAGCACCGGCAGGACGGCGGCCACCAGCGCGCCGAAGGCGATCAGCAGGATGCCCAGCGCGAGCGGGACGGCCGTCCACTCGGCGCGGCTGAAGTCGTTCTTGAACTGGTCCTGGAACCACTTCCCGGCGCTGGCCTCGCCGAACTCCTCGACGGTGAGGTCCCGGTGGGCCGCCTGGACCTTGCCGACGGCGGCCAGCACGGCGGGGACGTCCTCCACCGCCTTCTCGTCCTGGCCCGCCAGGGTGAACTGCAGCAGGGCGGAGTGCCGGTCGGCCGATATCGCCCCGCTGTCGTACGGGCTGTGCAGGTCGGCGGTCCTGCCGGTGCCGGTGACGGCGCCCGCGACCTCGTCCACCACGCGCCGGAAGGCCGGGTCGTCGGCGGTCAGGGCGGAGCTCTGGACCAGGACGGTCTCGCCCGCCGGGCGCTTGATCCCGGCCTCGTCGAGGATCTTGGCGGCCCGGGCCACCTGGCCGGGCATCGACTCCGACTGCTCGACCTTGGTGCTGCCGTGCACGCCGCCGAGGTAGGCGGCGAGCACCACGAACAGCAGCCAGCCGAAGACGGCCGTCTTTCTGTGCCGGGCGCTCCAGGCGCCCATCGTCGCGGCGAGTCCAGGTTTCACGGGTGTTCGTCCCCCCAGGGAGTGCGGCGGCCGGATGCCGCCGGAAGCGGTCGCCGGCTGCGGTCCGGCGCGCTGTGGAAGCTGCATGAGGAAGGCTAGGAAAACGCGGCCTGACGCAACATCGGGCTGGCGGGGGAGTCTTCCCTGGGCCTTCCCTCACCCCGGGGGTGGGGTTTCCCCTACTCGGGCCCCCGAGATCTCCTCCTTGACGGGGAGGACCGGAGTCCACCCTGAGGGGGAGGCGTCTCCACCCGGAGCACGAGGTGTCGGGTGCCGTCCGCAGGTCAGGATGGTCCGGGGGCGGCACGGGGCCACCCCTAGGGGGCGGTCCGCGGGAAATCCACTTGCCGGGCGGCAAGTAAATTCCCGTAGGATGCTGACCGTACTTACCTGCCGACCGGCTAAGAGCAGGCGCTGCCGCTCGCCGCCCGGTCCTGCCGTCGCCCGGCGTCCCGTCCCCCCAGGGCTGCGGTGAACCATGCCCAGGAGGCACTACGAGCATGTTCCACCGAATAGGACACTTCGTCGTCAGGCGGGCCTGGTGGGTGATCGTCGGCTGGCTGGTCGCCGCTGTCGCGATCATCGCCACCGCCCCGACGCTGACCGCGCAGACCGACGAGAGCGCGTTCCTGCCCAAGCACTACGAGTCCATCCAGGCCGCGCAGGTGCAGGAGAAGGCCTTCCCGGCCAACTTCACCCCGGCCGCGATGGTGCTCTTCGAGCGGACCGACGGCGGCAAGCTGGACGGCGCCGACACGGCGGCCATGGGCAAGGTCGTCCAGGGCCTCACCGACAAGCACGTCAAGATGGTCGAGACCATTCTGCCGGTGAGTGAGCAGTCCACCTCCAAGGACGGCCGCTACGCGCTGTCCATGGTCGGCATGGAGAAGAACTCGGCGCACAAGCCCGAGGCCGCCGACTCGGCCAAGGAGCTGCGCGACGAGGCCAAGAAGCTGGCCGAGGGCACCAACCTCAAGGTGCAGCTGGGCGGTCAGGCCGCACAGAACCTGGACCAGAAGGACTCCTCGGAACTGGCCAACGCCCTGATCGGCATCGGCACGATCGTGATCATCCTGCTCACGCTCTGGCTGATCTTCCGCAGCCCGATCATCGCGCTGCTGCCGATCGTGTCGATCTTCGTCTACTCGATGGTCGCCAACGGCCTGATCGCCGACGCCAGCAAGGCCTTCGGGCTCAAGGCCGACAGCTCGGTGTCGGCCATCCTGATCATCGTGCTGTTCGGTGTCGGGACGGACTACTTCCTCTTCCTGATGTTCCGCTACCGCGAGCGGATGCGGGCCGGCGAGGACCGTAAGACGGCTGTGGTCAACGCCGTCGGCCGGGTCGGCGAAGCCATCTCCTCGGCGGCCGGCGCGGTCATCGTGGCCTTCAGCGTCCTGCTGCTGTCCAGCCTCGGCATGTTCAAGGCGCTCGGCCCCTCGCTGGCGATCGCCGTCGCGGTCACCGCGCTCGCCTCCGTCACCCTGGTGCCCGCCGTGCTCTCGGTGATCCCCGAGCGGGTGCTGTTCCGCCGCATGGTCCAGTGGTTCCGCTGGGACTGGCGCCACCTGAAGTGGCTCGTGTTGCTCCCGCGGACCAAGCCCTGGGCCGCGCCCGGTGCGGTCGGGACCTTCCTGCCCACGCTGCGCTCGCGCCCCCGCTGCAACTTCCCCGAGGCCTGGCGGATCGAGCCCGAGAACGCCCGCTTCGCCGCGCTCGGCCGGACCGTCGAGCGCCGCCCGCTGCTGGTCACCCTGGTCTCCGGCGCGATGCTGGTGGTGCTCTCCTTCGCCGCCTTCGGCTACAAGGGCACCTTCGACCTGGCCTCCGGCTCGATGCCGAAGACCAAGGAGTCGATGGTCGTCCAGGACACCCTGATGACGGCCTTCTCGGCCGGCGCCGCCGACCCCAGCCACATCTACCTGACCAGCACCAAGGAGGGCGCCAAGCTCGACGCCTCCGCGCTGACCGGGTACGTCGCGGAGCTCGGCAAGGTCCCCGGCGTGGCCCAGGTCGTGCCGCAGCCCCACCTGAGCCAGGACGGCGCCACCGCCGACATCACCGTGATGCTCAAGGACGCCCCGGCGACGAACCGGGCCATCGACACCATCGACGGCCTGCGCAAGGTCGCGCACGGCTCCGCCCCGCAGGGCACCGAGGCCTACGTCGGCGGTATCACCTCGGTGTACAAGGACATCAACACCGCGATGGCCCGCGACTACTCGCTGGTCTTCCCGGTCGCCGCACTGCTCATCATGCTGATCCTGGCGCTGCTGCTGCGCAGCATCGTCGCCCCCTGGTACCTGATGGCGGCGGTCGGCCTCGGCTTCGGTGCCACCGTCGGCGCCACCAGCCTGGTCTTCCAGCGGTTCCAGGGTGAGCCCGGCCTGATGTTCATGCTGCCGATGTTCATCTACCTGTTCGTGGTGGCGATCGGCACCGACTACAACATCCTGATGATCGCCCGCCTGCGCGAGGAGGCGGCCGAGGGCCACAGCCCGCGCAAGGCGGCCGGACTGGCCATGCGCCACGGCGGCCCCACGGTCGCGGCGGCGGGCAGCATCCTGGCCCTGACCTTCGCCACCATGCTGCTGGCCGGCAACTCGCTGTTCAGCCAGATCGGCTTCTCGGTGGCCTTCGGCATCGCCGTCTCGGCCTTCGTGATGGCGATGTTCTTCACCCCGGCCCTCACCGCGCTGCTCGGCCGCGCGGCCTGGTGGCCCGGTCACTCCCGGATCCCCGGCCACGCCGGGGACACCCCGGTGGCCGCCGACGAGCTGGAGCCCGCCGGCCGGCGCTGAGCCCACGGCGTTCACCGCGTTCACTGCTTGAAGGCGAGGGGGCGTGCGGAGCTGATCCGCGTGCCCCCTCGCTGCGTCGGCCAAACGTGGTGTGACCAGGGGAACTTTCCGATCACCACACCGATCGGCCGTGCTACAGTCGAGGCAGTTGCAGTATTGGTTCCCATGAACGTGTGTGTGCGCCTGCTGGTATCAACCAACAGGCGCATTTGTTTTGTCCGGTGTTTTGTCTCCGGATGGGGATCGCGGCTACTTGGGGTTCACGAGGTGTGGACCCTGACGCCCCAGTGAAATATGGAGACGGTTATGGCTACCGGCACCGTGAAGTGGTTCAACAGCGAAAAGGGCTTCGGCTTCATCGAGCAGGATGGTGGCGGCGCTGACGTGTTCGCCCACTACTCGAACATCCAGTCCAACGGCTTCCGCGAGCTCATCGAGGGCCAGCAGGTCGAGTTCGACGTCACGCAGGGCCAGAAGGGCCCGCAGGCCGAGAACATCCGCACCATCTGAGACCCGGCTTCCAGCCGACTCAAAAGTGCTGCGCGAGGGCCCGTACCGCAGGGTGCGGGCCCTCGCCCATGCCGCCGAACGGCCGGGGCGGCGCACTCCCACTCCTGTAACGGCCGACCTTCCCCCAGCCCACCGGCCGGGGGTTGCCCCCAAGGTCCCACCGCCCGCGGCACCAACCCGCAGCGGTCGGCCGAGCAGGATTTGGAGCACCATGACCGACCCCGCACGCACCCAGCGCACCCGCACCGGCGGCGGCCGCCCGCCGCGCAAGAGCGCCGGCGCCTCCGCCCGCCCGCGCACCGCGGCCCCGCGCCCGGCCGAGGAGTTCACCGTCGTCCAGGGCACCCCGGCGCGTCCGCCGGCGGCGAGCTTCGCCGAGCTGGACATGCCGAAGGCGCTGCTCACCGCGCTCGGCCGGGAAGGCGTCACCGAGCCCTTCCCGATCCAGGCCGCCACCCTGCCGGACGCCCTCGCCGGACGCGACGTGCTCGGCCGCGGCCGTACCGGCTCCGGCAAGACGCTGGCCTTCGGCCTGCCGCTGCTGGCCCGCACGGCCGGCCAGCGCGCCGACTCCCGCTACCCGCTGGCCCTGGTCCTGGTGCCCACCCGCGAGCTGGCCCAGCAGGTCACCGAGGCGCTGAGCCCGTACGCGATCGGCCTCAACCTGCGGATCACCACCGTGGTCGGCGGCATGTCGATCACCCGCCAGTCCAACCAGGTGCGCCGCGGCACCGAGGTCCTGGTCGCCACCCCCGGCCGACTGGACGACCTGATCAACCGCGGTGACGTCCGGCTCGACCACGTGAAGATCACCGTGCTGGACGAGGCCGACCAGATGGCCGACATGGGCTTCCTGCCCCAGGTCGCCAAGCTGCTGGAGCAGGTCGCCCCCGGCGGGCAGCGGATGCTCTTCTCCGCCACCCTCGACCGTAACGTCGACCGCCTGGTGACCCGCTTCCTGACCGACCCGGTGACCCACTCGGTGGACCCGTCGGCCGGCGCCGTCACCACCATGGACCACCACGTCATCCAGCTGGAGCCGGCCGACAAGGCCGAGGCGACCGCCCGGATCGCCGCCCGCGACGGCCGCGTGATCATGTTCGTGCACACCAAGCACGGCGCCGACCGGCTCGCCAAGCAGCTGCGCGCCGCCGGTGTGCAGGCCGCCGCGCTGCACGGCGGCAAGTCCCAGCCGCAGCGCAACCGCACCCTGGACCAGTTCCGTGAAGGCCAGGTCAGCGCGCTCATCGCGACCAACGTCGCGGCCCGCGGCATCCACATCGACGGCCTCGACCTGGTCGTCAACGTCGACCCGCCGATCGACCACAAGGACTACCTGCACCGCGGCGGCCGCACCGCCCGGGCCGGCGAGTCCGGCACCGTGGTCACCCTCGTCCTGCCCGAGCAGCGCCGCGAGGTCTCGCGGCTGATGACCACCGCCGGCATCCGGCCGACCGTCACCAAGGTCCGCCCCGGCGACGGCGAGCTGAACCGGATCACCGGCGCCCGCACCCCCAGCGGCGTCGCGGTCCTGCCGCTGCTCGCCCCCGCCCAGGTGGCGCAGGCGGCCCAGGCCGCGGCCAAGGCCGAGAGCGGCGCCGACGGCCAGCCCCGCCGCCGTCCGCAGTCCAAGCGGTCCGCGCTCCCCAAGGACGTCGACCTCAACGGCAACCCCCGCCGGCCGCGCCCCAAGCAGCGCCTCGGCGCGGCGACCGGCGGCACCCGCGCGGCGGCCGGCGGCAGCAGGCAGGCCGCCGGGTTCATCGGCAAGACCTCGGGCCGGGCCCAGCCCGGCTCGGGCACCAAGAGCGGCTCCAACTACGGCACCGGCCGCCAGCGCCGCAAGTCCGACTGACCCGTCCGCACGCCTGTGGGGCGCCCGACCGTGACCCGGTCCGGCGCCCTTCGGCGTACCGGGCGGCGGTGTCCGCCCGCTCTCAGGCCTGCTCCAGGCGCCACCACTGCGCCGGGGTGTCGGTGTCCTCCCACTGCCGGACCGTGCCGTCGTCCGCAGCCTCCATCACCTTGCCGCTCACGAACGCCGTCACGGTGAAGGTGCCGGGCGCGTCCACATGCCGCTCGAACAGCCACTCCTGGGCACCGAACGCGTTCGCCGACCACTGCTGCAGCGGCACCCCGTCGTCGGTACGGGCACCCGTCACGTCGAGCCGCTTGCCGCTGGCGGCGTTCTCCAGGTGGTACAGGCCCGCCCCCTCGTGCACGGCCGACACCCGCCACACCTGGGCCGCACTGTCGTCGTCGCGCCCGTGCCGGACCTTGGCCCCGTGCCGGGTACTGCCCCCGGCGACCTCCAGCAGCAGCCCGCTCCCGACGTTCCGCAGCCGGTACCGCCCCTGCGCCACCGGTCCGCGCCCCTGCGCCGCCCGTCCCATCGCCCGACCCCCAGGATGCTCGCGTGCCCGTCCGCGACCACGGTACGCCGGGGCCCGGACGGCGGCCGGGGCTCCCGCCCTGCGGATGCTGCCAGAGCGGGTCGGGGCACGCGACCGGGGCCGCGTAGGGTGGGCGACCGACCGGGAGCGGAGGAGGACGGGATGGAACTCGGGGAGCGGCTCGCCGCACAGGAACGCGGCCTCGACGGGCTGCTGGCCGGGCTCGGGCTGGTCTGCGAGGAACCGTTCGACGAGCGGGTGGCGCGGCTGGCCGAGCATCAGCCGCTCTATCCGCAGTACCACCGGATCGGGCACAAGCGGCAGACGGTCTGCCGCGCCCTGGAGGCCGACCGTGCGGCGGCCGCGCACCACTACGACCGGGCGCTCGCCGTCCTGCTGTACGACGACGACCCCAGCTCGCCGCGCTGGCTCACCGCCGTCCTGGTCGCGGCGGTCGGCCGCCGGCGAGTGCTGGCGGACCTGCTGCGCGCGGCCGAACACGGCACCCCGGACGAGCGCCGCTGCGCCGCGCACGCCTGGCGCTGGGCCGAGCCGCCGCTGCGGTACGCGAGCGAGCAGGCCCGCCGGGAGGACCGCCCGACGGCGACCAGCCGCGCGGAGCGGGAGGCGCTGGCGGACCTGTCGGCCCGCTTCGCGGCCGCGACCGGCTGATCGCGCTCGCGCTGGACGTGCCCTGCCTCCGGACGCCCCCGCCGGAGCGTCAGGCGCTGAGCGCGCGGGCGGCCGGGGCGGCGTGCCGGGCGTGCTCGTAGCGGTGCAGCAGGAGGGCGGCGATTTCGGGGGCCGCGCCGAGGGTGTCCGCGACCAGGTCCGCGCCGGCGGCGGTGGCGGCCGTGGTGATCCGGTCCGGGAGCAGGCCGGGGGCCAGCAGGTACGGCGCGACGGCCACCCGTGCGACGCCGGGGGCCGCGCGCAGGGCCGCGATGGCGTCCGGGACGTGCGGGGGGACGGCGGAGGCGTGGGCGGTCCCGACGGCGGCCCAGCCCCGGGTGCGCTGCCACTCGGCGGCGAGTGCGCGGGTGGCGGCGTTGGCGGCCGGGTCGGAGGAGCCCGCCGAGGCGAGCAGGACGCCGGTCCGGCGGCGGACGGCGGCGGAGCCGAGGTCGAGGCCGGCCTCGGCGAGGCGGCGGTCGAGGGCGTCCAGCAGCAGCGGGGAGGGACCGAGCACGTCGGCGACCGGCAGGTCGGCGCCGGTGGCGCGCAGGGCGGCCGGGATGTCGCTCTTCGCGTGGAAGGCCCGGCCGAGCAGCAGCGGTACGGCCACCGCGGCCCGGCCGTCGAGGCGGTCGACCACCTGGGGGATCCGGGGCGCGCAGTGGTCCAGGTACGCGGTGGCGACCTCGACGGACGGGCGCGCCCGGCGCACCAGCCCGACCAGGGCGTCCACGGTGGCGGCGTGCCGAGGGTCCCGGCTGCCGTGGGCGATCAGGAGCAGCACGGGGCTGCCCGCCGCCGGGCCGGCGGGGAGCGGGCAGGGGAGGGCGGACAGCCGGCCGTTGCTCATGGGCGGTACCTCAGCGGCTCAGCGGGTGGTGACGAGCAGGCCGCGGCTGCGCAGCACCCGGCGCTCGACGGGGGAGAAGATCAGCAGGTCGATGGCGACGCCGACGACCAGGATCAGGATGATGCCGAGCAGCACGCCGGACATGTCGGAGAACTCGCGCTGGTTCTCCAGGTACCGGCCGAGGCCGACGCCCAGGTCGGGGGAGGCGGCGATGAGTTCGGCGGCCATCAGCGAACGCCAGGAGAACGCCCAGCCCTGCTTGAGGCCGGCCAGGTAGCCCGGGAGGGCGGCGGGCAGCAGCACGTGCCGGGCGCCGGCCAGGCCGGTGGCGCCGAGGGTGCGGCCGGCCCGCAGGTAGATCGGCGGCACCTGGTCGATGCCGGAGATCAGGCCGTTGGCGATGGAGGGGACGGCGCCGAGCAGGATCACGGCGTACATCGCCGAGTTGTTGATGCCGAGCCAGATGACGGCGGCGGGCACCCAGGCGACCGACGGCAGCGACTGCAGGCCGGAGAGCACCGGGCCGAGCGCCGCCCGTACCGGCTTGACCCGGGCGACGACCAGGCCGATCGGGGTGCCGATGACCACGGCGGCGAGGAAGCCGGACAGGCCGCGCCAGAGGCTGGTCCAGATGATCTCGAACAGGGTGCCCGCGTACCAGAGCTTGGTGAGCGACTGCCAGACCTCGCCGGGGCTGGGCAGCTTGTCGGTGGTGGTCAGCTCCAGGGTGACGGCGAGCTGCCAGACACCCAGCACCAGCAGGACGCCGAGCACCGGCGGCAGCACCTTCTGGCGCAGCACCTGGGTGACGGGGGTGCGCTGGACCTGGACGGTCTCCAGCGCGTCGAGGCCGGCCTCGACGCTGGCGGAGTCGGTCGGCTCCTTGGCGAGCGTGGTGTCAGTGCTGGACATGGCGGCGGATCTCCCCACGCAGTTCTTCGGTGATCTCGATGGACAGATCGGCGACACCGGCGGACTCGATCCGGCGCGGCTGCGGCAGGTCGATCCGCCACTCGCGGGCGATCCGGCCGGGGCGGGAGGAGAGCAGGACGACGCGCTGGGCCAGCCGGACGGCCTCGCGCACGTTGTGGGTCACGAACAGGACGGTCAGCTGCCGCTCGGCCCAGATCCGGGTGATCTCGTCGTGCAGCACGTCGCGGGTGATGGCGTCGAGCGCGGCGAACGGCTCGTCCATCAGCAGCACGTTGCCGCCCTGGGCGAGCGAGCGGGCCAGGGCGACGCGCTGGCGCATGCCGCCGGACAGCTCGTGCACCCGCTTCCGGTACGAGCCGCCGAGCCGGACCAGTTCCAGCAGCCGTTCGGCCTCGGGGCGGCGCTCCTCGCGCGGCACGCCGGCCAGTCGCAGGGCCAGCTCGATGTTGCGGCCGGCGGTGAGCCAGGGGAAGAGCGCGTGGTCCTGGAACATCAGGGCCGGGCGGCCGCCGGGCACCTCGATGGTGCCGGAGGTGGGCCGGTCGAGTCCGGCGACCAGGTTGAGCAGGGTGGACTTGCCGCAGCCGGAGGCGCCGAGCAGGGTGACGAACTCGCCGGGGGCCACGTCCAGGGAGATGTCCTCCAGGACGGGGGCGGCGGTGCCGGGGCGGCCGAAGGTCTTGTGCACGTGCGAGAGCCGGACGGCGGGGCGGCCGGTCGGCAGCTCGACGCCGGGAGCGTCTTGCGAGGTGGTCAGTGCCGGGGTCATCCGGGCACCTCCTGTCCTGCGTGATGGGTCTGGCATGGGCCTGCGGCGCGGGGCCGGGGCCCGGCCCCGCGCCCGTCCTGTGATTGGGCATCGACCGGACGGGAGCGGGGCGCGGGCCGCGGAGTCACGGGGTGAGGGTCACTTGACCCCGAGGCCGGCGTCCGCGACGGCCGGCCGGCCCTTCTCCTTGAGCACCTTGTTGAGCAGGGTCAGGTCGTAGATGCCGGTCAGGGCCGGCTTCTCCAGCAGGCCCGCCGTGACCGCGTGGTCGGCCTCCGCCTGGAAGGTGCTGGCCAGCGGGTCGTCGAGGAACTCGATGTCCTTCCACGCCGGGTCGAGGACCGCCGGCTCCAGGGCGTTGCCCGCGGCGGCCTTGATGGCCTCGTTGGCGTCGGCCTTGGCCTTGTCCGGGTCGGCCTTGATGAAGGCGTTGGTGTTCACCGAGCCGCGCAGCACGGCCTCCACCACGTCCGGGTGCTCCTTGAGGAACTTCTGCGAGACGATGATGTTGGTGATCACGAACTTGCCGTCCGGCCAGACCTGCTTCTCGTTGAGCAGCTCCTTGGCGCCCAGCGAGACCAGCTTGGACGCGGTCGGCTCCGGCACCCAGGCGCCGTCGATGGAGCCCGACTTGTAGGCGTCCGGGGTGACCTTGTTGTCCGAGCGGACCACCGAGACGTCACCGGCGCCGGACTGCGCGTCGACCTTGTAGCCCTTCTCGGCCAGGTAGTTGAGCAGCGCCACGTCCTGGGTGTTGCCGAGCTGCGGGGTGGCGATCTTCTTGCCCTTGAGGTCGTCCAGGGTCTTGATCTTGTCCGGGTTGACCACCAGCTTCACACCGCCGGAGGCGGAGCCGCCGATGACCCGCAGCGAGGCGCCCTTGGACTTGGTGAAGCCGTTGATCGCCGGGGAGGGGCCGATCCAGCCGATGTCGATCGAACCGGCGTTCAGCGCCTCGATCTCGGCCGGGCCGGCGTTGAAGATCTGGGTCTTGACCTGGGTGGCGCCGAGCTCCTTCTGGATCAGGCCCTCCTGCAGGCCGACCAGCGGGGTGCCGTGGGTCAGGTTGGCGAAGTAGCCGATCTTCACGGTGTCGGCGGAGAGCTTCTGGCCGGAGGCGCCGGACGCGGCGACCGGGGCGGCCGAGGTCTTGTCGGTGCTCTTCGAGCCGTAGCTGCAGGCGCTGAGCAGGCCCGCGACGGTGACCGCGGCGACGACGGCGACGGCGGACCGTCTGATCCGGCCGGCGTTCGGGCGGGCCGGGGTATGCGTGAGGGAGGTGCTGGGTGCCATGAGAGTCGTCCCTGTTCCATGGAAGGTGAAGGTGCGGTGGTGCTGTCGGCATCGGGATGCCGGGCAGGCCCGGCCGGCCCTGCTGTGGGAAGGGCCGGCCCGGTGACAGGGGATCAGTGCCCCTGTCCGCCCCCACATCGCGTCAGTCCGCCCTGGCCGCTGCCGAGGACGCCGCTGCCGATGCGGCCGCCTTCCTTGTCCATGCCCGAGAACGCCTCGCTGGGCATCAGACCCAGTCCTCCTCGTCGCCCGAAACGGTGTCGTCCGTGGTGATGCGGACGGTGTCGAACGCCTCGCCCGCCATGCCGGCGGTGAGGGTGGTGCCGTCGGACGGGTCGATCAGCAGAAACGATCCGGTCCGGCGGTTGGCGCTGTAGTCGTCGAGGGCCAGCGGCTCGGCGGTGCGCAGCACCACGTGGCCGAGGTCGTTGACGTCCAGGCCCTCGGCGCCGCTGCGCTGTTCGAGCGTGGTGATGTCGATCCGGTACGAGATCTCCTTCACCAGCGCCCGCACGGTGCGGGTGGTGTGCTTGAGCAGCACCTTGTCGCCGGCGCGCAGCGGGCGCTCGTTGAGGTGGGCGACGGTGGCCACGATGTCCTTGGTGGGCACCGGGGCCTGGCCGGCCGCGATCAGGTCGCCGCGCGAGATGTCGATGTCGTCGGCGAGGCGGACGGTGACCGACTGGGGAGCCCAGGCGATGTCGGTCGGCCGGCCGAGGGCGTCGATGCCCGCGACGGTGCTGGTGTGGCCCGAGGGCAGCACGGTGACCGGGTCGCCGACCCGCAGCACGCCGGAGGCCAGCTGCCCGGCGTAGCCGCGGTAGTCGCGGTGCTCCTCGCTCTGCGGGCGGATCACGTACTGGACCGGGAACCGGGCCGGCTCCTCGCTGGGGTCGGTGCCGACCGGCACGGTCTCCAGGTGCTCCAGCAGGGTCGGGCCGCCGTACCAGTCCATGTGCGCGGAGGGGACGACGACGTTGTCCCCGGCCAGCGCCGAGATCGGCACGGCCACCACGTCGCGCACGCCCAGCGAGGCCGCGTAGGCGGTGAACTCCTCGGCGATCGCGGCGAAGACGGGCTCGGCGTACTCGACCAGGTCCATCTTGTTGACCGCGAGCACCACGTGCGGCACCCGCAGCAGGGCGGCCACCGCGGCGTGCCGGCGGGTCTGCTCGACGACGCCGTTGCGGGCGTCGACCAGCACGACGGCCAGCTCGGCGGTGGAGGCGCCGGTCACCATGTTGCGGGTGTACTGCACGTGCCCGGGAGTGTCGGCGAGGATGAACCGCCGCCGGGGGGTGGCGAAGTAGCGGTAGGCCACGTCGATGGTGATGCCCTGCTCGCGCTCGGCACGCAGGCCGTCGGTGAGCAGCGCCAGGTCGGGCGCCTCCTGGCCGCGGCTGCGGGAGGCGTGCTCGACGGCCTCCAGCTGGTCCGCCAGCACCGACTTGGAGTCGTGCAGCAGGCGGCCGACCAGGGTCGACTTGCCGTCGTCCACGGAGCCGGCGGTGGCGAAGCGCAGCAGCGCGGTGGCGGAGGCCTCGCCGAAGGGGTTCTCGGCCGTCGAATCGGCCTGCAGGTCGGTCGGCATGTCTAGAAGTACCCCTCGCGCTTACGGTCTTCCATGGCGGCCTCGGAGAGCTTGTCGTCGGCCCGGGTGGCGCCGCGCTCGGTGAGGCGGCTGGCGGCGATCTCGGCGATCACGTCGGCGATGGTCGCCGCGTGCGAGTCGACCGCTCCGGTGCAGGACATGTCGCCCACCGTCCGGTAGCGGATCAGCCGCCGCTGGACGGGCTCGCTCTCCTTGGGGCCGCCCCACTCGCCGGCGGTCAGCCACATGCCGTCGCGGGCGAAGACGTCCCGCTCGTGGGCGTAGTAGATCTCCGGGAGCTCGATCCTCTCGCGCTCGATGTACTGCCAGACGTCCAGCTCGGTCCAGTTGGAGAGCGGGAAGACCCGGACGTGCTCGCCGACCGCGTGCCGGCCGTTGTACAGGCTCCACAGCTCGGGGCGCTGACGGCGCGGGTCCCAGGCACCGAACTCGTCGCGCAGGGAGAACACGCGCTCCTTGGCGCGGGCCTTCTCCTCGTCCCGGCGGCCGCCGCCGAAGACGGCGTCGAACTTGTTGGACTCGATGGCGTCCAGCAGCGGGACGGTCTGCAGCGGGTTGCGGGTGCCGTCGGGCCGCTCGCGCAGCCGGCCGTCGTCGATGAAGTCCTGGACGTGCGCCACGTGCAGGCGCAGGCCGTACTGGGCCACCACGCGGTCGCGGTAGGCGATGACCTCGGGGAAGTTGTGGCCGGTGTCCACGTGCAGCAGGGCGAACGGCACCGGGGCGGGCCAGAAGGCCTTGAGCGCCAGGTGCAGCATGACGATGGAGTCCTTGCCGCCGGAGAACAGGATCACCGGGCGCTCGAACTCGCCGGCCACCTCGCGGAAGATGTGCACCGACTCCGCCTCCAGGGCGTCGAGGTGCGACAGCGCGAACGGGCTCTCGTGGGTGTCGAGCAGGCGGTGGGTCGCGGTCGTCATGCCAGGCCCCTCTGGGTCAGGAAGGCGTGCAGCTCGGCGGCCGAGTCGGCCACCTCGCGGCCCTGCGTCTGAATACGCAGCTCCGGGTCGACCGGAGCCTCGTACGGGTCGTCGACCCCGGTCAGGCCGGAGATCTCGCCAGCGGCCTGCTTGGCGTACAGGCCCTTGACGTCGCGCTCGGCGCAGAGCTCGACCGGGGTCGCGACGTGGATCTCCAGGAAGTCGGTGCCCCTGGCGGCGTGCAGCTCGCGCACGGCCGCGCGGGAGTCGGCGTACGGAGCGATCACCGGCGCCAGCACCTTCACGCCGTGCGCGGCCAGCTTCTCGGCGACGAAGCCGATCCGGGTCACGTTGGTGTGCCGGTCCTCCTTGGTGAAGCCGAGGCCCTTGGAGAGGAACTCCCGGATCTCGTCACCGTCCAGGACCTCGACCTTGTGGCCCTCGGCGCGCAGCCGGTCGGCCAGGGCGAAGGCGAGCGTGGTCTTGCCCGCGCTGGGCAGCCCGGTCAGCCACACGGTGGCGCCGCGCTCGCAGGTGGCGGCCGGGGGGGCCGCCTCTGCGGTGGCCCCGGCGGCCGAGGTGTCGGCTGTCGTCACGGTGAGATCTCCTGATGGTGCGTAGGGGGTTGGTGCGGGGTCAGAGGTGGATGCCGCACTCGGTCTTGCCGGAGCCCGCCCAGCGGCCGGCCCGGCCCTGCTCGCCCTCGCCGGGCTTGGCGGTGCAGGACAGCGGCGAGCAGCCGATCGAGGTGTAGCCCTCCCACAGCAGTGGGTTGAGCAGCACGCCGTTGGCGGCGACGTAGGCGTCCACGTCCTCCTGGGTCCAGCGGGCGATCGGGGCGATCTTCACCTTGCGGCGCTTCGGGTCCCAGGAGACCACCGGGGTGTTCGCCCGGCTGGGGGACTCGTCGCGGCGCAGACCGGTCGCCCAGGCGTCGTAGCCGCCGAGGCCGCGGTTCAGCGGTTCGACCTTGCGCAGCGAGCAGCACAGGTCCGGGTCGCGGTCGTGCAGCTGCGGCCCGTACTCGGCGTCCTGCTCGGCCACGGTGAGCTTCGGGGTGAGGGTGATGACGTTGACCGGCATCACCGCCGCCACCGCGTCCCGGGTGCCGATGGTCTCGGCGAAGTGGTAGCCGGTGTCCAGGAACACCACGTCCACACCCGGGAAGACCGAGGAGGCGAGGTGGGCGACCACCGCGTCCTCCATCGAGGAGGTGACGCAGAACCGCTTGCCGAAGTTGTCGGCGGCCCAGCGCAGGACCTCCTGCGCGGAGGCCTCCTCCAGGTCGCGGCCGGCCGCGGTGGCCAGCGCCTCCAGGTCAGTCGCCGTGCTCATCCGAACTCCCCCCGTTGGTGGGTGACAGCAGGCCGAGGAACTTCAGCTGGAAGGCCCGGCGGCAGCTGTGGCACTCCCAGGCGCCGTGCCCGGCCTCGGACGGGCGCAGGTCCTCGTCGCCGCAGTACGGGCAGAAGAACGGCGCGGCGCGTTCGCTCACGACAGTGCCTCCTCACTCGCGCGGGCGGTCCACTGGGCGAACCGCTCGCCCTCGGCGCGCTCCGCCTGGAAGCGGGTCAGCACGCGCTCGACGTAGTCCGGCAGGCCGTCCTTGGTGACCTTGAGCCCGCGGACCTTGCGGCCGAAGCCGGCCTCCAGGCCCAGCGCGCCACCGAGGTGCACCTGGTAGCCCTCGACCTGGTCGCCGTTCTCGTCGGTCACCAGCTGGCCCTTGAGACCGATGTCCGCGACCTGGATCCGGGCGCAGGCGTTCGGGCAGCCGTTGATGTTGATGGTGAGCGGCTCGCCGAACTCCGGCAGGCGCTTCTCCAGCTCGTCGATGAGCGTGCGGCCGCGCTCCTTGGTCTCGACGATGGCGAGCTTGCAGTACTCGATGCCGGTGCAGGCCATGGTGCCGCGGCGGAACGGGGACGGGGTGACCCGCAGGTCCAGCGCCTCCAGCCCGGCCACCAGGGACTCGACCCGGTCCTCCGCGACGTCCAGGACCAGCATCTTCTGCTCGGCGGTGGTGCGCAGGCGGTCGCTGCCGTGGGCGGCGGCCAGGTCGGCCACCTGCCCGAGCAGCTCGCCGTTGACCCGGCCGACCCGCGGCGCGAAGCCGACGTAGAACTTCCCGTCCTTCTGCCGGTGGACGCCGACGTGGTCGCGCCAGGTGCCGCTGGGCTCCTCGGGCGCGGGCCCGTCGACCAGGTCGTACTTCAGGTACTCGTCCTGCAGCACCTGGCGGAACTTCTCCACACCCCAGTCGGCGACCAGGAACTTCAGCCGGGCGCGGTTGCGCAGCCGGCGGTAGCCGTAGTCGCGGAAGATGCCGATGACGCCGCCGTAGACGTCCGCGACCTCCTCCAGCGGAACCCAGGCGCCCAGCCGGACGCCGAGCTTGGGGTTGGTGGACAGGCCGCCGCCGACCCAGAGGTCGAAGCCGGGGCCGTGCTCGGGGTGGACCACGCCGACGAAGGCGATGTCGTTGATCTCGTGGGCCACGTCCAGCAGCGGCGAACCGGAGACCGCCGACTTGAACTTGCGCGGCAGGTTGGAGAACTCGGGGTTGCCGATGAAACGGCGCTGGATCTCGTCGATGGCGGGGGTGCCGTCGATGATCTCGTCCTCGGCGATGCCGGCGACCGGGGAGCCGAGGATGACCCGCGGGGTGTCGCCGCAGGCCTCGGTGGTGGACAGGCCGACGCCTTCCAGCTTCTGCCAGATCGCGGGCATGTCCTCGATCCGGATCCAGTGGTACTGGACGTTCTGCCGGTCGGTCAGGTCGGCGGTGCCCCGGCCGTACTGCTCGGAGACCTCGGCGATCGCCTTCAGCTGGGCCACCGTCAGGCGGCCGCCGTCGATCCGGACCCGCAGCATGAAGTACTCGGCGTCCAGCTCGTGCGGGTCCAGGATCGCGGTCTTGCCGCCGTCGATGCCCTCCTTGCGCTGGGTGTACAGACCCCACCAGCGCATCCGGCCGCGCAGGTCGGCCGGGTCGATCGAGTCGAAGCCGCGGTGCGCGTAGATCGTCTCAATGCGTGTCCGCACGTTGAGACCGTCGTCGTCCTTCTTGAACTGCTCGTTGGGGTTGAGCGGGGTGAAGTGCCCCATGCCCCACTGGCCCTCGCCGCGGTGGCGGGTCACCTTGCGGGCGGCGGCGGGACGGCGCGCGGGGGCGCTGTCGACCTGGGGCTCGACCGGTTCGGGAGTGGGGGCCATGGTGTCGTCCTCAATCGGCTGGCGTGGTTCGGGGCACTACGTCCCGGGCACGTCCTGCTCCGACCTGCGCGTTCTTGGCGAAGTGCGGCAGGGAGTCGATGAGCAGTGACCTGTTGCCCGGGGGGCTCGCGCATCCGCTGGAGCGGCGACGGCGGTGGTGGCGCCGGGTGCGGTGGTGGCGGCGGGGGTGGGCTCAGGTCACCGGACAGATGGCGCTGGACACGCGAAGGAGATCGACGTGCAGTCGACCTACTAGGGTGGCTCCGGCGCTTGGCATGGCAAGAGATTCGCACGGCGGGCGACCCCCGGTCCACCAACGTCCGCATGGTGGACGCAATGGTTTCGCACTGTGAGATGGCCGTCGAATCGCGGAGCTCCGGGCCGCTCGGACCCGTACCGGGCCCGTCACCGTACCCGGGGCGTTCCCGGCGCGGGCCTCGCGCGTGCGTGCGCGCGGATCGGGTGGCGTGGGCCGATACCGTAGAGGCGTGCAAGCAGCCGGCAGTACTTCGCAGGACACCCAGGGCCAGGCCGTCGAGCGTCCCGTCCGCCGACGGGGCGGCCGTCGGCGCGCGGCGAAGCAGAACACCTGGCGCCGGACACTGTGGGGCCTGCTCAAGGACACCACCAACACCTGCGTCGAGTACCGGGTGACCGGCCTGGCCGCGGAGGCGGCGTTCTTCACGCTGCTGTCCATCCCGCCGCTGCTGCTCTGCCTGGCGGGCACCCTCGGCTACCTGGACGACATCCTCGGCGCCGGCACCATCGACAAGCTGAAGCAGGACATCGTCTCGGCATCCGGGACGGTGCTCTCACCGAGCTCGGTCGAGCAGATCGTGCAACCGCTGCTGAAGGGCGTCTTCGACGCCGGCCGGCCGGACCTGATCTCGATCGGCTTCCTGCTCTCGCTGTGGTCCGGTTCCCGGGCGCTCTACATCTTCATCGACACCATCACCGTGATGTACGGCCTCGACGGCAAGCGGGGCATCGTCAAGACCCGGCTGATGTCGCTCGGCCTCTACCTCGGTGCGCTGGCGATCGGCTCGCTGGTGATGCCCCTGCTGGTGGCCGGCCCCGGACTGGTGGTGCACACCCTGCCGGACTCGGCCGGGCTGGTCAGCGCGCTGTACTGGCCAGCCGCGATCCTGCTGCTGGTGGTCTTCCTGACCACGCTCTACCACGTGGCGGTGCCCGTCAGCACGCCCTGGCGCGAGGACATCCCGGGCGCCCTGGTGGCCCTGGTGGTGCTGGTGGTCTGCAGCGTGCTGCTGCGGCTCTACCTGGTCAGCTCGGTGGAGGGCCCGTCGGTGTACGGCTCGCTCGCGGCGCCCGTCGCCGTCCTGCTGTGGATCGGCGTGGTGGCGCTCGCGGTGCTCATCGGCGCGGCCATGAACGCCGCCATAGACCGGCGCTGGCCGACCGTCGAGACCGCCGACGCCCGCGCCGAGAACGAGCGCGCCAGCGAGGAGGCGGCCGCGACGCTGGTCCGCGAGGTGGCCGCGCGGCGCGCCGTCCAGCGGGCGGTGCGGGCCCGGGAGCTCGGCCTGGGCGACGGGGCCGAGGAGGAGCCGGACGAGGACGACGACGACGGCATGCCGCCCTCCGAGTACCCCGAGCGCTGGGCCGAGGTGCTGCCACCGCACAACGTCCGCGGCCGGCTCGGCGGCGGTGGCACCCCCCGTCGCCGCCAGCCCCCGCCGCCGCCGGACAGCGACCGCCCGGACTGGCCGCCGACGCCGCCGTCCTACCCCGTGCCCGGTTCCTGGGACGGCCGGTAGGCCGGCCTCCGGGGGGGCGGTTCAGCTCGTGGCCGCCGGGTCGCCGCGGCGGGTGCGGAAGGCGCGGGCCTTGGCGCGGTTGCCGCACTCGGCCATCTGGCACCAGGTGCCGGAGCGGTTCTTGGAGTGGTCGTAGAACGCCCACCGGCAGTCCGGCGCGGGGCAGACCTTCAGCCGTCGCCAGGTGCCGTCGAAGGCCGCCCGGCCGGTGACGGCGAGCAGCAGCCCGAGCGCGCCCGTGACGTCCCGGGCCGCCGCCGTGCCGCAGTCCGGCGCGACGTCCGGGCTGCCGTCCGGGCCGAAGCGCAGCCGGACGGTGGCCGCGCCGGCGAGCTCGTCCAGGGCCCGGACGGCCGTCGGGTCCGCCGCGGCGCCCGAGTTGGCGCCGGCCAGTGCGCGCAGCGCCTCCCGGATCTCGACCGCGCGCAGCCGCAGCACCTCGTCGACCTGCGCGGACGGGCGCAGCAGCCGCCGGTCGGCCAGCCAGGCCTGTGCCCGGGCGGGGGTCGACAGCTCGTCGGTCCCCTTCTCCAGGTCGTGCGTGTTGATGAACCCGCGGACCAGTTCCAGCGGACCCGGGGCTTCCTGGCGCTTCATCGGTGGTTCACCAGCCATCTTGACTAACCGGCTAAATGGTTTGTAGGTTACTTGATGCTGCGCTGTGGATCAACCGCTCGGGTGCCCACGGGCCCCGTCAATCCTCGGAGTCCGGCCATGCCACGCATCCACGCACACCAGCTCGCCGCCGCGGTGGCCCGGCACGGCGGGCTGGCGGCCGTGATCGCCGCCGCGACGCTCTGGGGGCTCGGCGGCACCCTCGCGAGCAAGCTCTTCGGCCAGGGCGCGGACCCGCTGGAGGTGGTCGCGTTCCGGACCTGGATCGCGCTCGCCGGACTGGCCGTGCTGTCGGCCCTCGCCCGCCGCCGGGCGGCCGGAGCGGACCAGCGGACCGGCCCGGCCCGGCCGAAGGCCCCGGTCCCCTGGCTCTGGGTGATCGGCTTCGGGGTGTCCGTCTCGGTCGCCAACGCGGGGCTGTTCCTGGCCATCCAGCGGCTGCCGGTGGCGGTCGCGCTGGTCCTGCAGAACCTCGCCCCCGCCTTCGTGATGGCCTGGACCCTGGCGGCCACCCGCCGGGCGCCCTCCCTGCGGATGCTGGCCGGCCTGGCCGCCGCCCTGGTCGGGGTGGCCCTCGTGGTGGAGCTGCCGACCACCCCGCTCGACGGCCTCGACCTGCCCGGCATCGGCTTCGGCCTGCTCACCGCGGCCGGTGTGGCCTGCTTCTCGGCCTTCGGCGGGCACGCGGCCCGGGTCTGCGGCGCGCTCACCGCCAACACCTGGGCGTTCGGGGTGGCCGGCGCGCTCTGGCTGGCCTTCCAGGCCGCCCACGGCGTACCGGAGCTGTTCCACCACCCGAGGCTGCTGCTCGGCGCCGCCGTGATCGGCGTGTTCGGCACCCTGCTGCCGTTCCTGCTCTACTCCTGGGGCACCGCCCGGGTGGGCGCGCAGGCCGGGGCGGTCAACATCTCCCTGGAACCGCTCGCGGGCGCCGTCCTGGCCTGGGCCTGGCTCGGACAGGCCCTGAACGCCCTCCAGCTCGTCGGCACCGCCGTGCTGCTGGGCGGCATCGTCCACCTCCAGCGGGCCGAGCGGCGCGAGCCCTTGGCGCGGCCCGTACCGGCGGCCGACAGCCCGCGCCCGCTCCCCGGCGACCGGCCGAAGGCCCGGCTCTGACCCACCCCGGCACCACCCGCTCAGCCTCGAACCTCGCACGTGGACACCCCCGTAGACCGAGGAGCAAAGGCCACAGATGGACTTTCGGATACTCGGCCCGATCGAGGTCGAGGTCGACGGCCGGCCGGTGGGCCTCGGCGGCGTGCGGCAGCAGATCATCCTGGCCGTCCTCGCCCTGGAGGCCGAGCGGGTCGTCTCGGTGGAGCGCCTGATCGACGCCGTCTGGAACGACAGCCCGCCGCCGACGGCGCGCGACCAGATCCGGATCTGCGTCTCCGCGCTGCGCCGCAGGTTCGCCGCCGCCGGCCACCGCACCCTCATCCACACCCGCGCACCCGGCTACCTGCTGGCCCTGCCCGAGGGCAGCCTGGACGTCCACACCTACGAGGACCTGGTGGCCCGGGCCCGCGCCGCCGTCCAGCGCGACCACCTCGCCCAGGCCGCCGACCTGCTGCAGGCCGCGCTGGCCGTCTGGCGCGGCGCCGCCCTCGCCGGGATCCCCAGCCGGCTCGTCCAGGAGAAGGCCGTCCGGCTGGAGGAGGCCAGGCGCGGGGCGCTGAACGAGCGGCTGCGGCTCGACCTCGCGCTCGGCCGGCACGACGACCTGCTGGGCGAACTGACCGCACTGGCCTCGGCCAACCCGTTCTGGGAGAAGCTCCAGGGCTACCTGATGCTCGCGCTCTACCGCTCGGGCCGTCAGGCCGACGCCCTCGACGTCTACCTGCGCACCCACCGCGCCCTCGCCGAGGAGCTCGGCGTCTCGCCCGGCCCCGAGCTGCGGCGCCTGCACCGCGACATCCTGGCCCGCCGGCCCGCACTCGACCTCGGCCCCGGCGGCCGCGAGCGGAGCTCCGGGCGGGGCCGTCGCGAGCGCGGCCGACAGCGCGGCGACGGCACCGGCCGGCTCGCCGTCCCGCGTCAGCTCCCGCCCGGCCTGGTGGACTTCGTCGGACGGCAGGACGACGCCCGGCGGATCCGCGACCACCTGCTGGCCGAGCCCGGCACGCCCTGCCGGGCCGCCCCCCGGGTGGTGGCGATCAGCGGCACCGCGGGCGTGGGCAAGACCAGCCTGGCCGTCGGCGTCGCCCACCAGGTCAGGGACGCCTTCCCGGGCGGCCAGCTGTTCGCCAACCTGGACGGCCACCGCGACGCCGGCGGCGCCCAGCACGTCATGGTCCGCTTCCTCAAGGCGCTCGGCGTCAGCGAACGCGCCATCCCCGACGACCCCGCCGAGCGCACCGAGATGTACCGCGACACCCTTGCCGAGGCCAGGGTGCTGATCGTGCTCGACAACGTCCTGTCGGCGGAGCCGGTGTGGCCGCTGCTGCCCGGCAGCGGCGGCTGCGCGGTGATCACCACCAGCCGGCACCGGATGACCGGCCTGCCGGGGGTGCTGCCGGTCGACGTCGGCGTCCTCGGCCCCGCCGACGCGGTGGAGCTGCTCGGCCGGGTCGCCGGTCGCGAGCGGATCGACGCCGACCGCGACGCGACCGCGCAGCTCGTCCAGCAGTGCGGCGGGCTGCCCGTGGCACTGCGGATCGCGGGCGCGCGGCTCGCCTCGCGACCGCACTGGCCGGTCGGCAAGCTGGTCGCCCGGCTGCGCAGCCGGGAGGGCGCGCTGGGCGAACTGGTGCACGACGGGCTGGCCGTGCGCAGCTGCTTCCAGGAGACCTACGACGCGCTGTCCGCCGGGGCCCGCCGGCTGTTCCGCCGGCTGGCCGTACTGGACGTCCCCGAGTTCCCCGGCTGGGTCGCGGCGCCGCTGTGCGAGCTCGACCCCGGCCGGGCCGAGGACCTGCTGGAGATCCTGGTGGACGTCCGGCTGGTCGAGGTCGCCTCCTCGGGCGGCGGCAGCCGCCCGGTCCGCTACCGGCTGCACAACCTGATCCGCTCCTTCGCCCGCGAGCGGCTGGACGCCGAGGAGCGGGACATCGCCCAGGAGGCCGCGCTGCGCCGGGCACTCGGCGCCTGGCTCGCGCTGACCGAGGAGGCACACCGCCGGGAGTACGGCGCAGGCCTGCCCAGCCCGTCCGGCGACACCGACCGCTGGCCGCTGCCGCAGCCGTTCACCCGGGAACTGCTGCGCCGACCGACGGCCTGGCTGGAGAGCGAGCAACAGGCGCTGGTCGCGGCCGTCCGGCAGGCGGCCGAGCACGGACTCGCCGGCCTGTGCTGGGGCCTGGCGCTGGCCGCCGCCGACTTCCTGGCGACCGGCGGCCACCTGGCCGACTGGCGCCGCACCGCGCAGGCGGCGGTCGCGGTGACCGGCGGCCCGGCGGGCGACGCCCGCGGCCACGCGGCCGCGCTGTACTCGCTCGGCGCGGTCGACGCGGCCCAGGGCCGGCTGACGGACGCCCGGGAGCGGCTGGAGCGGGCCCGGGCGCTGTTCGCGGAGCTCGGTGACCGGCACGGCCTCGGGCTGGTGCTGCGCGCCCTCGGCGGGGTCAGCCAGCTGCTCGGCGACGGCCCGGCGGCGCAGCGCCAGTGGGCGCAGGCGCTGGCCGGTCTGGACGCCGCGGGCGACACCGCCGGGCAGGCCCACGTGCTGTGCGACCTGGCCGGGGCCGGCCTGGAGTCCGGCCACCACCGGCCGGCCGGGAAGCTGCTGGAACGCGCCCTGGAGCTCGGTGTCCGCTCCGGCAACGGCCGGGTCCAGGCCCGGGTCCGGCACTGCGTGAGCGAGCTGCAACTGCTCACCGGGCACAGCGGGGCGGCCGAGTGCGGCTTCCACCAGACCCTGCGGACGGCCCGGGACACCCGGGACCGGATCGGCGAGGCGCACGCCCTGCACGGCCTCGGCCGGGTCCGGCTGCGCCAGGGCCGGCCGGACGAGGCCGGGCCGGCCCTCCAGCACGCGCTGCGGATCGCGCTGCACGCCGGCGACCGGCTGCTGTACGGCCGGGTGATGCACACCCTCGGGGACACCAGCCTCGCGCAGGGCCGTACCAGCGCCGCCCAGGTCCAACTGCGGGACGCGCTGGAGGTGTTCGTGGAGCTGGGGCATCCGCGGGGGCAGTCCGCCGTGCGGGACTCGCTGCGCCGGTGGCACTGGGCGACCGGCGCGGCCGACGGCCACCCGCAGCGCCGCGCACCGGGCGTCGGCCGGGACCCGCGCGGCGGGCTGCGGGCGGTGGGGGAGTGAAGCGTCCGTCCGACCCCGCGCACCTGGCGGCCCGCCAGGACCGGGGCGGCCGGTGCGACGGGGACGGCCCGGTCCTGCGGCTGAGCGACGAGGAGGCCGAGGCGACCTTCCGGGCCCTGGACCCGCTGGCGGTGGTGCGCGAGGCGCTGGCCCGGCCGGCCGGTGGCGGGGGCTCCTCGCACGCGGTGCTGCGGGTGTGCGCGGACACGGACGAGGTCCGGCTCTACGACGGCCTGTTGAAGCGGGAGTGGGCGCTGTCGGCGTCCTGCGCGCTGCGGCTGTGGACGGCCTGCCTGAGCACCGCCGCGATGTGCGCCCTCGCCCCCGGCGGGGTGGTCACCGCCGGGGTGGTCGGGGCGGGCGCGCTGGCCGAGGCGCAGCTGGTTCAACTGGCGGTACGGCTACCCGGGTTGACCCATGTGGCGCTGCACGACCGGGACCCGGCCCGGACGGCTCGGCTGTGGTGGCGGCTGGCCCGCGCGCTGCGCGAGCGGGGCGTCGGGCTGACCTTCGCCGCCGACGTCCGCGAGACCCTGCTCGGCGCCGACCTGGTGCTGCTGACCGGCGAGGCCGAGCAACCGCGCCCGGACTGGACCGCCCCGGGCGCGGTGCTGGTCAACGCCACCGGCGCGGACCTCCCGGAGGAGATGTACGTGTTCGCCGACCACCTGGTGGTGGACGACTGGCGGTTCCTCGGGCCGGCCGAGGACGGCCGCCGGCTGTTCACCCGGCGCAGCGAGGCCTGCCGGGCGCTCGAACTCACCGGCGGTCGACGGCCGGTTGAGTCGAGACTCGGCGCGGTGATCGCCGACGGCACCGCCCGCTGGCGCGACGCCGACGAGAGCGTCCTGGTCGAGCTGCTCGGCACCGGCGCGTACGACGCGACCTTCCTGACCCGGCTCTGCCACGCCGCGATCCGCCGCACCGGGCACATCCCCCCACGGTCCCGCACGGTGGCGCCCGGCGCGCGCTCGGCGCGGGCCGAGGAGCGGCAATAGGCGGTCGATACCGATTCGATATCCCCTCCGCGTGCAATCGGTCGAGCACCTGCTGACCAGCACCTGTCACAGGTGACGTACCGGACGCACGCCAGGAGGGCTTCACCATGGTCAAGATCGAGCATGCGAGCACGTCCGTGTTCCGGCCGGCCGGAACGGTCGAAGGGCTGGAGGAGCTGCGCTCCCTGGTCAACACCGCGATCGACGTGCTGGCCGCCGCGCACACCGTCCGCGGCGGCCCGGTCCGCGAGGGCGGTCCGGCCGCCGCCGCCGAGGCCGCCCGCCGCGCGCTGGCCGGGCCGCTGCTGCCCGCCGAGCCCGCCGAACCCGCGACGGCGTTCCGCGAACTGATCGAGGCCTACGCCGAGTTCTCGGTCGACGTGACCCACCCGGCGGCGGTCGCCCGGATGCAGTGCCCGCCGACCACGGTCGCCGCCGCGGCCGAGCTGGTCACCGCGACCCTCAACCAGTCACTGCACGCCTGGGAGAGCGGCCCGTTCGCGCTGGAGCTGGAGAAGTACGTGGTCGGCGAGCTGACCCGGCTGGCCGGTTACGGCCCCGGCTCGGGCGGCACGCTCACCGCGGGCGGCTCGCTCTCGAACCTGATGGCGCTGCTCGCCGCCCGCGACAACACCGCCGCCCGCCGCGGCGCCGGCCGCCCCTTCCAGGACGGCATCGCCGCCCTGGAACGCCGCCCGGTCGTGCTCTGCTCCCCGGCCACCCACTTCTCGATCGGCCGCGCCGCCGGCATCGTCGGCATCGGCGAGGACGCCATCCTGCGGGTCCCCACCGACCTGGTCGGCCGGATCCTCCCCGCGGAGACCGACCGGATGCTCGCCGAACTCGGCGACGACGTCCTGCCGATCGCCCTGATCGCCTGCGCCGGCTCCACCGACGAGGGCTGGGTCGACCCGCTCCCCGAGCTGGCCGAGATCGCCCGGCGGCACAACGTCTGGCTGCACGCGGACGCCGCCTACGGCGGCGGCGCGCTGTTCTCGCCCCGGCTGCGCGGCATGCTGGACGGCCTGGCCGAGGCCGACTCCATCACCATGGACCTGCACAAGTTCGGCTGGACCCCGGCCTCCTCCGGCATCTTCCTGGTCAAGGACGCCGACTCGTTCGGCCCGCTCGCCCAGCAGACCACGACCCTGAACGCCGGCGACGACAAGGAAGCCGGGTACTTCGGGCTCTACGGCACCTCGATCCAGGCCACCCGGCGCTCCGACGCCCTGAAGATCGCTGTCACCCTGCGCACCCTGGGCCGGGACGGGCTCGCCGCGATGGTCGACCGCTGCCACGACCAGGCCCGGCACGCCGCCGCCCGGATCGCCGCCGAACCGCGGCTGGAACTGGCCGCCGAACCCGCCTTCAGCACCGTGCTGTTCCGCTACCTGCCGGCCGACGACCGGATCGACGCGGACGCCTTCAACGGCGCCCTGCGCCGCCGGCTGATGGCCGAGGGCACCGCCCTGCTCGCCCGGACCAGGGTCCCGCGGGCGGACGGCTCCCAGCCGGTCTTCCTGAAGCTGATGATGCTCAACCCCGCGACGGCCGACGCCGACCTCGACCTGGTGATCGACTCGGTGCTCGACACCGCCGCCAAGGCCCTGGCCGAGCAGCAGAGCTGACGGCACGTCACCTCTAGGCGAACCTCGGACCTCGACACGAGAAGGGCACGACACGTGGTACTCCTCGACCGGGGCTACGAGCCGGGAGCCGGCCGCGGCGCCGACGCGGCCGGGATCCGGGACTCGATGCACACCCTCCCGGGTGTGCTCGCCCTGCCACTGACCTTCCTGACCGGCAAACCCCACACCGACCAGCGCCCCGTGCGGCTGTCACCCACCGCCCACCTGCTGAACGCGCTGATCTCGATCGGCTGCGGCCTCGCCGTCACCGGCGCCGCCCTGACCCTGGCCGGCGGGTGGCTCGCGCTGCTGCCCGTCGGCTGGGCCATGACCCTGCACGGCATGCGCAACCTACGAATGATGATCTTCCACCAGTGCGCCCACCAGAACATGTGGGCCCGACCGCGCCCGGACCGCGTGCTCGGCCGGATCATCGCCGCCACCCTGATGATCCAGCACTTCGAGCGGTACCGGACCGAACACGTCGCCGACCACCACGCCCTGCACCACATGACCCTGCGCGACCCGACCGTGCAGGCCTTCCTGGTCAGCCTGGAACTGCGTCCCGGCATGACCCGACGCCAGATGTGGCGCAAGGTGCTGCTCGGCAAACTGGCCTCGCCGTCCTTCCACGCCCGCTTCCTGGTCGCCCGCGCCCGCTCGTACTGGTCGACCGCCTCCCGTACCGAACGCACGCTCACCCTCACCGGGTACGCGGCGGCGGCCGCCCTGGCCGGCTGGCTGCACGGCTGGACCTTCCTGCTGGTCGCCTGGGTCCTGCCGCTCACCTTCTTCTACCAGCTCAGCAACACCCTGCGGCTGTGCGTGAAGCACACCTTCCCGTCCGCCGACACCACCGAGCGCCGCGGCAAGGCCTACTTCGGCAGCCTCACCAACGCGATCTTCCTCGGCGAGCGCGCCCCGGCGCCGGGACTGCCGCTCCCGCGCCGCCTGCTCGGCTGGACCCGCTGGTGGGCCAGGATGCTGCTGGTCCACTTCCCGGCCCGCTACCTGGTCCTCACCGGGGACACCGTGTGCCACGACTTCCACCACCGCCACCCGATGAGCCGCCGCTGGGCCGGGTACATCTTCGAGCGCGCCGCGGACGACCGCACACCCGGGCGCGGCTGGCCGCCCTACCGGGAGGTCTGGGGACTGGTCCCCGCCGTCAACCTGGTCTTCGACTCGCTGGCGGCGGCCGACCCGGCCGAGTACGACCCGGCCCGGCTCGCCGAGGTCAGCGGACGCGAGCTGTTCGCCGCCTTCGACGACTGAGACCCGGCCGCGGCAGGCCGGCGCCGACCACGGCCGACCGGCGCCGACCACGGCCTGCCACGGCCGGCCCGGCCGAGAACCACCGTCCGCCCCTGAGAGGAACCCATGAGCGAGGACCGACTGGTCATCCTCGGCGTGGCCGAGAGTGACGCCCACGCCGTCGCCAACCACCTGATCGCGATGCAACTGCGCCTGCACGGACTCCAGGTGCTCAACCTCGGCGTGTGCACCCCGCTCGCCGACTTCGCCGAGGCCCACGCCGCCCACCCGCACGCCGAGGCCGTCGTCATCGGCAGCCTCAACGGCCACGCCCACCAGGACCTGCGCACCCTGCCCGAGCTGCGCGCCCGCGGCCTGCTGCACTGCCCGGTGGTGGTCGGCGGCAACCTCTCCGTCGGCAGCCGCAAGAACGGCGACGAGGAGGAACGCCTGCGCTCCCTCGGCGTCGACCACCTGCTCGCCGACGCCACCCAGCTGCCCGTCCTGCTCGACCTCATCAGCGCCGCCCGGGCGACCCAGCTCGCCGGCGCCTGACCGGGGGAGTGCCGTGTCCGCGTTCGACGAACTGGAGCTGCACCCCGAGGTGGCGGCGTCCCTGCCGCCCGCCGCAGAGGCCGTCGGCTACCTCCGGGACTGCGGAAAGCCCCTGGCCGTCGACGTCCTGCGGGAGGCCGACCGGACCGGGCGGCCGGTCGTCCAGCCCCGCTGCGGGGTCGGCGGCCACGAGCAGATGACCACCCTGCTGCGCACCCTGGAACGGGCCGGGCCCGGCATCCTGACCCTCACCATCGACTCGTACACCCGGCTGAAGCAGTTCGCCACCGCCCGGCGGCTGCTCCTGGAGAGCCCCGGCGACCTCAACGGCTACCCGCTGGTCGCCCACGGCTGGCAGCGCGGGCGCGAGCTCAACGAGGCGGTCGCCGTCCCGCTGGAGGTCCGGCACGGATCGCCCGACGCCCGCGACCTGTTCGCCGTCACGGTGGCCTCCGGGATCAGCTCCTTCGAGGGGGGCGGCGTGACCTACAACCTCCCCTACTCGAAGGACGTCCCGCTGGAGCGCTCGCTGCGCGCCTGGCAGCAGGTGGACGCGGCCTGCGGGCGGCTGGCCGAGCAGGGCGTGGTGGTGGACCGCGAACTGTTCGGCACCCTGACCGCCGTCCTGGTACCGCCGTCCATCAGCCTCGCCCTCACCCTGCTGGAGGCCGTACTGGCGGCCCGGGCCGGCGTGCGGTGCCTGTCGATCGCCTACCCGCAGGGCGGCGAGGCGCACCAGGACATCGCCGCCCTGCGGTCGGTGCGCACCCTGGCCCGCCGCTACCTGCCGGACTCGGTCGAGGTCTTCCCGGTGCTGCACCAGTTCATGGGCGTCTTCCCGCACTCCGAGCGGGCCGCCGACGAGCTGATCCTCTACGGCGGGCTGGTCGCCCGGCTGGGCCGCGCCACCAAGGTGATCAACAAGACCAACCAGGAGGCGCACGGCATCCCCGACGCCGCCGCCAACGCCCACGGCATCCGCACCACCTCGCTCGCCCTCTCCGGACTGCTGGACTTCGTCCGGCTCGACGAGGAGCGGATCGCCGAGGAGGAGCACTGGATCCGGCGTGAGGTCGAGGAACTGGTCGAGCCCGTCCTGCAGGACGGCGCCGACGACCTGGCCGGCGCCGTCGCCCGGGCCTTCGCGGCAGGCCGGCTCGACATCCCGTTCAGCGCCAGCCGACACGCCCGCTCGGAGGTCATCCCCGGCCGGGACCCCTCCGGGGCCGTCCGCTACCTCCACCACGCCGGGCTGCCGTTCTCCGCCCGGACCCGGCACTTCCACGAGAGCCGGCTCGGAGCCAGGGCGGACCCCGACCGGATCATCGAGAGCGTCACCGCGGACATCAACTACTTCCTTGAGCCCACGAGGTGAACACCATGACCGTCGACGACATCGACACCCCCGCCGCCACCACCGCCCTCGACCGGGCCGTCACCCGGGACCGTGACCCCGCACTCGCCCAGGAGATCCGGGCCGCCGACCGGGCGCACGTCTTCCACTCCTGGTCGGCGCAGGGGCAGATCAGCCCGGTGCCGGTGGCCGGCGCGGCCGGCTCCTACTTCTGGGACTACGAGGGCAACCGCTACCTCGACTTCTCGTCCCAGTTCGTCAACCTCAACATCGGCCACGCCCACCCCAAGGTCGTCCAGGCGATCCAGGAGCAGGCCGCCCGCCTGTGCACCATCGCCCCGCACTTCGCCAACGACCGGCGCAGCGAGGCGGCGGGGCTGGTCGCCGCGCACGCACCCGGCGACCTGGACAAGGTCTTCTTCACCAACGGCGGCACCGAGGCCAACGAACACGCCGTCCGGATGGCCCGGCTGACCACCGGCCGCCCCAAGGTCCTGTCCGCGTACCGCTCGTACCACGGCTCCACCGCCACCTCGATGCACCTCACCGGTGACCCCCGGCGCTGGGCCACCGACACCGGCGCGGCCGGCGTCGCCCACTTCTTCGGCCCCTACCTCTACCGCTCGCCGTTCAACTCCACCACCGAGCAGGAGGAGTGCGAGCGCGCCCTCGCCCACCTCGACCTGGTGATCAGGATGGAGGGCCCGTCGACGATCGCCGCCGTCCTGCTCGAACCGGTGATCGGCACCGGCGGCGTGCTGGTGCCCCCGGCGGGCTACCTGGCGGGCGTCCGGCAGCTCTGCGACGAGTACGGCGTCCTGCTGATCACCGACGAGGTGATGGTCGGCTTCGGACGCACCGGCCGGTGGTTCGCGGTCGACAACTGGGACGTGGTGCCGGACCTGATGACCTTCGCCAAGGGCGTCAACTCCGGCTACGTCCCGCTCGGCGGGGTGCTGATCTCCGAACGGGTCGCCGCCGAGTTCGAACACCGGGTCTACCCGGGCGGGTTGACCTACTCCGGGCACCCGCTCGCCTGCGCCGCCGCCGTCGCCACCATCCGGGCCATGGAGGACGAGGGCATCGTGGAGAACGCCGCCCGGCTCGGCGAGCACGTCCTCGGCCCCGGCCTGCGGGAGATCGCCGAGCGCCACCCCTCGGTCGGCGAGGTCCGCGGCCTCGGCGTGATGTGGGCCCTGGAGCTGGTCCGCGACCGCGAGAGCCGGGAGATGCTCGTCCCGTACGCCGCCACCCCGGCCGAGGCGGAGCCCGTCAACCAGGTGATGGCGGCCTGCCGCAAGCGCGGCGTGTGGCCCTTCGCCAACTACAACCGCCTGCACATCCTGCCGCCCTGCACCACCAGCGAGGAGGAGGCCCGCGAGGGCCTGGCCGTCGTCGACGAGGCGCTCACGGTCGCGGACTCCTATCTGACGTAACATCAACACAGCTGCTGACGAAAGGAATTGCCATGCGCGCGACCCTGGTGGAGCAACCCGGCGGGCCCGAGGTCCTGGTCGCACGCGAGGTGGCGACGCCCGCGCCCGGGCCGGGCGAGATCCTCGTCCGGCACGAGGCCGTCGGCGTCAACTTCATCGACGTCTACTACCGCGACGGCACCTACCCCGCCCCCCTCCCGCTGGTCCCCGGCCAGGAGGCCGCCGGGACGGTCGTCGAGGCCGGCCCCGGCGCCGGATTCGCCACCGGCGACCGGGTGGCCTACGCGACGGCGCTCGGCGCCTACGCCGAGTACGCCGTCCTGCCCGCCGCCAAGGCCGTACCGGTGCCGCCCGAGGTCTCCTCCCGGGCCGCCGCCGCGGTCCTGCTGCAGGGGCTCGCCGCCCACTACCTCAGCCACACCACCCACCCGATCGGCGCCGGGGACACCGTCCTGGTGCACGCCGGCGCGGGCGGGCTCGGCGGGCTGCTGGTCCAGTTCGCGGCGGCCCGCGGCGCCACCGTGCTCGCCACCGCCTCCACCGAGGCCAAACGGGAGACCGCCCGCGAACACGGCGCCGACTTCGTCCTGCCCTACCTGGAACCCGAGCGCATGCGCCGCCAGATCGAGGAACTGACCGGCGGCGGCGCCACCGTCGTCTACGACTCGGTCGGTGCCGACACCTTCGAGTCCAGCCTGCACGCCCTGGCCCCGCGCGGACTGCTCGTCCTGTGCGGACTCTCCAGCGGCAAGGTCCCGCCGTTCGACCTGGAGCGGCTGCGCGCCCTCGGCTCGCTCAAGGTCACCCGGCCCAGCCTGGCCGACCACGTCCGCGACCGGCAGGCACTCACCGACTCCGCCGCCGCCGTCCTCGCCCACCTGGCGGACGGCCGGCTGCGCCCCAGGATCCACGCCGAACTCCCGCTCGACGAGGCCGCCAAGGCGCACGAACTGCTGGAGTCCCGCGCCACCACCGGAAAGCTGCTGCTTCTTTCCTGACCGCGCGGTAAATCGGTGGCGGCCCACCGCCCGGCCGGGCTACGGTTCCCGTGTTCGGACCGGCCCGCGGTGGGCCGCGCCCGTCAGCTTGGAATGAATCAGGAGGTGAGGACCGTGATGGCCGTCGTTACGGTGAGTGCTGCGAGCGCTCAGAAGCCCACTGTTCTTATCTCCGTGGTCTCCGGCTGACTCCAACCGCTGTTCCACCACGCACCGTCGGTGCGTGCCGCGCCGTGCGCGCACACAGCCGGGGCCACACCCTCCGAAGGGTCACCCCGTTGAACTCCGTTTCCGCTGCCCACCCGCTCTCCGGCCACGGCTGGGACCAGAGCAGGGCCGCCGAATTCGCCCCCCTCGCCGAGGCGGGTCTCACCCCCGCGCGGATCGCCCGGGTCGACCGCGGACGCTGCGACGTCCTGCTGGCCGACCCCGAAACCGGCGAACTGCGCACCGTCCGCGCCGACTCCCGGCCGGTCGGCAGCTCCGACCCGGTGCACGGCCCGTGCACCGGCGACTGGGCCGCCGTCGACCTGGCCGCCGCCCCACTGCCCACCGTCAGCGCCCTGCTGCCGCGCTCCACCGCCATCGTCCGCAAGGCCTCCGGCGGTCGCTCGGACGGCCAGGTGCTGGCCGCCAACATCGACACCGTCCTGATCGCCGTCTCGCTCGCCCTCGATCCCGACCTCGGCCGGATCGAACGCTTCCTCGCCCTGGCCTGGGAGTCCGGCGCCGAACCGGTCGTCGTCCTCACCAAGGCCGACCTGGTGGACGACGCCGACCACATCCGGGCCGACGTCGAGCACATCGCGCCCGGCGTGACCGTGCTCGCGGTCAGCGCCGAGACCGGCGAGGGCATCGACGTGCTGCGTGCCTGCGCACCCGGCTCCAGCGCCCTGATCGGGCAGTCCGGAGCCGGCAAGTCCACCCTGACCAACGCGCTCGCCGGACGGGAGGTGATGACCGTCCAGCAGACCCGCGACAGTGACGGCAAGGGCCGGCACACCACCACCACCCGCGAGCTCATCGCGCTGCCCGGCGGCGGCCTGGTGATCGACACCCCCGGTCTGCGGGAGGTCGGCCTCTACGGCGGCGAGGGCCTCGGCCAGGCCTTCTCCGAGATTGAGGAGCTCGCCGAGCAGTGCCGCTTCGACGACTGCGGGCACCAGAGCGAGCCGGGCTGCGCCGTGCTGGCCGCGCTGGAGGACGGCATCCTGCCGTACCGGCGGATGGAGAGCTACCGCAAGCTCCAGCGGGAGGGTGCCTGGATCGCCTCGCGCACCGACGCCCGGCTGCGCAAGGAGCAGTTGCAGAAGTGGAAGACGATCACCAAGTCGATGCGCGGGCCGAACAGCCCGACCCGGCACCGCTGACACCGCTCACACCACCCGCAGCGCTCACCGTGCGTGCCGCGAGGCCGCCCCGGCCGTCAGGTCTCGGGGCGGCCTCGCGGCCGTCGGGGGGTCGGCCCGGTCACTGCGGCAGGTCACCGGTCCGGATCACCCGGGCGTACCAGCGCGCGCTGTCCTTGGGCGTGCGACGCTGGCTGGCGAAGTCCACGTGCACGATCCCGAACCGCTTGCTGTACCCGTACGCCCACTCGAAGTTGTCCAGCAGCGACCACAGGAAGTACCCGCGCACCGGGGCGCCGTCGGCCATCGCCCGGCGCACCGCCGACAGGTGTCCGTGCAGGTACGCGACCCGCTCCGGATCGTGCACCGCACCCGAGGGGTCGGTGTAGTCCTCGTACGCGGCGCCGTTCTCGGTGACCAGCAGCGGCAGGCCCGGCAGGTCGTCGCGCAGCCGGGTGAGCAGCTCGTACAGGCCGTCGGCGTCCACCGGCCAGCCCATCGCGGTGCGGCTGCCCTCGGCCGGCAGGAACCGCACGCCCCGGTCGGCGGGCCACGGGGAGAGCTCGCCGGCGTGGCCGTCCTGGCGGGGGGCCGGCGCCGCCGGGTCGTCGGCCGCGACCACCGTCGGGGTGTAGTAGTTGATCCCCAGCGAGTCGATCGGGCGGGAGATCTCGGCCAGGTCGCCGTCCCGGACGAAGGCCCAGTCGGTCAGCTGCGCGGTGTCGGCGAGCACGTCGGCGGGGTAGCGGCCGTGGAAGACCGGGTCCAGGAAGATCCGGTTGGCCAGGCCGTCGATCCGGCGGGCCGCGTCGAGATCCCCGGGGTCGGTCGAGAGCGGGCGCACCGCGGCCAGGTTGAGGGTGAGCGAGACCTGCGCACCGGCGGGCAGCGCGGACCGCAGCGCGGCGGTGCCCAGGCCGTGCGCCAGCAGCAGGTGGTGGTGGGCGGTCAGGGCCGCCACCGGGTCGGTGCGCCCGGGTGCGTGCACGCCGTTGCCGTAGCCGAGGAAGGCGCTGCACCAGGGCTCGTTGAGGGTGGTCCAGGTGGGGACCCGGTCGCCGAGCGCCTCGGCGGCGATCGCGGCGTACTCGGCGAAGCGGTACGCGGTGTCCCGGTCGGTCCAGCCGCCTTCGTCCTCCAGCTCCTGCGGCAGGTCCCAGTGGTAGAGGGTGGCGACGGGGGTGACGCCGTTGGCCAGCAGCTCGTCCACCAGGCGGTCGTAGAAGTCCAGCCCGGCCCGGTTGGCGGGCCCCTGTCCGCCCGGCCGCACCCGTGGCCAGGACAGCGAGAACCGGTAGGCGCCCAGGCCGAGTTCGGACATCAGGGCGATGTCCTCGCGGTATCGGTGGTAGTGGTCCGCGGCGATGTCGCCGGTGTCCCCGTTGCGGACCTTGCCGGGGGTGTGGCTGAAGGTGTCCCAGATGGACGGCGTGCGGCCGTCCAGCGCCGCCGCGCCCTCGATCTGGTACGCGGCGGTGGCCGCGCCCCAGACGAAGTCGGCGGGGAAGCCGGTGCGGACCGGGGAGGGCAGGGCTTCGACTGTCATCTCGCCTTCCAAGATCGTGAGTTGAGTGTTCATCCCTTGACCGCGCCCTGCATGATGCCGCCGACGATCTGGCGGCCGAGCAGGGCGAAGACCACCAGCACGGGCAGGGTCCCGAGCAGGGTGCCCGCCATGACGATGGACTGGTCGGGCACGTAGCCCTGGCCGAGGGACTTGAGCGCCACCTGTACCGTGGGGTTCTGCGAGCTGAGCGCGACGATCGGCCAGAAGAAGTCGTTCCAGGTGGCCATGAAGGTCAGCATGCCGAGCACGGCCATCCCCGGGCGGGCCACCGGCAGCACGATCGACCGGAAGATCCGCAGCAGCGAGGCGCCGTCGACCCGGCCGGCCTCGATCAGCTCGTCGGGCAGCGCCTGGAGCAGGAACTGCCGCATGAAGAACACCCCGAAGGCCGACACCAGCGAGGGCAGCACGACGGCCGGCAGCTTGTTCTGCAGGTCCAGCTTGACGATCACCATGAACAGCGGGATCACGCCGAGCTGCGGCGGGATCATCATCGTGCCGACGGTGACGGCGAGCAGCAGCCCGCGGCCGCGGAACCGCAGCTTGGCGAAGGCGAACCCGGCCAGGGTGGAGGAGAGCACCACGCCCGCCGTCACGACGGACGAGACCAGCAGCGAGTTGAGCAGCGCGGTGCCGATGGCGGCCTGCTGCAGCGCCTCGCCGAGGTTGTGGAACAGGTTGGGCCCCGGGGTCAGCGCCGGAGTCGCCGCGCTGAGCTCGGAGTTGGACCGGCTGGCGGCCACCAGGGTCCAGTAGAACGGGAACACGGCCAGCAGGGTGGCGACGCCCAGCACCGCGTAGGCGAGCGGGCCGCCCTGCAGGGGGGAGCGCTTGGCGGGCTTCATCTCGATCACCGGTCCGTACGGTTGCGACGGGCGGCGACGGCCGCGTTGACCAGGGCCAGCACCACGATCAGCAGGAACATCACCCAGGCCACGGCGGCCGCCCGGCCCAGGTGGAAGAAGGACCAGCCCTGCTCGTACATGTAGAGGCCGAGGGTCTGGTACTGGTGCGAGATGCCGCCGCCCGAGTTGCCCTCGTACAGCAGCGGTTCGCCGAACAGCTGGGTGGCGCCGATGGTGGACACCACCACGGTGAAGACGATGGTCGGCCGCAGGCCCGGCACGGTGATGTGGCGGAACTGCTGCCAGCGGGAGGCGCCGTCCACGGCCGCGGACTCGTACAGGTCGGCCGGGATGGCCTGCATGCCGGCCAGGTAGATCAGCGCGTTGTAGCCGGTCCAGCGCCAGGTGACGATGGCCGAGACGCCGAACTGCGAGGCCCAGGTGTCGGCCTGCCAGTCCACCGGGTCCAGTCCGACGCTGCCGAGCGCCCAGTTGATCAGGCCGTAGTCCCGGCCGAAGAGCTGCGCGAACACCAGGGTCGCGGCGGCCACCGAGGTCGCGTACGGCATCAGCATCGCGACCCGGAAGAACGTCCGGCCGCGCAGCCGGTAGTTGAGCAGATGGGCCAGGCCCAGCGCCATCAGCAGCTGCGGGACGGTGGAGAGCACCCCGATGGTGAAGGTGTTGCGCAGCGCGTTCCAGAAGAACGGGTCCTCGAGGAGGCGGGTGTAGTTCTGCAGCCCGAGCCAGTCCATCCGGTCCGCCGTCTGCAGCTCGACCCGGTGCAGTGAGACGTACGCGGTGTAGAGCAGCGGGAACAGGCCGAAGGCCGCGAACAGGACGAAGAAGGGGGCGACGAAGCCGTACGGGGCGAGCCGGCCGGCCCGCCGGGGCCGGGGCCCGGCGGATGCCACGGCGGGCAGCCGGGCGGAGGAGATGGCCATGGAGGAGTCCTTCGACGGGGCTCCCGGCCCGGGCCGGCGACGGCCGGCCGGGCCGGGAGCGGGTGGCTGCCGGCGGGTCAGTTGCCGTTGGCCTTCCTGATGTTGTCCATGGCGTGCTGCCAGGCGGTGTCCGGAGCGGTGGCGGTGCGCTCCACCTCGCCCAGGGCGTCGGTGAAGGCCTTGCCGATCACGCCGTCCTCGGTGCCGAGCACCTGGGCGGGCATGTTGGCGGCCGACTCGCTGAAGATCTGGCCGATCGGGGCGTTGTTGAAGTACGGGTCCGTGGTGGCCTTGATCTCGGCCTGCGCCCCGGTGCTGGACGGGAAGGAGCCCTGCTTGGTGAAGAGCTTGGCCTGCTGCTCCTTGGCGGTGAGCCACTTGACCAGCTCGGCGGCCTCCTTCGGGTGCTTGGCGGTACGCGGGATCGTCAGGTACGAGCCGCCCCAGTTGCCGGTCTTGCCGGGGCCGGGGGCGATGTCCCACTTGCCCGTGCCGGCGTCACCGGCCTGGCCCTTGATGTAGCCGATCATCCAGGCGGGGCAGCTGAGGGTGGCGAACTTGCCGGTGGTGAAGGCCTTGTTCCACTCCGGGGTCCACTGCGGCAGCTTGGCGGACAGGCCGTCGGCCACCAGCCGGTTGGCGTCCGTCCAGGCGGTCCTGACGGCCGCGCTGGTGTCGAAGACGGGCTTCCCGCTCTCGTCGGCGTACCGGACCTTCTGCTGGCCGACCTCGGCGGTGAACATGCCGGCCGCGCTGTCGGTCCAGGCGTTGCCGGGCTCGGCCTTGCCGGCGTACGTCTTGCCGAGGTCCAGGTAGCCCTGCCAGGTGGACCACTTGGCGGCCAGCTCGGTGCGGTCGGTGGGCAGGCCGGCGGCCTTGAAGAGGTCGGTGCGGTAGCAGATCGCCTCCGGGCCGATGTCGGTGCCGGCGCCCAGCACCCGGCCGTCGGCGGTCTTGACGGCGGCACCCTTCCACGGCACCAGCTCGTCGTTGACCCCGCCGAGGCCGAGGGTCTTCAGGTCGGTGAACTTGTCCGCCTGCTTCTGCACCACGCTCGCCGCCCGGCCGACCTCCAGGCCCTGGACGTCGGCGAGGCCGCCGCCGCCCGCGAGCTTGGTCTGCAGCGCCTGCCAGTACTGGGCCTCGTCCTGGGTGTCGGTCTGCTTGATGGTGACGTTGGGGTGGAGCTTGGAGTACTCGTCGTAGAGGCCGCTCTCCTTGAAACCGAAGGTGCCGAAGAGGTCCACCGTGAGGGTGACCTTGGCGTCGGCGGCGGTGTCCTTGGAGGCCGGGCCGCCGGATCCGCAGCCGGTGAGCAGCAGGGCGGCGGCGAGTGCGGTGGATCCGAGAGCGGCGGCGGTGGTGCGGCTTCTGAACGGGCGCATGGGGGTGCCTCCTGGCGCAGCAGGTCGGTGGGTGGCGGCGTAGGTGCCGGGAAGTTCTGAGAGCGCTCTCAATGCGATGTCAGGAGAGTGCCCGGTGGCGTTCACGCTCGTCAAGGGCCCGAAACCCGAACGTAATCTTCGGGGTTGGCGCCGAACCGCGTTCAGAGGGTGAAGGCGGGGATTGTGTCCGGAGCGTTGACAGTGGCTTTCGGTGGCTCTAGCGTCCCAACGCTGAGAGCGCTCTCATGCGGTGCTCGCACCCACCGTCCCCCCACCCGAGGTGGATCCATGAAGCTCAGATCCGTGCGCCGCCCGGCAGCCGCCGTCACGGCGCTGGCGCTCGCCGCCGCGGCCGCGCTGGCCGCGACCGTCGGCGCGGGCAGCGCCGCCGCCGCGACCGTCCCCGTCGGCCTCGGCGGCTACAGCGACAGCCGCCCCGCCGGCACGGTCGGCCCGAGCAACTCCGACGGCGCGCCCGTCGCGCCCAAGGTCACCCCGCGGATGGCCGGCAAGGCCGTGCCGACCAACGACTGGTGGTCCTCCCTGGTCTTCCAGCGCTACGCGGGCAACCCGTACTCGGAGAACATGTACGGCCACCCGCTCACCTTCAAGGCGGTCGCCGGCGGACTGGAGGTCGGCTACCCCACCACCCCGACCATCACCCCGGACGGGCGCCAGTACGACTACACCCACACCCGGGACCTCACCCTCGGCGTGGCCGGTCTCAACTCCCCGGACACCAAGGTCGACGGCTGGACCGACTGGACCGTCACCCCGTACTGGGCCGACGGCGCACACACCTTCAGCGCCACCGTCGGACACGGCCTGCCCTACGTCTACGCCCACGCCACCGGCGGCGCGGCCCAGATCACCACGGCCGCCGCCCCCACCGTCTTCGCCAATCAGGGCAACGTCCTCGGCATCACCGTGGGTGGCCACAACTACGGCCTGTTCGCCCCCACCGGCACCAGCTGGAACGTCAACGGCACCACCCTGAGCGCCGCGCTCGGCGCCAAGGACTACTACTCCGTCGCCGTCCTGCCCGCCCAGTCCGACCTGGCGCTCTTCCGCACCTACGCGTACAGCTTCGTCACCGACACCAGGGCCGACTGGAGCTACCAGCCCGCGGCGGGCACCCTCACCACCACGTACACCGCCACCACCACCGCCCAGGAGGGCACCCAGAGCGGCACCCTGCTCGCGCTCTACCCGCACCAGTGGCGGGCCACCGCCGACCCGTTGACCGCGCTCACCTACGTGTCGCCGCGCGGGCAGATGAAGGTCCGCCAGGGCGGCGGCTTCACCACCGTGCAGAGCGTCGGCGGCGTCCTGCCCTCGCTGCCGGACGTCGGCGGCCACGACCGGGCGGCCCTCGGCGCGCTGGTCCGCCAGGAGGCCGACGCCGCCGACCCGTTCGCGGGCGCCACCGACACCTACTGGACCGGCAAGGCCCTCGGCCGGCTCGCCCAACTCGTCCCCGTCGCCGACCAGCTGGGCGACGCCGCGACCAGGGACAAGCTGCTCGGCCTGATCAAGGGGAAGCTGCAGACCTGGTTCAAGGGCACCGGCTCACCCGGCTTCGCCTACGACACGGTGTGGAAGACCCTGATCGGCTACCCCGCCTCCTACGGCACCGACGGCGAACTCAACGACCACCACTTCCACTACGGGTACTTCATCCAGGCCGCCGCCACCGTCGCCCGCTACGACAGCGCCTGGGCCGCCGACTCCGCCTGGGGCGGCATGGTCAGGATGCTCGCCAAGGACGCCGCCAACGCCGACCGCGCCGACACCCGCTTCCCGCTGCTGCGCAACTTCGACGTCTACGCCGGCCACGGCTGGGCCGCCGGCCACGCGGCCTTCGCCGCGGGCAACAACCAGGAGTCCTCCTCCGAGTCGCTCAACTTCAGCGCCGGGCTGATCCTCTACGGCTCCGCCACCGGCGACACCACCCTGCGCGACCTCGGCGTCTACCTCTACACCACCGAGGCGAACGCGGTCGAGCAGTACTGGTTCGACGCCGACCACGCCAACTTCCCGGCCGCCTTCGGCCACGACACCGTCGGGATGGTCTGGGGCAGCGGCGCCGCCTACTCCACCTGGTGGACCGCGGCACCCGGCATGATCCACGGCATCAACGTGCTGCCCGTCACCGGAGGTTCGCTCTACCTGGCCCGCCGCCAGGACGAGATCCGGGCCAACCTGGCCGAACTCAAGGCGAACAACGGCGGGGTCCTCACCGACTGGCGCGACCTGCTCTGGGAGTTCCAGGCCCTCGCCGACCCGGCCGCCGCCAAGGCCGCCTGGGACAGCGGCAACGGCGGCTACACGCCGGAGGAGGGCGAGTCCAGGGCACACACCTACCACTGGATCTACGCCCTCGCCGCGCTCGGCACCCTCGACCCCGCCACCACCGCCGACACCCCGACGGCCGCCGTCTTCGCCAACGGCGCCACCCGCACCCACGTGGCCCACAACTACACCACGGCCACCCGGACCGTCCGCTTCTCCGACGGCTACACGCTGACCGTGCCGGCCCGCTCGGCGGCCAGCGAGCGCGGCGCCTTCCAGGACGGCGGCACGGGCGGGCCGACCGACCCGCCGTCGCCTTCTCCGTCCCCGTCTCCCTCGTCCTCGCCGTCGGGCTCGTCGTCGCCGTCGCCGTCACCGTCACCGTCGGTGCCGGCCGGCAGCGGGAACACCTTCTACCTCCAGCCCGCCGGCACCCTCACCACCGCCTACGGCAGCGCCGCCGCGACGGACACCGTGCCCTCGGCCGGCGGTGGCAACCACGACGGCACGCCGTACCAGGCCAAGGTCTACGAGATCCGCAACCTCAGCGGCACCCTCAAGCCCGGTGCGAGCACCGACTTCGACCTCTACCTGGACGCCGGCTCCGCGGTCGGCCTCGGGCAGCAGGTCCGGGTCTCCTACGACCTCACCGGCGACGGCGCCTTCGACCGGGTCGAGACCTACCGCTACTTCGCGACCGACCCGGTGGCCGGCTGGGAACGCTACTCGGGCGCAGGCGCGGGCCTGGCCAACGCGACCGGCACGCTCGGCACCCTCACCCACGGGACCGTCCGGGTGGAGGTCTGGTCGGCGATCGGCAACGTCCCGTCCCAGCTGCGGGTCGGCGCGACCCAGGCCCAGGGCAGCGCCTCGGTCCTGCGGATCCCCTTCAACTGACGTCCGCCGGTGGCCGGGTGGCCCGGTGGCCGCCCGGCTACCGGACCACCCGGAACCGCTCCAGCACCACCTCGGTGGCGTCGTCCACGGTGAACTCCGGCTCCGCCAGCTCCGCCAGCATCTCCGGGCTGCGCCAGTACTTCTCGTGCACGGCCCGCCACTCGGCCACCGTCCGCAGTCCCTCGCCCTCGTCGAGGGCGTGCTGCAGGTCGACCTCACCGAGCGGGACCACCCGCACCTCGGTCACCTCGATCACCGCCACCGGAAGGTCGTCCGAGTCCACCACCACCTGCCGGCCGCCGGGGGCCGGCAGTGACTCGCCCAGTGCGCGGTACTCGGCCATCAGGCCGGTGGTACTGGTCTTCTCGCCGCTGAGGATCGCGGCCACCAACTGGTCCCGCAGCGGCCCGGGGAAGGCGAACTCGGCCTTCGGCAGGCCGGCGTATCGGTCATCGCTCATGAGGCCGACCGTATGACGCCGGGCACGGGCGTGCCCGGGATTTTCCGGCCGTCAGTGCCTCGTCGTCCGCGCGCAGGGCGGAGTCACCGAGCAGCAGGGGGCCGGCGGGCGGCCTCGTGCGGGGACGGCAAGTGCGGGTCGGACCGTCGGGCGTGCCGCTCCGGGGTGGCCGCGTGCCGGTCGGGCGATCCGGCGGAAGGCGGCGGCGGTGCGGTGGGCGCGGGCCCGGGGGCGTCCAGGGGCGTGGACGGAACCGGCTCTGGCAGGTCAGGCCGACTCCCGCCGGACCAGACGGGTCGGGATGATCACCGACGTCGGCGCCGCGCCGCGGCCGACCGCCTGCTCCGGCTCACCGGAGAGGTGCCGCAGCAGCATCCGGGCCATCAGCCGCCCCATCTCCTCGATGTCCTGCCGGACGGTGGTCAGGGGTGGCTCGGTCCAGGCGGCCACCGACTCGACGTCGTCGAAGCCGACCACCGCGACGTCCTCGGGCACCCGGCGCCCGGCCGCGCGCAGGACCCGCAGCGCGCCGGAGGCCATCGAGTCCGAGGCGGCGAAGACCGCGTCCAGATCCGGCCGGCGGGCCAGCAGTTCGGCCATCGCCCGGCCGCCGCCGTCCGGGGTGAAGTCGCCCTCGGCGATCAGCGCCGGGTCGCCGTCGGGCAGCAGGTCGCGGTAGCCGTCCAGGCGGTCGACCGAGGAGGTCTGGTCGAGCGGGCCGGTGATGGTGGCGATCCGGGCGCGCCCGAGCTCCCGCAGGTGCTGGACGGCCTGGCGGGCACCGCCCCGGTTGTCGCTGTCCACGTACACCAGCTCGTGGTCGGACTCGGCGCCCGGCCAGCCGGGCCGGCCGCCGACCACGAACGGCAGGCCGACCCGCCGGGCGATCTGCGGCAGCGGGTCCGAGCGGTGCAGCGAGAACAGCAGGACGCCGTCCACGTGGCCGCCGGCCAGGTAGCGGCCCACCCGGTCGTAGTCGCGCTGCTCCTCGATCATCAGCAGCACCATCTGGTTGTCGGCCGCCGAGAGTTCGCGGCTGATGCCGCGCAGGTGCTGGGCGAAGAACGGGTCGGAGAAGATCCGGCTCTCCGGTTCGGCGACCACCACGGCGACCGCCTGGTTGCGTCGGGTGACCAGGGTGCGGGCGGCCAGGTTGGGGACGTACCCGAGCTCGTCCACCGCACGGCGGACCTTCTCCTGGAGGGCCTCGCGCACGCCCGCCCCGCCGTTCACCACCCGGGAGGCGGTCGCCCGGGAGACGCCCGCCAGCTCGGCGACCGACTCCAGGGTGGGCCGCGCGGCGGCGCCTCCGACGATCCCGGCCGACTGCTGCTGCCCCGACGGTTCGGTCACCGTGCGCTCCTCTCCACGACTGTCCACCACTCTCTGTGACGCTCTGCGACCCGCCGCGCGGCGCTCGCGGCCGTCCGGTATCGCGCGTTGCCGTCCGCGACCGTTCACTGCTGAGCCTAGCGGGTCGAGGTAGGCCTTGAGAGCGCTCCCAAGGGATGTCCGGCCCAGCGCCTGACCACCGTGTCCGATTCCCGCCAGTCGAGCCCTCCGGGATGACGCAGACTGGACAGCGTGATCGACGACGAGACCAGGTACCGGGCGGTGGACAGCCGTGACTCCCGCTTCGACGGGGTGTTCTTCACGGCCGTCCGGACCACCGGTATCTACTGCCGGCCGAGCTGCCCGGCGGTGACCCCGAAGCGGGTGAACTGCAGCTTCTACCCGACCGCCGCCGCCGCCCAGGGCGCCGGCTACCGCGCCTGCCGGCGCTGCCGCCCGGACTCCGTCCCCGGCTCGCCCGAGTGGAACCACCGGGCCGATCTGGTCGGCCGCGCCATGCGGCTGATCGGCGACGGCATCGTCGACCGCGAGGGTGTGGCCGGCCTCGCCGGCCGGCTCGGCTACAGCGCCCGCCAGCTCCAGCGCCAGCTCACCGCCGAGCTCGGTGCCGGCCCGCTCGCCCTCGCCCGCGCCCAGCGCGCCCAGGCGGCCCGTCTGCTCCTGCAGACCACCGAACTCCCGGTCACCGAAGTCGCGTTCGCGGCCGGCTTCGCCTCGGTCCGCCAGTTCAACGACACCGTGCGCGAGGTCTACGACCGCACCCCGAGCGGACTGCGCACCGAGGTCGCGGCCGGCCGCCGGGGCGGCGGGACGCCCGGCACCATCAGCCTCCGGCTCGCCTACCGCGGCGCGCTGGACAGCGACCACCTGATCGACTTCCTGGCCCTGCGCGCGGTGCCCGGCGTGGAGGAGGTCGTCCCCGGCACACCTCCCGGGGTTCGCACCTACCGCCGCACCCTCGCCCTCCCGTACGGCCACGCCATCGCCGAGGTGGACGGGCTCGGCCCCGCCGACCCGCCGACCCGGGGCTGGCTGGACTGCCGGCTGGTCCTCACCGACCTGCGCGACCTCACCACCGCCGTGCACCGGCTACGCGCCCTCTTCGACCTCGACGCCGACCCGGACACCGTGGACGGTCAGCTCGGCGCCGACCCGGCGTTCGCCCCGCTGGTCGTGGCCCGCCCCGGCATCCGCTCGCCCGGGCACGTCGACCCGCACGAACTCGCCGTCCGCGCCGTGCTCGGCCAGCAGATCACCGTCACGGCCGCCCGGACGCTGGCCGGCCGGCTCGCCGAGCAGTACGGCGTGCCGCTGCCCGAGCCGAGCGGCGGCCTGCGGCTGCTCTTCCCCGACGCGGCGGCGCTGGCGCAGGCGGCCCCGGAGCACCTCGCGATGCCCGAGTCGCGGCGCCGGGCGCTGCGCGGACTGTGCGCGGCCCTCGCCGAGGGCGCCGTCCGGCTGGACGGCGGGGTCGACCGGGAGCAGGCCGCCGCCGAACTGCTCGCCCTGCCCGGCATCGGCCCGTGGACGGTCGGCTACCTGCGGATGCGGGCCCTGGCCGACCCGGACGTCTTCCTGCCGACCGACGCGGGCGTGCGGCACGGCCTGCAACGCCTGGGCCTGCCCGGTGACCCGAAGTCCGCCGAGCGGGCCGCACCCGCCTGGGCACCCTGGCGCTCGTACGCCGTGCACCGGCTCTGGGTGGCGGCTGCGCCGCCCGGCGGGGCCGCGGACGGTGCGGTGCCCGTGCCGGTGCCGGTGCCGGTGCCCGTGCCGGGCGGACGGGCCGTGGGCGGCGGGGTGCCGGGCGGACGGACATCGAACGTGGACAGCACGATGGAGGAGAAGGCATGACAACGGCGTTCACGACCATGGACAGCCCGCTCGGGCGTCTGCTGCTGAGCGGCGTCTACCAGGACGGCGGGCCACTCGCGCTGACAGCCGTCACCGCTCCCGGCCAGAAGGGCGCGCTGAGCGAACCCGCCGACGGCTGGGTGCCGGACGCGGACGCCCTGGCCCCCGCCGTGGAGCAGCTGACCGGCTACTTCGCGGGCGAGCTGACCACGTTCGACCTGCCGCTGGCGCCGGTCGGCACCGAGTTCCGGCAGTCCGTCTGGGCCGCCCTCGACGACATCCCGTACGGCGCCACCGTCACCTACGGCGAACTCGCCGAGGCCGCCGGACACTCGCCGCGCGCGGTCCGGGCGGTGGGCGGCGCGGTCGGGGCCAACCCGCTGCTGGTGATCCGCCCCTGCCACCGGGTGATCGGCGCCAACGGGACGCTCACCGGGTTCGCCGCGGGGACGGACAGCAAGCGGCTCCTGCTGGAACTGGAGCGCGGCGCGGCCCTGTTCTGACGGGCCCGGGCCTGACGGGCCCGGTTCAGACGCTCCGGCTGTCGGCGGCGGAGGCGGTGCCGACACCAGGGTTGACCGGGCTGCCGCTGCCGCTGCCGCCGGCCAGGGAGCGTGCGAGCTGCTCCAGGCCGGGGAGGGCGCGCATCACTGCGTCGCGATCCGTGGGGGAGAGGCTCTCCAGGGCGTCCGCCAGCCGGCGCTCGTGTGCCTGCCGCCAGTCCCGCAGCTGCTGGTGGCCGGCCTCGGTCAGGGCGATCCGGGCGGTCCGGCGGTCGCCGGGGTCGGCCTGGCGGTCCACGAATCCGGCGTCCAGCAGCTTGCCGATCAGCCCGCTGACGGTGTTGGGCGCGAGCCGCTGGCGGTCCGCCAGCTCGCCGACCCGCAGGGGCGCCGCCGCCAGCGTCTGCAGCAGCTCGACCTGGGCCATGGGCAACGATTCCCAGGGGTAGTCGGTGCGGATGCTGCTGCGCAGCGCGCGACGGAGCCGGGTGATCACATCGGTGAGCCGCTGGGCGCGGGCCAGCCGTGCCGTCTCCTCCAGTGCGGAGGACTCGGGCTGCGACGGGGTGGGAACGGGCTGCGGCGGCATGGGCGACAGCGTATCGGTTCGCCGTGGCCACCTCGGTCGCCGACCAGCTCGGCGACCGAACAGCTCGCTCGCCGACCGACCGTCCCGGTGGCCGACCGTCTCGGAGGCCGCGTGGCTCTGCAGGCGAATGCCGGACCGGCCGAGCACCTCCACGGCCGAGCACCTCCACGTCCGAGTGTCGCTGCGTCCGAGTGTCCCTGCGTCCGAACACCTCCGCGTCCGAGTGCTGCTTGGTCCGAGCACCTCCGTGTCCGACTGTCCTCATGCCGACCTTCTTCGTCGACCGAATGGGTCGGCGGCCGGATGACTCGCGGGTCGATCAGATCGAACACCGAGAGGCTCTGTGCAGGAGTGTGTCGGAAGCAGATATATTCTCCTGCGTGCCGATGCCCGCCCGATCCCGCCTGTTCGACCGGTCGCTGTTCGCCGAGCGGCCCCGCCCCCGGGCCATCGCCGCCTGGCCGCACGCGCACTGGCTCGCGGTCGGCACGGTCTGCGTCGGCGCCTTCCTCGGCCAGCTCACCGCGAGCGTCACGGCGCTCGTCTTCCCGGCACTCCAGGACCGGTTCCATGCCGGGCTCGCCGCCGTCGAGTGGGTCGCACTCGCCTACCTCGTGGTCCTGGTCGCCCTGCTGGCCCCGGTCGGCAGGCTGTCGGATCTGGTCGGACGCAAGACCGTCTATCTCGGCGGCTTCGCCGTCTTCGGGCTGGCCTCGCTCGGGGCCGGCCTGTCGGGAAGCCTTGGCCTGCTGGTCGCCTGCCGGGCGCTCCAGGCGGTCGGCGGCGCGATGATGCAGGCCAACAGCGTCGCCCTGGTCGCCCGCGGGGTGCCGGAGCGGGCCATGCGCGCCGCGCTCGGTGTCCAGGCGGCCGCACAGGCCCTCGGCCTCGCGCTGGGCCCGACCCTGGGCGGTCTGCTGGTGGCCCAGGCCTCCTGGCGCTGGGCGTTCTGGATCAACGTGCCGATCGGCGTGCTGGGCATCCTGGCCGGCTGGTTCCTGCTGCCCCGTACGCACCCGGCCGGGCGCCCCGCCCGTCCTGCGGGCCAGGACGAGGGCCGGTTCGACCTGGCCGGAATGCTGCTGCTGGCCGGTGCCTCCGCCGCGCTGCTGCTGGCGCTGTCCGCGGCCTCCGGCCTGCCGTTGCCGGGCTGGGCGGTGCTCGTGCTGCTCGCGGCCTCGGCCGCGTTCTCGGTCTGCCTGGTCCGTCAGGAGCGGCGGGCCGACCGGCCGATCATCGCCCCGGGCCTGGTCAACACCCCGGGGATCAGGGTGGGCCTGCTGCTCGCGCTGGTCGGCTACCTGCTGCTGTTCTGCCCGCTGGTGCTGGGCCCGGTGATGCTGTCCGGTGCCGGTGTTCCGGTCGCCACCGCAGGCCTGGTGATCACCGCGCTGCCCGGTGCCTTCGCGCTCGCCGCGACGCTCGGCGGCAGCCTGCTGCCGGCCGGTTGGACGGACGCCGTGCGCTGCCGCCTGGGCGCGCTCGGGGCGGCGGCCGGTCTGCTCGCGTCGGCCCTGCTGCCGGTCGGCCCGGCCACCGCGGTGCCGGCGCTGCTCGTGGTGGGCCTCGGGCTGGGGCTGCTGTTGCCCGCCAACAACGCCCTGGTGATGCGGGCCGTCCCGGCCGAGAGCTCGGCGGTCGGCGGCGGCATGCTGAACACCGTCCGCAGCCTCGGTACGGCCCTGGGCACCGCGCTCCCGGTACTGGCCGTCCACCTGGCGGGCCGGGGAGCGGGCGGTCGCGGTCTGTTGGTGCTGCTCGCGCTGGTCGCGCTGGCGGCCGGGCTGCTCGCCACCGCGACCGCGCGCCCCGGCCGACGCTGACCGCCTCTCACCGGCGTGGACCGCGCAGGGCGATCCGCCCGCGCGGCACTCCCCGCGGTCCGGCCCCCACCGTCCGGCCCGCCCCCCTGCCACCGGCCTTACCGGCCACACCGTCCGGCCCGCCCCCCTGCCACCGGCCTTACCGGCCACACCGTCCGGCCCGTCCCCTGGGAATGGGTCAGGGGCCAGTGGGACCGGCAACGCGACCGGGGTGGGCCCGACCGGATCGGTCGGGCCCACCCCGGTCACGACGCCGCCGCCTCACTTGAGCGGCTTGGCACCCCGCTCCGCGAGCATGCCGGTGATCAGGTCGATCTCGGCCTGCTGCCCGTTGATCATGGTCTGGGCCAGTCGCTTCTCGGCCTGGTTGCTGCTCGCGTCCACGTAGGCCCGGGCCATTTCGAGCCCGCCCTTGTGGTGCTCGATCATCAGCTGCAGGTACCAGACCTCGGCGTCCTGGCCGTTCAGGCCGCGGAGCCGGTCCAGCTCGGTGTTGGTCGCCATACCCGGCATCAGCGAGCCGTCGTGCGCCTCGTAGGTGTGGCCCATCCACGCCATCGGCCTGGCCGGGGAGTTCTGCGTGAGCCCCCACTGGTCGAGCCAGCCCATCAGCATGCCGCGCTGGTTGGCCTGCGTGTTGATGATGTCGAAGGCCAGGGTCCGCACGGCAGGGTCGGCGGTGCGGTCCCGGACGATGAACGACATGTCCACGGCCTGCTGGTGATGGGCCGCCATGTCCCGGGCGAAGCCGGCCTCCGGCGAGTCGGTCGCCGGTGTGGAGGCCGCGGCGACCGTCCCGGCGGCGCTCGGCCCGCCCGCCAGCAGCGCCGGCACGCCGAGTCCGAGCGCGACCACCGCGGCCAGCGCCGCGGGCCACCAGAGCCGACGGCGCGCCGGCGCGGCCGGACCGCGCAGTTCCTCGGCGCCGGACTCCTCGGCGCCGGGCCCCTCGGCCGGGGTCACTGCATGGCCCCGTTGCTGCAGGAGGCGCCGGGCTCCTGGGTCTGCGGGCCCTGCACGTACTTGGTGAAGAACTGCTCGACCCGCGGGTCGGTGGCGCTGTCCACGGAGAGCTGGATGCCCCAGGCGTTCAGGGTGATGGTGCCCTGCTCCTCCGGGTAGGGGCTCATGAGGGAGTACGGGGTGGTGCTCACCTTGGTGGAGAGCGCCTTGATGTCGTCCGGGGTGGCCTTGGCGTTGTAGGTGACCCAGACCGCGCCGTGCTCCAGCGAGTGAACGGCGTTCTCGTTCTTCACCGGCTTGTCGTAGACGGTGCCCATGCAGGTCAGCCAGGCCGGGTTGTGGTCGCCGCCGACCGGCGGGGTCTGCGCGTAGGTGACCGGCGTGGTGACGTGGTTCCGGCCGAGCTTGTCGAACGTCTGGACGCCGTCGATCGGCACGTTGGCGGCGTCCTGGCGGGCCTTCTCGGCGGCGGCCGCTGCGGCCTTCTTGTCGTCCTGCTTCTGCTTGGCTTCGAGGGCGATCCAGCCGCCGGCGGCCACCATGCCGCCGATCACGACGGTGGCCACGCTGATCGCGACGATCTTGTTGCGGCGGTCGCGGCGCGCCTCGGCCGCGCGCAGCTCGGCGATCCGGGCCTTGCGGTCGGCGGCCTGGTCGCCGCGGCCGCCGGGGCGACCGGGCTTGTTCGAGGCCGGCTTGGACTGCTTGGAGGCGGAACCCATGGAGATGTCCTTGTCCCCGCCGTGCGTTGGTGCACAGCGGTGTGCGGGGGTGGTGGGGTTGGCGGAGCCGCCGGGCCGACCGGGTCGGCTGCGGGCCGGCGGTGGGTTCCGCTCAGGACCGGTGGACTTGCAGGGCGTGCAGGTCGGGCGAGTGGTCGGGGCCGGACAGGACACCGATCTGCGTTCCGCAGGGCAGCGCCCGGACCGTGATCAACCGGGCCGGCACGACGGCGGTCGGCTGCGGGGGCGCGTTCGGGAGTTGCGCCTCGGGGGCGCAGAACGGGTGGTTGGAACACCCGCTGCCCGGCGAGGGGCGCTCGTCGTCGGCGGTGCACAGGGCCAGCGGTGTCCGGTCCCGTTCGGCCGCCGTGACCCGGCCGAGCGGCCGGCTGTGGTGGTGGAGCACCGAGCCGTCCGCGACCGGACCGGTGGCGGCGGCCACCGGGGGAGCCGGGTCCGCGGTGACCGCTCCGGCCCGGTCGGCGCAGGGCAGCAGCGCCATCAGGCCGATCAGAATCAGGGACCAAAGCACCACGGCCGGACGGGAAACCGCGAGTGCGGCTCTCCCCGGCGGGGCTACGGTCGGTCCTGGCGCGGTCATGCGCACATATTAATCAGCCGAACGAGTGATGTGATGCCCCTCTTCGGCCTTCGTTCCCCGGCCGGGCGCAGGCTGGTTGCCGCTTCATCGCCCCTGCTTGGGGCACTTCCGACAAGCACGGACGGAACGGCACCCGCCGTGGCCGGAACACCCCTCCCATCGGGTGGTGGGTTGTCCCCGAATCCCGGACACCGTCGTTCTTCTTGGGGAGAATGACGTCGAGTCCGGCACGAGGCCGCTCGACAGATGGCACACACGGACGAGGAGCGGCCAGTTGAGCGACCAGGGCGCACCCCCGCAGCGGCGGCCGGAGGACGGCTGGTGGCACGCGGTCTACGAGGGACCCGCCGGCACTCTCCCGGACACCCCGGACGCTGCGACGGGCCCGGGCACGGTGGACGACTGGTTCGACTCGGCGGCCGGCATGATCGGCGCCCAGCGCACGGCGGAGCCCGCCGCACCGCCGCCCGCCCCGGCAGCTGCCCCGGCCCCCGCTCCCGTACCGACGCCGGCCGCGCCGGCTGTACCGACCCCGACCCCGGCCGCGGAGCGCGCGCCCCTGGTGCCCGGACAGACCGCCGTTGGTGCACCTGCGCCCCCGGCACCCGCGCCGCCCGCCCCGGCACCCGCGCCGCCCGCCCCGGCACCCGCTGCGCCACCCGCCGCGGAGCTTCCCAAGGCCGCTGCCGAGCCCCCGCAGGCCGTTAAGCCGTTGCGTCGTCCCCGGCCGGAGCCCGTCGTCCCGCACGTCGGCGACCGACCGCCCACCTACGGCCCGGAGCCCACCGCCCTGCCCGCCGCCGAGCCGGAGACGCTCGCCGGATTGGTGCCGGACACCGCTCTCGACGGTGCGCAGTACGGCACGGCGACGCTGCGCGCGGTCTCCGTCCGCGGCGACTCCGCCCGCTACCGGGGCGAGTCCCGCCGGGACGCCCTGCTGGTCACCCGCTTCGGCCAGGGGGAGGACGGCCTGCTGCTCGCGGTCCTCGCGTCGCCCGGCCGGCGCGAGTCTGCGGCGGCCGCCGCCGGTTCGGCCGCCGAGGCCGCCCGCCGGCTCGCCGCCGCGATCGGCCGCAACCGGACGGAGCTCGCCTCGGACCTCCGGGCGGGGGCCCGTGACCGGCTGCGGTACGGCCTGCAGCGGCTCACCGTGCTGGCCGCCGGCCCGCTGGCCACCGCAGTCGACCCCGACCCCGTAGGCGCGGATCGCGCGTCCACCCCCGAGGCGAACCCGGAGGCGGACCTCGGCTCGCTGCACTGCCTGCTGGTCTCCCTGGACGAGGCGGCCACCCACCGAGCCGCCTTCGGCACCGGCCCCGGCGCGCTGTACCTGCTCCGCTCCGGGCACTGGATCGACGCCTACGCGGCGCGCCTGCTGCACCACCCCGACGGCCAACCGCTGCCGGCCGCTCCGGCGGCGCCGCCGCGTCCCTTCAGGTTCCGGCTGGTCCCGGCCACCCCCGGGGACATCCTGCTGCTCTGCACCCCCGGCCTGGCCGAGCCCATCGAGCAGGAGCCGGCCGTCGCGCACTTCCTGTCCAACCACTGGGCGCACCCGCACCCGCCGGGCACGGTCGACTTCCTGCGTCAGGTCCAGGTCCGCGCCAAGGGCTACGCCGACGACCGCACCGCGGCCGCGCTCTGGACGGAGTGACGACGCGGACGGGACACAGTGACAACGGCGGCGTGCGGGGAATCCGGCCGAGCGCTCAGCGGTGCCCCAGCAGGGCCGCGGCGGCGGAGGCGACCTGACCGAGCGCGTCCTCGCGCCGCGCGCCGGGCAGACCGATCGCGATCGGCACCGCGAAGCCGTCCAGGAGCGCCCTGATCTGGGTCGCGAGATCGGCCGCCGTCCCGTGACCCGCCGCCGTCCCGTGACCCGCCACCGTGCCGAGGTCCGCCGCAGTCCCGTGCTCCGCCGCGCGCGGCGTGAACTCGCCGGTGGCGGCCCCGGACTCGATCAGGCCCACCAGGTCCGCCTGCCAGGGGATCTCGATGGCCAGCTGACCCTGCCGGAGTTCGGCGCTGGCGGGCGAGCGACCCCACACCTCGACCCAGAGGATCCAGCGCGGGTCCCCGGGGCCCTCCGGGAGGTACAGCTCGACGTACGAGGCCAGGCGTTCGCGGGCCGTGGCGTCCGGCCGGGTGAGCGCCGCCCGGCGGCGTTCGCCGAGCTGCTCCTCGCTCCACCGCAGGGTCTCCAGCAGCAGCTGGTCCTTGCTGCCGAAGTAGTAGAGCAGGTGGCCGGCGCTCATCTGGAGGTCCTTGCCGAGCCCGGCCATGGTCAGCTTGGCCAGCCCGTACTCGGCGATCGCCGCCCGGGCGGCCGCGAAGACCTCCTCGCGGGGCCGCGCGGCCCGGCGCGCCCGTGGCTGGGCCATCTGCTGTTCCTCCCGGCTGCTCGGCACGACCCTCACGATACGTCGTGCCGCCGCCCGGTCGGCGCTGTACGGGCGGCAGGTCCGCAGGTCGGCGCCCCGGACACCGGCGCGCGGCGGGTCTCGGGGCGGCCGGTCCGGAGGCTCGGCCGGTGCCGGGCGGCGATCGGGGATCGCCGCCCGGCGGTGCGGTGTCAGCCCAGTGTGGCGGCGTGCGAGGTCTCCGTCTGGAAGCCCCAACTCGGGGCGGCGTCCCACGGGTTGTCCATCACGTCGTCGGTGACGTATGCGTAGCCCGCGCCCCGGGTGAAGGCGGTGTCGAGTGCGGTGTTCGAGGCCGCGGCGTTCGGGGCGGTGTGCACGAGGTGCCAGAAGGAGGTGCCGCTCGGGTCGAGCGCGGCGCCGGAGTAGTAGCCGACGTTGTAGTTGAAGACGTTGCCGCCGAGCCAGCCGCCGCCGGTGTAGCCGGCGTAGGTGCCCTCGAAGGTGACGAAGGTGTCGGCGGTGCGGTGGCCGGGCTCCAGGTAGCAGTCGGCGACCGCGGTGCCCGGGTTGTCCACCACCAGCTCCTCGGCCTCCGGGTCGAGCGCGTACACGGCGTTCTGCACGTAGGCGCGCAGCTCGGCGTAGTAGTCGCGGGTGACGTTGTCGGTGCCGCAGTCCCGGCCGGACTGGTCGAAGAAGATGCCGTCCACGTGGAGCTTGTGGTCGCTGGTCTTGAGGTAGTTGTCGACCGTGGCCTTGACGTCGGCGATCGGCCGCAGGGTGCGGTTGGTGTCGACGTACCCGAGCACCTTGGTGTGCCCGCCGGTCGCGGTGGTGGCGGTGCGCAGCGAGTCGGCCTGCGCCTGCCAGGCGGCGTTGAACGGGTCGTAGCCGTTGTTGGGGTTCAGGATCACGATCGACGGCGCCGGGTGGGTGGCCTGGATGCCGGTCAGCATCGCCTCGCCCGGGTGGACGTACGCCGGGACGGCGATCTCCAGGCCCCGGGTGCTGCCGGCCGCGGCCGCTCCGGAGGCGCCGGTCCCCACCGCCAGCGCCGCACCGATCAGTAGCACCGGAAGGCCCTTGGTCAACATGCGCATGTAAGAAGATCCCCCATGGTTGATCGAATGTGATCGCATTCTTGCACCCGGCGGTGGCCCGCCCGGGTGGCTTGACGCAATCTCAGACGAGCGGCCCGAGAAGGAGATCCGCCGCCGCCGGAACGTCCGGGACGGTGTGGTCCGGAGCGGGCTGCTCCGACTGCCAGGGGAGGGCGGGGGAGATCCAGATCGACCCCACCCCGGCGGCCTGGGCCCCCAGGATGTCGGTCGCCGGGTTGTTGCCGACCATCCAGGCCCCGGCCGCCAGATCGAGGCCCGAGCGCCGGGCCGCCACCCGGAAGATCTCCGGGTCGGGCTTGCGGGCGCCGGCCTCCTCGGACACGCAGACACCGTCGACCGCGTTCAGCAGGCCCGTTCTGGCGAGCTTCGCGCGCTGGACCGCGCTGTACCCGTTGGTCAGGACGACGACCGTCCAGCCGGCTGCGCGCAGCCGCCCGACCGCGTCCACCGCACCCGGCAGGCAGTAGACCCGCTCCGCCAGGCCGTCCACGTACTCCGCCCACATGGCTTCCCCGGCCCCGGCGCGCCCTTGGCGCCGCGTGAGCCCGGCGAAGGTCTCCGCGGTCGTGGCCGCCAGGATCGCCTGCACGGCGTCCGACGGCAGCTCCCTGGCGGCGCAGAACTCGGCCGTCCACTCGGGTACCGGACACCGACGCTCGATCAGGGTGTGGTCCAGGTCGACGAGTACGAGCCGCTGCATGCCGTCACCGTACCGACGGGTCGGCCGCCGGCCGTGGAGCCGGGCGCCCGGATGCGCTACGCGTCGCCGGTCAGGTCCTTCACCGTCGCCTCGCCCTTCGGCGGCAGTCCCAGTGGCGGCCGGCCGGTGAACCACACCGGCCGGACCGCCAGCCGCCGGAACCGCCAGCCCTCGGCCGTGCGCACCACCTCGCCGTCGAAGGTGCCACCCACGTCGAAGTGCCCACCGGGCTCCTCGCCGCGCTCCTGCTGTGTGGACGCCAGGTGGACGTGCGTCATGATCACGTTCCAGCGGACGGTGGCGCGGTCGCCGTCGAGGTCGATCAGGTGGTTGGCGCCCAGGTGCTGGGTCCGGGCGAACCGCGACAGTGCCGTCTGCTGCGACTCGGCCAGGCCCCCGATCCCCACGTGATCGCCCACAGGCGTCTCGACCCGCACGTCCTCGGTGAAGTTCCGGCGCGCCCAGGCCTCGTCCAGCGTGACGCCGGCCGCGTGGTCGGCGTCCAGGCTGATCATGTGACGGTCGATGAGGTTGGTGATGTCGGCACGGTCCACCAGGACCTGGACCCGCGCCTCAAGGGCGGCGAACTCTGCGATGGAGACGGTCATGACTGGTACTCCGGATACTGGTGGGCCCCGTCGGCCGGGACCGGCCGCTCACGAAGCACCCTAGAAGTTCAAGCCGACTTGAGGTCAACAGCCGTCGGCGACCGAGCAGATGAGAGAGGCCGGTACGCGTCCGGAACCGGTTTCCCGCCTGCTCGTCGTGGCCGGCCACGCCCGTCGGGGCCACCTGGCGGCAGGCCCCGAGCATCTGAACCGCCGCCCGGGCGCCCGGCACCGCGCGCTGATCCGACGCGAACCGTCGGACAAGCCCTACCGTGGAGGACCACCGACGACGGAGGATCCTGTTGGCAGCTCGGCGTTCCATCGGGCAGCGGGTGGCACGGTACCGGGAGGCATCCGGCCTGTCCCGGGCGCAACTCGCCGAGGAGGTCGGCCGGAACGCCGACTGGCTCAGATCGGTCGAGAGCGGACGCCTGCCGCTGGACCGCTACACCATGGTCCACGCGATCGCCGCGGCGCTCGACGCCGACCCGGTCGACCTGCTGGGCCGGCCGACCCCGGTCGGTGACCCGCGGACCCGGCCCGCCCACCGGACGGTCCCCGCCCTGCGGCGGGCCCTGCTCCGCGCCGGCCTGCCGCTGACCGTCCAGGAGGAGCCCCCGCCCCTCGACGTCCTGCGCCGACGGGTCGACGAGACCGACCGGCTGCGCCGCCACGCCCACTACGGCGAACTGGGCCTCCTGCTACCGCAGTTGCTGGACGACCTCCGGGCGGCGGCCGACACGTCCGCCGGGGTCGACCGGGACATCGCGCACCACCTGCTCACCGAGGCCCGGCACAACGCCGCGATGCTGACCAAGAAGCTCGGCCACCCGGACCTGGCCACCGCCGCGGCGGCCCAGGCCCGGCAGGCCGCGGCCGTGCCCGGGGACCCGCTGCTGGCCACCGCGGCGCAGTGGCTCCAGGCCGAGGTCTGCCTGACGGTCGGCGCCACCGCCGAGGCGCAGGCCCTGATCGACGGCGGACTCGCCCGCCTGGACGGACTGCTCACCGACACCGCACCGGGCGCCTGGAGCCTGTGGGGCACCCTGCACCTGGTCGGCGCCGTCCTCGAAGCCCAGCTGGGCCGGCAGGCGGAGTCCGCCGGACACCTGACGGAGGCGGCCACGGCGGCCGACCGGGTCGGCGAACACCCCGGCCACCAGACGGAGTTCTCGGCCGGCGAGCTGGCGATCCACCTCGTGCACGCCGCCCTCGAACTCGGCGCCGACCCCGACGTCCTGGACCGCATCACGGAGGTCGATCTCAGTCGCCTCCCCCGGGAACGCCGCGCCCGACACGGCATCGACCGGGCCCGCCTGTTCGCCCGCGCGGGCGACGACGCCACCGCCGTACGGGAGTTGCTCGCCGCCGACCGCATCGCCCCCGAGGCCGTCCGCGCCCACCCCCTGGTCCCCGAACTGGTCCTGACCGCCGCCCACCGCTCCCGCACCCCCGGCCCGGCGACGGACGCCGCACGGCGCCTCGCCATTCCGCTCTGAGGACGGCGCCGGTCCCATCCCGATCAGGGGGCGGCGTAGCGGGTCACGTCGATGACCTTGCAGGAGGTCTTGCCCCTGCTCTCGGTGGCACCCTGCGCCTTCTGCACGGAGGCCTGCCCGGGGGCGAGGCCGTTGGTGGCGGCCATGCCCTCGCCGATGCGTGTGCCCGCCTCGTCCAGGAACTCCACCTGGACCATGTAGTTGGAGCTCTTGCTGCTGTGGTTCGTGATCTTCAGCTCGGCGGACGGCCACTTCAGCGTCGCGTCGACCGTGCACTTGGTGATCTCGACATCCATCAGCTTGTCGCCGTCGCCGGCCGCGACCGCCGCGGGTGCGGCGCCGCCCGCCTCCGTGGCGGCCGGCACCGCAGCAGCGGTACTGGTGCTCGTGGAAGTGGCGGCGGGGTCGCAGGCGGCGAGGCCGAGAACGGCAGTGGTGGCGGCGACGGTCAGGATGATGGCACGCGTGCGCATGGTCCCCCCTCGGGACGTTGGATGTGGTGAGGAGCGCGACGCTACGTGGAGGCGGACCGGTGCATGCCGCATGTGACCGCTTCGTGACTGACGGGTGGTGGAATCGGTGATGCCGCCCGGGATTTCCTCGCCCACATGATCGAACATCGGTCATTCGGACGACGTGGTCGTGGGCGGCCTTCGGTGGAACGCCGACGCCCGCTACCGTCGGCCGGCCAGCCGATGCGGCCCGAGGTAGTAGGAGAGGGCGGCCAGCGACGGACCGTCGGAGACCTCCCCCTTGGTCAGGAGCTTTACGACGTCCGCTTCCTCGATCCACTCGACCCGGGTGGACTCGCTCCGATCTTCGGGGTCTCCGATCTGGGTGCAGCCGGTCACGTGTAACGAGCGGAAGTGCATGGTGCTGATGCCTGCCAGGGCGTCGTACTCGACGAGCGGCTCGACCCTGCCGGGCCGCCAGCCGGTCTCTTCCTCGACCTCGCGGGCGATCGCCGCCGCGGGGTCCTCGCCGGGCTCGGCCCAGCCGGCCGGGACCTCCCAGCCCCAGCGACCGGTGATGAAGCGGTGCCGGTAGAGCAGCAGGAACCGACCCTGCGCGTCGGTGACGACCGAGGTGACCGAGGGCTTCGGCATGGTGATGACGTGGTGGTCGATACGGCCGATGCCGGGGATGTCGACGTCGTCAAGCCACACCTCGACGTAGGGGCTGGTGTAGACGCGGCGCCGGCCGTAGCTCTTCCACTCCACCGGGCTGTGCCTCCTCAGACGCGTACGAGCTGCTGCTCCGAATTTCTCACGCGGGCGGTGAGCTCTCGCACGGGCCCAGTCGCCTGCCACGGTGCGAGGCTCCGTTGAAACGCCCGGGCGCGCAGGACGAGGGGCTGCACGACGGCGCCTTCGGCCATCTCCATCGCGGCGTGCGCGAGGTCGCAGGCCGCGCGGATGTCGCCTTGGCCGATGCGGCACTCGGCGAGGTCGAACGTGAGGACGGCGCGCCCTTGATGTCGGCGCGGTCGCGGAGCTCCAGGGATGCGGACACCAGGCTCGCTGCGGCGTCGTGGTTGCCGAGGAGGGCGTGGGTGGTGCCGGCGCGAACTGCAGTGTCACGCACAGCGCCCCCCTGCCTGGTCCTCGCGGCCCGGGCGGGGGTGCTTCGTCGCGCCCGGGGTCAGCCTGCCTGGTACTCCCAGACCCTGATGCCCTTGGAGCTCCACGGCTCGGGGATCTCCTCGGCGTCGCCAAGCCGCTGCACCCACTCCAGCTGCCCGGCGAAGTACTCCCAGTAGGGGGTGCCGCCGTCGGGCCCCTTCTCGAAGGTGAGAATCGGCCCGTCGGTGCCGCGCTTGCCGTGGCCGTAGAGCATGACCCGGATCGAGTCGTCGATCCGCTCCATCGCGAAGCTGCAGGGGAAGTCGTACAGGTAGACCTTGAGGTCGCCACCGCTGCGGGCCACGGCCTGCGCGAGCGGCCGAAGCACCTCCCGCTCGTACCGGGCGGGGTCCTCCATCGCCGCCTCGGCCGGCTCCAGACGGTACCGGTCGCGCCGGGACTCGCAGTACGGGTCCATGATGAAGATCCGGATCGGCACCTCATGGCTCTTCGCGGTGAAGAGCGGCAGCATGTCGTCGCTGCTGTAGAAGTTGCGGGTCAGGCCGAACATGGTGATGCCCTCGCGGGCGGACCTCAGGCGGCTGACCAGGTCTGACTTGGACTCGATGTTGGTGAGCGGGAAGGCGTCGACGATACCGGCCTGCTCCAGGTGTCCCAGCATGACACCACTGTAGTCACGGCCGAACCCCAGGCGGTCCGGGCGAGTTCCGTAGACGCGGCACAGGTAGTCGATGCGCTCGTCCGAGGGGCGGCGCTGCCCGTGCTCCCACCGGCAGATCTCCGGGTCGGAGATGCCAGGCGCCATCAGGCCGTCCTGCTGGTACGCGATGTCGATGCGGGCGGACAGCTCGCCGCGGCCCCAGCCGTGCGCCCAGCGATGCACTTCCAGGGGGTGGATGTGGTCGAGGGCGGCGAGGATCCTGTCGGTGGTCTCCGCGACGGTGGCCCCGTCGCGCAGGCCGTGGAGCCGGAGGTCGCGTGCGGTCCGCTCGGCGGCGCGGCGGGCCCCGCGGTCGAGACGGGTTGACGTCGTCACAGCTTCCATCTTGACGCATGGCGTCAATCGTCTTGACGCGTTTGCACATATGGATCATCGTGCGCGCGGCCGATGCTGATGACATGGCAGACACTGCGCCACCCTCACCGCGTGCCGACGACCTGACCGACGAGCAGCGCCGCGGCCGGGCCTGCTGGCGCTGCGGCAACGCGACCGGCCCGCTCCGGTCGGACGGCCACGCCTACATGGCGACCGGCGGGACCGGCGCCCCGCTGGGCTTCGCGATCGTCGCCTGCACCTCCGCCGAGGAGGCGGCCCGATGACCACTCGCACCCGCCCCTCGCCGCCGCCCCGTCCGGTTGAGGGCTTCGGCGTCCGCTGGGACCCCGAGCTTCACCGCTGGTACGTCCTGGAGCCGAGCGGCCGAGCGGCGACCGACGGTCTCGGCCGGCGGCTGGTGTGGGAGACGTTCAGCGCCGCGTGGGGGAACCGGCGGATCGGCCGTGGCTGAGCCGGAGTTGTGCCACGGCTACTGCGTGGTGTGCGGGCTGTACGGCGTCGGTACGTTCGCGCACGTCATCAGCGAGTACTCGGACGCGGTCCGGGACCACCGGCGGTGTCCGGAGCGTGGCCGGGACGGCCGGAGCCGAGTCGGTCCGGGCGCCCTCCAGGCGCTCGACGACCCGGCTCCGGCTACCTCATGACCGACGTGTCAGGCCTTCGGCTGCTGCTGGGTGATGCAGTGGATGCCGCCGCCGTTGGCGAAGATCTCGCGGGCGTCGACCAGTTCGACGACGCGGCCCGGGTAGGCCTTGCCGAGGATGGCGGCGGCTTGCTGGTCGCGGGGGTCGTCGAAAGCGCACAGGACGACCACGCCGTTGCCGACGTAGTGGTTGATGTAGGAGTAGTCGACCGGCTCGTCGTCCTCGTCGGTCAGGACGGTCGGGGCGGGGAGTTCGATGACCTCCAGGGTGCGGCCCCGGGCGTCGGTGGCGGCGCGCAGGCCGGCGACGATCTCCTGGCAGACCTCGTGGTCGGGGTGGGCCGGGTCGGGCTGGACGTGGGCGACGACCACGCCCGGACGGACGAAGGAGGCGACGATGTCGATGTGGCCGCGGGTGCCGAATTCGTCGTAGTCGCGGGTGAGTCCACGCGGGACCCAGATCGCCTTGGTGGTCCCGAGGTGGGCGTGCAGCTCGGCCTCGACCTCCTCGCGGGTCCAGTCGGAGTTGCGGCCCTCGCCGAGCTGGACGGTGTCGGTGACGAGGACGGTGCCCTCGCCGTCGACGTGGATGCCGCCGCCCTCGTTGATCAGGCGGGAGGCGAAGCGCCGGACGCCGGTCAGCTCGGTGATGTGCTCGGCGACGTGCTGGTCGTTGTCCCAGCGGGCCCAGGACTGGGCGCCCCAGCCGTTGAAGATCCAGTCGGCGGCGGCGAGCGAGCCCTTGCCGTCGATCAGGAAGGTCGGGCCGATGTCCCGCATCCAGGCGTCGTCCAGCGGCTTCTCGACGATCTCGACCTCGGCGGCGACGTACTCCCGGGCCGCCGCGCTCTCACCGAGGTTGACGATCAGCGTCACCGGTTCGTAGCGGACGATGGTGTTGGCGACCTCGGCCCAGGCCTGCCGGGCGGCGTGCAGGTGGTCGGGGTTGTCGAAGGTCTGGTTGTCGGTCGGGAACGCCATCCAGGTGCGGTCGTGCGGGTGCCATTCGGCGGGCATCCGGTAGCCGAGCGAGGCGGGAGTGGTCATGTGAGGCAAGTCCTAAGCGGTGGGGGAGGGTTCAGAGGAAGTACAGGCGGCTGAGCGAGACGCTGTCGGCCGGTTCCGAGCGCAGCGGGGAGCCGTCCAGCGAGACCAGGCCGGTGTCGGCCTCGACCTGGACCTGGCCGATCCGGGCGTTGCGGACCATGTCGCGCGGCCCGATGCCGCGAGTGTTGCGCACGCCCACCCGCCGCCTGCGGGTGGGCAGTTGGTCGGCCGCGACGTCCAGGTACGAGCCGTCGGCGGCGGCCTGGGCGACGAAGGCGACGGAGATGTCCGCGGCGGTGGCGCCGTGGGCGCCGAACTGCGGGCCGAGGACGAGGGGTTCGCAGCGGTCGGTGGAGGCGTTGGGGTCGCCGACCACGCCGTAGGCGGGGAATCCGGCCTTGAGGATCAGCTGGGGTTTGGCGCCGAAGTGGTCGGCCCGCCAGAGCACGATGTCGGCGAGTTTGCCGGGTTCGATGGAGCCGACCTCGTGGGCGAGGCCGTGGGCGATGGCGGGGTTGATGGTGAGTTTGGCGATGTAGCGCAGGACGCGTTCGTTGTCGTCACCGCTCTCCGCGGTGCCGAAGCCACCGTCGAGGGGGCCGAGTTCGGCCTTCATCTTGCCGGCCATGGCGAAGGTGCGGCGGACGGTCTCGCCGGCGCGGCCCATGCCCTGGGCGTCGGAGGAGGTGATGCCGATGACGCCGAGGTCGTGCAGGACGTCCTCGGCGCCCATGGTGCCGGCGCGGATGCGGTCGCGGGCCATGGCGGCGTCGCCGGGCAGGTCGACCTTGAGGTCGTGGGCGGAGACGATCATGCCGAAGTGTTCGCCGAGGGCGTCCCGGCCGAAGGGCAGGGTGGGGTTGGTGGAGGAGCCGATGACGTTCTCGACGCCGGCCATCTTGAGCACGTTGGGGACGTGTCCGCCGCCGCAGCCCTCGATGTGGAAGGCGTGGATGGTGCGGCCTTCCAGGACGCGCAGGGTGTCCTCGACGGAGAGGCACTCGTTGAGGCCGTCGGTGTGCAGGGCGACCTGGACGTCGTACTCCTCGGCGACCCGCAGGGCGGTGTCGAGGGCGCGGGTGTGGGCGCCCATGTCCTCGTGCACCTTGAAGCCGGAGGCGCCGCCCTCGACGAGGGCCTCGATCAGCGGGGCCGGGTCGGAGGAGGAGCCGCGGCCGAGGAAGCCGATGTTGACCGGCCAGGCGTCGAAGGCGTTGAAGGCGTGCCGCAGCGCCCAGGGGGAGTTGACGCCGACACCCCAGACCGGGCCGAACTCCTGGCCGATGATGGTGGTGACGCCGGAGGCCAGCGAGGCCTCCATGATCCGCGGGGACAGCAGGTGGACGTGGGTGTCGATGGCACCGGCGGTGGCGATCATGCCCTCGCCGGAGACGATCGTGGTGCCGGTGGAGACGACCACGTCGACGCCGTCCATGGTGTCCGGGTTGCCGGCTCGGCCGACGGAGACGATCCGGCCGTCCCGGATGCCGATCGAGGTCTTCCGGATGCCCAGGACCGCGTCGATCACGACCACGTTGCTGATCACGACGTCGCAGGTGTCGCGGACGGCGGTGGCCTTGAGGTGCAGGCCGTCGCGGGCGGTCTTGCCGAAGCCCGCGAGGAACTCGTTGCCCGGCTCCTGGGAGTCGGACTCCACCCGGATGATCAGCCCGGAGTCGCCGAGCCGGATCCGGTCCCCGGTGCGGGCGCCGTGGACGGCGATGTAGTCGTGGGGGGTGATGGCACTCATGCGCCGACCTCCGGGGTGTGGGACGCGGGGCTGACGGGGGCGGAGCGGTGGGTCACGACTCCACCTCCGCGTCGTCGAAGCTCGTGAGGTAGCCGGTCGCGCGGGCCTTCTCCAGGGCGGCCTGCCTGGCGCCGGGGGCGTCCAGCGGGCCGTCCACCAGCCCGGCGAAGCCGATCGCGACCCGTTCGCCTCCGATCGGGACCAGTCCGACCTCCACCGTGGCGCCCGGGTCGAAGCGGACCGAGGATCCGGCGGGGACGGCGAGGTGGGTGCCGTAGGCGGCCTCCCGGTCGAAGGCCAGGCGTGGGTTGACCTCGAAGAAGTGGAAGTGCGAGGTGACCGAGATCGGCACGTCGGAGGTGTTGTGGACCGGGAGCACCACGGTCTCCTCGACCGGGTCGTAGCCCGCGCCGGAGCCGATCAGGGCGGCGCCGGGGGCCTCGTCGCCGAGCGAGCCGCGCCCCTGGAAGGGATCGTTGATCACGGCGAGCCGGGTGCCGTCGTCGAACACGGCCTCGACCTGGATCACGGTGACCACGTCCGGCACGCCGGGCAGCACGTCCTCGGCGGTCAGCACGGAGCGGCCGGCCTCGATGGCCTCGGCCAGTCGGCGCCCGTCGCGGGCGGCCTCGCAGACGGTGTCGGCGATCAGCGCGGTGGCTTCGGGCACGTTCAGCTTCACGCCGCGGGCGCGGCGGGCGCGGGCCAGTTCGGCCGCTGTGAAGATCAGCAGCCGGTCCCGTTCGGTGGGGGTCAGTCGCACGGTTCCTCGCTCGCGGGTGCCGGTGGATGAGTCTGGTTAGAACGGCGTTCAAACATCTGCGGCCCATTGAACCCGGGCCTGGGCGTCATGTCCAGCGTTGCCCCTGTCGGACCGCTGCGCTTGCCGGGCGCGCCGCCGGCGTGTCATCTCGCCCGATTGCCCGGAGTGCGGCCCCGGTCGGGGCAGGTCCGCGGCCCGCAGGGGTCGGCTGACGGGGACCTGACAGTCGGCCCGTCGCCCGGCGCGCCGCCGGGACCCGGCAAGCCCGCACAGCCCGCAGCCCGCAGCACGCACAGCCCGCTCAGCCCCGCGCGGCCGAAGTCGCTCGACCGGTCGGCCCGAAGCCCCCCGTACCATCCTCCAGCGTTCAACTCCGTGGCCCGGAAGGCGAGTCGAAGCCGGGCGGGAGCCGGCCGCGGTGACCCGTCGTCACCTGACGGCCGCTGGTGACCGGCAGCCCGGAGTGCGGCCGCCTCGCCGTGGTCGGCGCGCACCACTCGCCGGACACCGGCGCGGTCGCCTTCTCCGCCTCACGGCGCGCGGGCGGCGCACGGGGACGTGCAAAGGGCGTACAGGAGAGACATACGAGGGCCGGCGCACGAGGGCCGGCGCGCGCCGAGCACGCGCGGGCCCGAACTGGTCATCGGAGTCCGCAAACCTCGACGCCCCGATCAGATGGATCACTTGACCCCCCATGAGCCCCGCTTCACCCCAGGTGGCCGGGGATGCACTGTTGCAATGCGCCGACACTGGGAAGGAGGATGGTCGACAAGCGGACGTCGCCGGTGGGGGACTCGGCGCGACCGTCGGGAGAAGGACGGGGGCGTACGGTGATGGATGGACAGGCAAGGTTTCCGCGACAGCGCTCGGCCTCGGGCAGCGGTCCGGCCTCCCAGAACGGCAGGCCCGCCCATCGCGGCAGCCCCGCCCGGAGTGGTGGCCCCTCCCACGGCGGCCCGGCCCCCGACCCCGAGCCGGGCTCCGCGTCCGACCTCCCCGACCACGGGCCCGACCGGCCCCAAGGCCTTGACATCGGCCTCGACCCCGACCGTGGCCTCGATCACGTGCCGGAGCCCGGCCGCCACGGGCACAGCCGCGGCCGTGCCGCCGACCGCGAGTACGAGCCGGGCTGCGCGCTGCACCGCCGGCTGCACGCGGCGTTCGCCCCGGCCGACCTGGTCGCGGTCGGCGAGATCAGGCACCGGCTGCGGGCCGCGCTGAGCCGCTGGGGGGTTCCGGAGCTGGCCGACACCGCCGAGCTGCTCACCTCGGAGCTGGTCACCAACGCGCTGCTGCACACCGGCGAGGGTGCCGTGCTAGAGGCGGTGCTCACCCCGGAGCAGCGGCTGCGGATCGAGGTGCAGGACGGCACCACCCGGCTGCCCGGCCGCCGGGCCCCGGCCGAGTGGGCCACCTCGGGGCGCGGTCTGCTGCTGGTCGAGTCGCTCGCCGACGACTGGGGTGTGCACCTGCGCGGTGACGGCAAGGTCACCTGGTTCGAGCTCGGAGCGGCCTGAGTCGGGCAGCGGGTCGGCGGAGGGCGGCAGCCGGCGGCGGGCAGACAACCGGCCCCGACAGGCGCCGCCGCGCCGGGTGATCACTCGGATCGTTCACGATTGTCCCCCGGATGGTTCGTCGGCATTGCCGCATTGCCGAACATACGAGAGGCTAGTGAGAATGTGTGCCCGGGACGGCGGGGAGAATGGTGCCTCGACCGGCCACCCATGACACACCAGTCACACAATGTCCCACCAAGTCCCACTGAACCCACTGAACCCACGGCTAACGCAGTCCGACCGGACCGCATGCCCCGGCAGCGGCAGGAGAAGCATGGCCACAGAGCCCGAGCCGCCTGGGCCCGTCCGCCACATCCCGCCGGCCCAGGCCACCAGGAGCATCGCCGCGGCCCAGCCGCTGCGCGCCGCCTCCGGGGCGGCCGTCGGCCGGATCGGGACGGCGGTCTCCCGAGGCCTGCCCACCCGTACCGGTGATTCCACCCCGGACTGGCTCGAACCGGCGATGGCCGCCAACGGCATCGGCTCGTTCGACTGGGACATCCGGCACGACGTGCTGGAGGCCGACCCGCGGGCCTGCGCCATCCTCGGCCTCGCACTCGACCGGTACGACCGCAGCTCCGCGGCCTTCCTGGCGATGCTGCACCCGGAGGACGCGCCGGTGGTCCGCCGCCGGGTCGAGCGGGCCGTCACCGAGCTCGGCCAGTGCGGCGCCTACTACCGCACGGTATTCCCCAGCGGTGAGCTGCACGCCGTCCGGTTCCGCGGCCGGGTGCTCGCGGACGCCTTCGGCCGCCCCTCCCGGATGGTCGGCTTCGTCTGGGACGCCACCGTCGAGCTGCACAAGCGTGAGCGGGCCGGCGAGCTGGCCGCGCTGCGCGAGGAGCGCTCCCGCTTCATCAAGGAGGCTGCCCGGGCGCTCGCCGAGGCGGTCACCGTCCGTGACGTCGCCCGGGTCTTCACCGAGCTCCCACTGCCCGGCCTGCCGCCGGACGGCCTGGTACTGGCCTCGATGGAGGCCGGCCGGCTCGCCATCCTCGGCGCCAGCGGCTACCGGGACGAGGACGTCGCCTTCTACGACCGCTCCCCGCTGGCTCCCGCGCACCCGCTCGCCGAGGCCGTCCGCAACCGCACGCCGGTCTTCATCGCCAGCGGCGCCGAGTACCAGGAGCGGTACCCGGAGGCCTGGGACTGGGCCCGCGGCACCGGCCGCAGCGCCTGGGCCTTCCTGCCGCTGGTGGCCAGCGGCCGGGCGATCGGCGTCTGCGTGGTCAGCTTCGACGACGACCGCGAGCTGGACACCGACGAGCGCACCCTGCTCTCCACCCTGGGCGGCCTGGTCGCCCAGTCGCTGGCCCGGGCCCGGCTGCACGACGCCGAGCACGAGCTCGCGGCCGGTCTGCAGCGGGTCATGCTGCCCCGCACGGTGCCCGCCGTCCCCGGGGTCACCACCGCCGTCCGCTACCTGGCGGCCGGCTCCGGCCTGCAGATCGGCGGCGACTGGTACGACGTCGTCCCGCTGCCCGGCGGCCACGTCGGCCTGGTGATCGGCGACGTGCAGGGCCACGACGTGCACGCGGCCGGCATCATGGGCCAGCTGCGGATCGCGCTGCGCGCCTACGCGGCCGAGGGCCACCCGCCCGCCGCCGTGATGGCCCGCGCCTCGCGGTTCCTCGCCGACCTGGACACCGACCACTTCGCCACCTGCACCTACGCCGAGGTCAACGTCGACTACGGCGTGGTCTACGCCGTCCGGGCCGGCCACCTCGACCCGGTGGTCCGCCGCGCCGACGGGTCGGCCGCCCTGGTCCCGGTGGCCGGAGGCCTGCCGCTCGGCATCTCGCCGGACGAGGAGTACCGGGTGACCAGGTTCAGCCTGGACCCGGGCGAGACCGTGGTGCTCTGCACGGACGGGCTGGTGGAGGCCCGCGGCATGGACCTCGACACCGGCTTCGAACGGCTCTGCCGGGCGATCTCCGGCCGGCTGCCCGGTGTCGACGAGGCGGCCCGCGAGCCGCTGGAGGACCTGGCCGACCGGATCGCCTCCCAGGCGGCCGACTCCAACGAGCGCGAGGACGACATAGCGCTGCTGCTGCTGCGCTGGGACGGACCGGCCGGCGGCCTCGCCGCCCAGCAGCTGCGCCGCCGGATCGGCCAGGCCGACCTGGCCCGGATCGCCGAACTGCGCGGCGAGCTGCGGGACGCGCTGCGCCGCTGGGGCGTGCCCGACCTGATCGACACCGCCGAACTGCTCTCCTCCGAGCTGGTGACCAACGCGATCCGGCACACCGACCGGGATGCGATGTTCACCGCCCGGCTCTACCGGGAGCCCGACAGCGGTGCCCGGCTGCGGGTCGAGGTGGAGGACGAGTCCGACCTCTGGCCGACCCGCCGCACCCCGGGGGAGCAGGCCTCCTCGGGTCGTGGCCTGATGCTGGTGGAGGCGCTGGCCGACGGCTGGGGCGTGGAGCCGCGCGGTTCGGGCAAGCGGATGTGGTTCGAGCTGTCGGTCGACGCCCAGGTCGTCGGCGGGCCGTCGGCCTGACCGACGGCCACGGCCGGGCCCGGGTCGTCCAGCAGGCCGGTGCCGCCGGGAGTTCATCCCGGCGGCACCGGCCTGTCGGCGGTCACCGGCTCAACCGAACTGCTGCTCCAGGTCCTTGAGCTTCTGCTCCAGCGAGTCCAGCCGCGGGATGGCCAGGGTGTCCTCCTCCGGCGTGAGGTCCACGCTGCGGCGGGCGGGCCGGGCCGGCAGCCCGGCCTGGCCGAGCCGCCCCTCGACGGCGGCCCCGGCCGAGGCGTGGCCGGCCGGGTCGGCGAGCTCGGCTATGGCAGGCTCCGAGCCGGCCTCCAACTGGTGCTCCAGCTGGCGCTCCAGTTGGCGCGGCGCGGCGCGCTGCCGCCAGACACCGCCGTTGGTCCGGCCGATGGCCCGGATCTCGGCGCGCTCGCGCCGCTGGGCCATCCGCCGCTGCTCGCGGTTGACGGAGGCCTGGCGCTTGTCGTCCCGGACCTCCTCGACCGCCTCGTCCAGCGTCCGCACGCCTTCGAGGAGCATCAACGACCAGGCGGCGTACGTCTCCAGCGGCGCGCGTAGCCAGCGCACGATCCGGATCTGCGGCAGCGGACGGGGCACCAGGCCCTGCTCGCGCAGGGCCGCCACCCGGGTCTGCTTCAGGGCCCGGTCGAAGAGCACGGCGGCCGAGAGCGACATGCCGGCGAAGAACTGCGGCGCCCCGGCGTGCCCGAACCCGCGGGGGGCGTGGACCCAGTTGAACCACGCCGACGCGCCGGCGAACAGCCAGACCAGCAGCCGCGAGCCGAGTGCCGCGTCACCGTGGCTGGCCTCGCGGACCGCGAGCACGGAGCAGAACATCGCCGCGCCGTCCAGACCGAACGGGACGAGGTACTCCCAGCCGCCGGAGAGGTTGAGGTTCTGCACCCCGAAACCGACCAGTCCGTGGAAGGACAGCGCCGCGGCGACGGCCGCGCAGCAGAACAGCAGGACGTACGAGGCGCCCCCGTACATGGATTCCTTGCGTCGTCGGCGCTCCTCGCTGCGCTCCCAGGAATCCGAGCTGCTCGCTGCGGCGGCCGCGGCCCGGGTGCGGGCGACGACCACCAGCGTGGCGACGACCACCAGGGCGGCCACCCCTGCGACGGCCCAGCCCAGCGGTATGTCCGACAGTCTCATGACCTGAACCAGCCTCGCTTTCCTGCCTAGATGAGCGGGGACCATCATGGCGGAGAAATGCAAGAGGAATGGGCTGGTTTGACGTCAATACACCGGGGAGAGGGAATTCCGAACGCAAGCTCGAAATATCGTCAGATTCAGCCCGGGGTGGGAATTCCCGGTGCGGGCGGGCCCGCGCGGCGGTCCGGGAACGGCCGGTCGGCCGCCCCGGTCCGGGCTGTTGCCCGCCGCGACGGGGCGCGGTCCGACTCAGCCGGTCTCGTCCGCCACCGGCCACCCGACCCGGCGCTCGGCCGGTAGCTCCACGCGTCCGTCCGACGAGGCGCCCGGAGCTGACAGCGCACGCAACCGGCGTGCGAGCCACACCGGCACTCCGCCCAGCGCCTGCACCAGCCGGGACGCCTCGGCGCGCAGCCTGGCCGCCTCCACCGGCTCCGACACGTCGGCCAGCGCCGCCAGGGCCGGTGCCACCCCGACCGTGAAGCCGAGCTCCTCGCGCAGCCGCAGCGAGGCCCGGAAGCCCTCCCGTGCCCGCTCGCGGTCCCCGGTGGCCAGTGCGAGCGTGGCCAGGTGCTGCCAGGTGTACGAGCGCAGCAGCTCGTCCCCGTGCTCGGCCGCGCCGTCGTGCGCCCGGCGGTAGGCGATCCAGGCGGCGCCCGGGTCGTGCTGCAGGTTCTCCGCGACGAGACCGCGCCGGAAGTCGAGCAGTGGCCGGCCGCGCGAGGCCGGCGGCAGCAGGGCGGACGTCCGGCCGAGCGCGGCCTGGGCCTCGTCCAGCCGGTCGCGCGGGCCCAGCACGCTCGCCACGTAGGCGAGGAAGCCGCGGGCGCAGGAGGCCGCGGCGCGCTGCTCCGTCCCGGACACCCGGGCCTCGGCCAGGCGCAGCGCGTCCTCCGCCGGCTCCCAGTGGTCACCGGTGAACAGGGCCTGCTCGATGAGGAGTTCGGCGCGGTTCAGGGCCGCGACGGGGTCGTGTGCGGCGCTCGGCCGGAGCAGCTCGGCGGCCTCCCGCCAACAGCCGCGCGACCGTAGCCGCCACACCGCGTCCGCCGTCCCCCCCAGGGCCGTTCCGTGCTCCGACAACGCCACCTCCTTGTGTGCGCCATCCGGCATGCGGGACTGCTGTGGCCGCAATTCAACACGGGGGTGAGCTTGTGCACCAGATCACGAGCGCGACTGATTCCGGAACCTGGCGGTCCGTCGGCGGCCCGTCAGCAGTCCGTCAGCGGTCCGTCAGTAGCCCCGGCGGGGTGTCGGGGCGCGGCCTCACGAGGTCCAGCCGGTCTCCATCAGCGACTCGGCCGCGCCGTTGGCCGCCTGCGGGATGCCGGCGGCGTCCAGGGTGAACAGCGCCACCAGCAGCTGCTCGCCGCGGACCGTCGCCTGCCGGGAGTACCCGGCGGTGGTGAACATCGCCGCGGCCACCTGCTCCGCGTGCAGCGTCTCCAGCCACAGGCACTCGACGGCCTTCACGTCGGCCGGCTCGGCGAAGGTGTCCACCCGGGCGACCATGTGGCCGCCCAACAGGGTGACCGCGTCACGATCCTGACTCTCCGTCAGCTCCAGGTCGTCGAAGCCCAGCCACTGCAGGTAGCGCGCCGCCGTCAGCACGGCGTCCTGCGAGGTGTGCACCGGCTGCGGCCGGAACGGCGGGCGCAGCAGCCGGGGCCCGTGCCCACTGGGCGGCCCGGTCGGATCGACCGGGTCGGAGGGCACGGCCGTGGTGTACGGGCGGGCGCCGGCCGGGCGGCTGCCGGGCGGGCCGGCGGCGGCCGGGGCGCCGGGCAGGCCGGTGCTCTGCAGCCGGGGCGCCCGGTCGACCGGCAGCCGGACCGTCGCGCCGCAGTTGCAGGTGAACTCGGGCTGCGGCCACTGGTCGCTGCGTCCGCAGTGCGGGCACCGCATGCTCAGCCAGGAGTCCTCCCAGGAGCGGAACCGCACCTGGACCGGCACTCCGCCGCGCAGCAGCGGCACCCGCAGCTGGGCACCGCACGGGCACGGCAGGCTCGGGGGCTCGTAGAGGTGCTCGCGGCGGCAGGCGGGGCAGCGGATCGCGCTCGCCCCCGAGGGCGGGTTCGCTCCGAATCGGGCCGGCTCGCTGAAGTCGTCGGGCAGCGGCACTGCGGCCATGGCTGGCACCCCGTTCCGTAGCTGGGCAGTACGCCCTCCATCCTCGCCCATTCGCGCAGGTGATGGCGCGGAATGCGGCAATCCTCCGGGACAGTTCAGGGGCGGGATCCCGCCACGGTCGGAGGGCGGACCGCTGTCGCCCGCCCGCCCGGGGGAGGCACTGCGAGCCCGGCCGCCCCGGGGTGCTGACGCCGGCTCAGCCCGCCGCCGGACCCGTCCAGCGGGCGAGGTCCTCCGGGGTGTCCAGATCCTCGGGGGTGGCGACATCGCCGCACTCGACCAGCCTCAGGTCCTCCGGGTGCGCCGCCAGCAGGGCCCGCGCGCCCGCGTCGCCGACCGCGGTGGACACCGTCTCGGCGAAGTACCGGGCGCCGATCAGGACGGGGTGGCCGCGGCGCCCGTCGTATCCGGCGGCGGCCAGTTCGGCCCCGGCGGCGTGCGCCGCCAGCAGCCGGGCCACGGCGGCGGGGGTGACGCCCGGGGTGTCCACCAGCAGCACCAGTGCCGCCGAGGCGCCGGGAGCGACGGCGGCCAGGCCGGCCCGCAGGGAGGAGCCCATGCCGGTCGCCCAGTCGGGGTTGTCGACGGTCAGGCAGTCGCCGAGCGCCGCGGTGGCCCGGACCTCCTCGCGGGCCGCGCCGAGCACCGCCACCGTCGAGGTGCAGCCGCCGGCCCGGGCGACCGCCAGGGCGTGCTCGACCAGCGGCCGGCCCCGGTACCGGATCAGCGCCTTGGGCCGCCCGCCGAGGCGTCGGCCGCCGCCGGCGGCCAGGACCAGCGCGGTGACGCGGGCGGGAGCAGGGGCCGGGTTCTCCATGTCCCCAGTCTGTCGTCCCTGGTCAGCGGGGCACAGTTGGATGATCGTACGGCGCAGTGCTGCAGGTCGGGGGTGTGCCCCGGCGCTTCTGCCGCTGGATCTTCCGCTCCCGTGCCCCTGTACTGGGTCGATGGCACCACGTACAGAGCACGGGCACGGCGCGCCGTCCCCGCTGGTCGACCGCTTCGGGCGGGTCCACACCGACCTGCGGGTCTCCCTCACGGACCGCTGTAACCTCCGCTGCACCTACTGCATGCCGGCCGAGGGCCTCGACTGGCTGCCGAAGGCCGAGGTCCTCACCGACGACGAGATCGTCCGGCTGGTCCGGATCGCGGTCGACCGGCTCGGCATCCGCACCGTCCGGCTCACCGGCGGCGAACCGCTGTTGCGCCGCGGCCTGCCCGGCCTGATCGCCCGGCTCACCGCGCTCGGCCCCGAACTCTCCCTGACCACCAACGGCATCGGGCTGGCCCGCACGGCCGCCGAGCTCAGGGCGGCCGGTCTGCAGCGGGTCAACGTCAGCCTGGACACCCTGCGGCCCGAGCGGTACGCCGAGATCACCCGCCGGGACCGGATCGCCGACGTGTTCGCGGGCATGGCCGCGGCGAAGGCCGCCGGGCTGGCCCCCGTCAAGATCAACGCCGTTCCGGTGCGCGGCGTCAACGACGACGAGATCCTCGACCTGGTCGAGTTCGCCGCCGAGCACGGCTACCGGATGCGCTTCATCGAGTCGATGCCGCTGGACGCCCAGGGCGCCTGGAACCGCGACGCCATGGTGACCGCCGACGAGCTGCTGGAGATCCTCGGCCGGCGCTGGGAGCTCGTCCCGGTCGGCCGGCACGGCAACGCGCCCGCCGAGGAGTGGCGGATCGACGGCACCCGCACGGTGGTCGGCGTGATCGCCTCGGTCACCCGCCCGTTCTGCGGCGGCTGCGACCGGGTCCGGCTGACCGCCGACGGCCAGCTGCGCAACTGTCTGTTCGCCACCGAGGAGTCGGACCTGCGGGCCCTGCTGCGCGGCGGCGCCGACGACGCGGCCGTGGAGTCGGCCTGGCGCAACACCGTCGCCCGCAAGGGCCCGGGGCACTCCATCAACTCCGCCGACTTCGTCCGGCCCGAGCGGCCGATGTCCGCCATCGGCGGCTGAGCGGGCGCCCGCGGCGGGCGCCCGCGCGAAGGAGCGGGCCCCGGGTGCCCCCGGTGCGCGGCCCGTACGACTTGACCCGGTGTGAGCCGCACTGGTGTTCTGGGGCGCCGTCAACCGCATCCACCGGGGGAGAACTCCGTGCGCGCCCGCCGTACCGCCCTGTCCGCCGCCGCGCTGCTGATACCCGCGCTGGCGCTCACCGCCTGTACCGGCGGTTCCTCGCCCTCCTCCGGCGACCCCGCGTCGGCCCGGGCCCGCGGCACCAGCCCGCTGCAGAACCCGGACGGGACCAAGCCGGGCCTCGCCCCGGTCACCTCGGACCAGGACCGCAAGGCGGGCCGCGACCTGATAGCCCAGGTGAAGACCGCCGAGCCGGGCCCGAAGACCGGCTACGACCGGGACCAGTTCGGCCCGGCCTGGACGGACAACGTCGACGGCGTCCCGCTCGGCCACAACAACTGCTCCACCCGGGACGACCTGCTCAGCCGGGACGGCACCAAGGTCGAGCACAAGGACGGCTCCGCCTGCGTGGTCACCGGGATGACCATCTACGACCCCTACACCGGCAAGCTGGTGCAGTTCAGCAAGCAGCAGGCGAGCCGGATCCAGATCGACCACGTGATGCCGCTGTCCTACGACTGGCAGCAGGGCGCGGCCAAGTGGGACAAGGCCAAGCGCGTCCAGATCGCCAACGACCCGCTCAACCTGATCCCCGCCGACGGCTCGCAGAACGCCTCCAAGGGCGACTCCGGCCCGGCCTCCTGGCTGCCCGCCAACCTGCAGATCCGCTGCGCGTACGCGGTCCGGTTCGCCCAGGTGTCGCTCAAGTACCAGCTGCCGGTGACCGCGGCGGACAAGAAGGCCATGCTGGAGCAGTGCGGCGGCTGACCGCCTCGCCCGCCGTCAACCCCGCACCGCCACCACGTACTTGCCGGCGCCACGGCCCGCCAGCAGCAGGTCGTGGGCGGCCGGGACGGCCTCCAGCGACGGCAGTTCGGTGACGGGTGCGCCGAGCGTGCCGTCCGCGAGGTGGCCGAGCACCCGGCGCAGTGCCCCGGCGACCTGCTCGGGGGCGTCGGCGAGCAGGCCCCGGTGGCTGAAGCCGGTGACGGTGAGGTTGCCGGCGAGCAGCCGGCCGGCCGGCGGCAGGGCGTCCAGCCGCCCACCGCCCGCGTTGCCGAACAGCACGATCCGCCCGCCCGGTGCGGACACCGCCAGGTCCACCTCCAGGGCCGTGGTGCCGAGCGGGTCGAGCACCAGGTCCACGCCGCGCCCGCCGGTGGCGGCCAGTACGGCGGTGGCGAGCCCCTCGCCGCGCGGGACGGCCGCGTGGTAGCCCGCCGCCTCGACGGCCGGGGCCTTGTCCGGGCGGCCGACCGTGCCGATCAGCCGCCCGCCGCCCAGCAGCGGCACCAGCACCGCGACGGCCCGCCCGATCCCGCCGCCGGCCGAGTGCACCAGCACGGTGTCGCCGGGGGTGAAACGGCCGGCCCCGGTCAGCAGGAGCAGCGCGGTCGCCAGTCCGAGCGGGGCGGCGGCGGCCTGCGGCAGCGGAACGGCGTCCGGCACCGGAACGGTGAGCACGGCCGGCGCGACCACCACCTCGGCGAGCCCGCCGCCCGTGGTCGCCGCGGCCACCCGGTCGCCGACCGCGAGGCCGGTCACCCCGGGGCCGAGCGCCCGGACGGTGCCCGCCACCTCCCTGCCCGGCCGGTACGGCCAGGACGCGACGTACCCGGCGTCGCCGCGCCGGGCCATCACGTCGACGAAGTTCAGCCCGGCCCGGGCGACGTCCACGGCCACCTCGCCCGGGCCGGGGCGGGGCTCGTCCACCTCCCGTACGTGTGAGTACTCCGAACCGCCGGGTGCGGTCATCACCAGGGCACGCATGTCGGGCTCCAGTCCGCCAGCTACGATGTTCTACGAACAACGAATTAGTACCACCGTTATTCGATGGATGTCGAACATGGAGGTGCCCGGACCATGCCCGGACCCAGCAGACGCCGTGCGCCGCTCGCCCACCCGGAGACCGAGGAGATCGACCTGCTCGACGTCCTGCACGCGCTCGCCGACCCGACCCGGATGACCATCGTGCGGACCCTCGACGCCACCCCCGAACGCGCCTGCGGCACCTTCCCGGTCGACGTCGCCCCCTCCACCCTCAGCCACCACTTCAAGGTGCTCCGCGAGGCCGGTGTGATCCGCCAGCGCGAGGAGGCCAACCGCCGCCTCACCGCACTGCGCCGCGACGACCTCGACGCCCGCTTCCCCGGCCTGGTCGCCACCGTCCTCGCCGCCTACGGCGATCCCGCCTGAGCCGGTCGGGCCGGAGCGCCTGAGCCGGTCGGGCCCACCCGGCGTACTCCTCGGCGCGGGAGCCGCCCGCCCCGGCGGCGGGCCGGTATGCAGGACTGATGTCCTACCAGCACCCGGCCCGGGCCGGCCGAGGCCACCGACCGCCGGCGCAACAGCGAGCCGTCGCCGACCGGGGAACGGGCCCGCGCGCCGCGGCGGCCCTGCGGCACCTCTCCGACTACGCCTGGCGCCTGCTCGTGGTCGCCGCGGCCGGATACCTGGTGCTGATGGTCCTCGGCAAGTTCCACCTTGTCACCCTGGCCTTCTTCCTGGCCCTGGTGATCACCTCGGTGCTGCGCCCGCCGGTCGACCTGCTCGCCCGTCGGATGCCCCGCTCCCTGGCGGTCGCCGTCGGCCTGCTCGGAGCCGTGCTGGCGATCGCCGGTCTGCTGGCCCTGATCGGGGAGACCGTCGCCCTGGAGGCGTCCAGCCTCAGTGACGAGTTCACCGGGGGCATCGACCGGCTCGAACGCTTCCTGACGGGCAACCCGTTCCACGTCGACCCCAAGGCCTTCGACGACCTGCGCGGCAAGGTCACCACCTACCTCTCCGAGCACCGGTCCACCCTGATCAGCGGCGCCGTCAGCGGTGCGGGCCGGGTGGCCGAGGTCGCGACCGGAGCCGCCCTGGCCGTCTTCACCACCGTCTTCCTGCTCCACTCCGGCGACCGGATGTGGCTGTGGACCAGAGGACAGCTCCCGGCCAACGCCCGCGACCCCTACCACCGGGCCGGCCGCACCGCCTGGCGCACCTTCGCCGGCTACACCCGAGGCATCGTCATCGTGGCCGGCACCAACGCCATCCTGGTCGGCATCGCCCTCTTCCTGCTCGGTGTCCCGCTCGCCCTGCCGCTGACCCTGCTGGAGTTCTTCGCGTCCTTCGTCCCGCTGGTCGGCTCACCGATCGCGATGGCCGTCGCCTCGATCGTCGCCCTCGCCTCCCGCGGGCCGGTGATCGCCCTCGTGGTGCTGCTGCTCATCGTCGTGATCGGCCAGATCGAGGGCCACCTGCTGCACCCGCTGGTGATGAGCTGGGCCGTCAACCTCCACCCGGTCGTGGTCGCCGCCTCGGTGCTGTGCGGCAGCATCGCGGCCGGCGTGATCGGGGCGGTGGTGGCCGTCCCGGCCGTGTCGGTGGTGTGGGCCGTCGGCAAGGAACTGCGGGACGAGGGCTGACGGGAACTCCGGCGACAGCTACCAGCGGAGCCCGGAATGATACCTACGTGACGACCTGTCGAATGGCCGGTGCCGCGTAGACGGGCCCGCGCGCTGCGCGCCGGACACCCGGTTCCCCGGGTCTGGGGATCCGCTCCGCGCGCCCGTTGGAGTGCGACTCGCGGTCGGCAGAGTGACCGTCGGGTGAGCCTGTCCCGCTTCCTTCGTGTACGCCGTTATGGTCTGCAGAAACGGCCAGAGGGGTGCGCATGCGGATGGAATCGGGTCGTGTCTGGCGGATCGGGGCGGTGTCGGCGGCTCTCTGCCTGGCGCTCGCCGGGTGTGGGACGGCTGACGGGGGCCCAGGGGACGGGCCGTCCTCGTCATCCTCAAGTCCGACGCCGACCGCTGCCGGGGGAGGCACTGGGGGTGCGGGCGGCACCGGCGGCACGGGGGGAGGGGCCTCGTTCGCCGAACTGCCGAAACCTTCCAAACGCACCAGCAGCCCCAACCCGGACAGCGGTGTGGTTCCATCGCGGCCGGCTACATCCTCGCCCTCCTGCCCGCCCGGATCCTCGCCCACCCCCGGGCAGAGGACCTGTCCGCCAGTGTCCGAGCCGAGCCCGTCCACTGGCAGCTCGTGACGCGTGACGCCGAGCCCCCGCGAGCACCGAACGGTGCCGATCCCGCGACTCCCGCGGAGCTGCTCAAGTCGGTCATCGCCCAGGCGTCCTTCCTCGCCGCGCTGATGTTCTACACCGGCGTCCTCTACACCAGTGCGTACTACGGCTACTTCCACCTCTCGCCGCTCTCGATCGGGTTCACCTTCTCCGAGCTGGTGGTCCGGAGCCTGCGCCTGGTGACCGTTCCGGTCCCGGTCGCCGTCGCGAGCCTGCTCCTGCTGTCACGCGTCCCAGACCTGCTCAGCCGCCTTCCGGCGCCGGCAGCCAAGGTCGTACAGGGCGCCGGCGCGGTGGTGGCCCGCTGGTACCTCCTGGTCCTGCTGGCCGGGTTGCTCATGCTCCTAGAGTGGCGACCGATCCAGCTGCGCGGCTGGGGATGGCTCGCCCCGGTGACACTCGCGGCAGGACTCCTGCTCGGCCAGAGCAGGGCCGCGAACGGGGGATGCCGGCCGGCGGGTGTGCTGGATCACGTGGTGCCGGTCTTCGCCGCCGGGGTCTTCCTGCTCTGGGCGGTCGCCCTGATCGCAAGTCAGCTCGGTCGGCAGGACGCCGAAAGCGACGCCGGGCATGTTGTGGACCGACCCGCCGTGGTGGTCTTCAACGCCGAGAACCTGATGCTGAGCCGGAGCGCGGAGGTGCACGAGGAGTGTCTCGATCCCCAGGCAGGTGCCGCCTTCCGGTGCCGGTACACCGGGCTGAGGCTACTGGTCGAGCGTGGCGGCCGTTACCACCTGCTGCCGGTGGGGTGGCAGCGGGACACCGACCCCGTCTATGTCATCAACGAAAGCGAGGCGATCCGGGTCGAGCTGGTGGCCGGCAGCAGATAGCTCAGGCGCGTCGTCGGTGAGGGCCACCGTGCCCTGCGCCGGGAAGCGAGATGCGTCGACGTCGCCGTCAACGCCTTCCTGACGGACGGTACGGTCCCGGCCGCCGGGACCCGCTGCGGCGGCAACTGACGGCACCGGCGGCCACCGGGGCGGCTCAGCCGGCCGGGAACGTCTCGCTCAGGAAGCCGACCAGCACCGGGTTCACCGCGTCCGGGCGCTCCAGGCTGGGCAGGTGACCCGCCCAGGCGAGTTCGAGGTGCCGGGTGGTGGAGAGCCGGTCCGACAGGTGGGCGGCGATCTGCCGGAAGTCCGGCAGGTCGTGTGCGCCGGAGACGAGCAGGGTGGGGGCGGTGACGGCCGAGAGGTCGAACTCGGGTTTGAGGGAGGGGAATTCCTCGACGGCGGCCAGCTGCACCTCGAAGGCGTGGCGCTGCATCCGACTCACGTGCTCCCGGGTCGCCTCGTCGGCCTCGGGGCCCAGCCAGGTGGCCACGTTGAGCTCGGTCGCCCCGGCGATGTCACCGGCCTCGATCAGCGCGTCCTCGCGCTCGCCGAACGCCCTGAGCTCGGCACTCGGCTCGTGTCCGGCCAGGGCTGTGCACAGCAGCGCCAGCGACACCACCCGGTCCGGCCAGCGCGCCGCGATCTCCAGCGCGATCCGGCCACCGCCGGACGACCCGACCAGCGCCGCGCGCTCGGCGCCGAGCAGGTCCAGCAGATCGACGACGTCCTGGGCGTTGCCGTACGGCCCGTCCGGCACGGGGGTCTGCCCGAAGCCTCGCAGGTCGCACCGCACCACCCGGTAGCCGGCCTCGGCCAGGACCGGCACCTGCGGGTCCCACATCCGTCGGTCGCAGACGGTGGAGTGCAGCAGAAGCACGGTAGGGCCGGTTCCGGCCACGTCATGAGAAAGGATCACCGGGTCACTGTAGAGATCCGGGGTGCGATGCGCATACGAGTTTCGGCCAGTCGCTACTGTGTGCGAATGATCGATCCGAAGACGCCTGCCGGCACCGCCGGTTACGGCGAAGCCGCCGAGGCCATCGCCGAGCAGTACGAGAGCGTGTCCTTCGCCGAGGTCCACCGCGAGGTCCTGCACCTGTTCCCCTCGGAGCCCGGCCTGGTGGTGGACGTCGGCGCGGGCAGCGGCCGGGACGCCGCCGCACTGGCGGCGCTGGGCCACCGGGTCGTCGCCGTCGAACCCACCGCCGAACTCCGGGCGCTGGGGCGGCGGATCCACGCCGGGCACGAGATCGAGTGGCTCGACGACTCGCTGCCGGAACTGTCAGTGCTTCGCGGCCGGGCGCGCCGCTTCGACCTGATCCTGCTGACCGCCGTCTGGATGCACCTGGACGAGCAGGAACGGTCCGCCGGAATGGCGGCCCTCGCCGAGCTGCTCGCCCCCGAGGGGCAGTTGTTTCTCACCCTCCGGCACGGGCCGGTGCCGGAGGGGCGGCGGATGTTCGACGTGTCCGCGGCCGAGACCGTCGAGCTGGCGCGAGGGTGCGGCCTGGACGTGGTGCACCTCGGCGAGCGCGCGGACCTGCACGGCCGGCAGGACGTGCACTGGAGCCACCTGGCCCTGCGGCGTCCGGTCAGTGCGGGGTGGGGAAGTCGCCCGCCCGTACGCCGGTGATGAACGACTGCCAGGCGGTGGAGGGGAATTGGAGGACCGGGCCGTCGGGGTTCTTGGAGTCACGTACCGGTACGAGGCCGGGGAATCCGGGGGCCACCTCGATGCAGTCGCCGCCGTTGGCGCCGCTGTGACTGCTCTTTCGCCAGGCTGTCGTGTTGAGGTTCGGGTCGGCCATTCCTGTCGAATCCTTCCATCACGCTGGTGATCAGGGCGTTCGACTGACGGACAGACAACGCGTTCGCCCTTACCAGATCATAGGTGCGGGCGTGCAGGGCAAGGGCGTCCGGGTGATTGCTGAAGTGGCCCCGGTCGAGACACTCCGAGTAGGCCCACTCGCTGCGGTCGGGCAATCTGACCAGTGTCATGGAGGTGTCCGGTCCGATCACCTCGTGGTGGCCGAAGGGAGCGACTTGCAGGGCGATGTTCGGTTGCTCGGCGACGGCGAGGAGGTGCGCGAGCTGCTCTGCCATCACGGACGCGCTGCCGACCACGCGGTGGATCACGCCCTCGTCGAGGATCACCACCAGTAGAGGACCGCGAGGGTCGAGGAAGCGGTGTTGTCTGCTCAGCCTGGCCGCAACCCGTTCCTCGACGGATCTGTCGTCTCTGGTGTCTGCCCCGCGTGTGAAGAGTGCTCGTGCGTACCGCTCGGTCTGGAGAAGACCCGGCACCACCTGGAGCTGGAACTTGCGCAACTCCACTGCATCGGCTTCGAGTTCGACGAACCGTCGGAACCAGTCCGGGTGCTCGACCTCGGCGGACCAGTCGACGCGCGACCAGATCCGCGCCAACAGGCCCTGAGTGCCCAGGACTTCATCGCACTGGTCGACGCAGCCCCGCCGCGGCACCCGCTGGCCCGACTCGATGCGGGCGATCAGCGAGCGGTCGCAGTGGACGAGTCTGGCCAGGTCGCTCTGGCTGAATCCGGCTGCCTCCCGGGCGTGTCTGAGCTCTGCTCCGAACAGCATGGCGGTACTTCCGGTCGTCCCCGGTGCGGGCAGGGTGCGACGACTCACGGGCAGCCCCCTTGTGTCGACTGACTGTTCGCCACGCTACCGGTCCACGGGCGCGTGAGGTGGCCGAACGGAGTCGATCGACTACTTTGGGTATCCGGCGGCGCTCAACTCCTCGACCAGGCCGCGCAGTACGTCGAAGGCGGGCTTGGGCGTGTAGTCGTCGGTGGTGAGCCCGAACCGGTGGAACAGGCCGGGCTGCGCGCTGTCGGCGTCCCGCAGGGCGAAGTGGGTGTAGCCGCTCAGCCGGAGCTCCGCCGCGTGGTGGGCGACGGCCCGGACGGCGGTGCCGACGACCTGGGCCTGGCGGTCGGGCGAGCGGCCGGGGCCGGTGGGCCAGCCGTGTTCGGTGATGTGCAGGGGCAGGTGGCCCAGCCCGGCCGGGGCGAGGACCGACGCGCGGTGGTGGCGCAGCAGGCCCGCGACGGACGGCGCGAGCTCGGCGGCGTCGATGGGGCGGAAGACGTCGGGGAAGAAGTCGAGGCCCACGTAGTCCAGGTCGCGGAGGAAGTCGGGCCCGCCCCGGGTGGTCAGTCCGGTGACGAAGGAGGCGGCCGGCCCGAACAGCGGGGTGGTGTTGAAGCCGACCTTCAGGTGGGTGTGCCCGAGTTCCCGGGCCCGGGCCTTGGCGGCGGCGACGCCTCGGACGATCGCCTCGGTCACTGCGGGGTAGTAGCCGTCCAGCGTGGGGTTGGAGGTGATGTTCGGCTCCTCCGTGACCTGAAGTGTCGCGGTGGCGTCGCCGTACTGCTCGACCAGGTCGCGCAGGAATTCGCAGTAGCCGTCGACGTCTCCGGCGGCGGACCGGTACTGCGCGACCAGGTCCAGTCGGCGGCCGCGTGCGGCGTACCGGGTCGCGTCGGCCGGGGTGGCCGTCGGGTGCGGTGATCCGGTCCTGGTGGTGTCGTCGAAGGCGGTGTAGGCGCGGACGAGGAAGGGGCGGCCCGGTCGGCCCTGGAGCAGGTCGAGGGCGGCGGAGACGGCGGCGGGGTCGTCGGGCGGGCCGGCGGCCAGGCCGCCGGCGTCGTCGCCGGTGACCGAGCCGGGGTAGATCCCGAAGAGCAGTCCGTCCGGTGGTGTGGTCGGCATGGTGGGTCCGGTTCCTCTCGGTGGTCAGGGTTCGAGGGGGGCCGCCGTCGCGCCCGGCCAGGTGAGTGCGCCGGTGTGGATGTCGTCGATGACCGCGTCGATCCAGGTCAGTTCGGCGTCGGCGAGGCTGAGCGCGTACTCGGCTTCGATGACGTGCAGTCGGGGGACGCCGGCGGCGAGCGCCTCGGCGAGGCGTTGCTGATCCGCTGCCGTGCGTTCGCGCAGGCGTGTGCCGCGTTCGGTCAGGGCCTCGGTGGCGCCGTCGGGGCCGAGTGCGCCGAGGTAGCTGACGGCGCCCAGGAAGCGGGAGAACTCCCGTTCGGGGGTGCGGATCTGGGAGTCCAGTCGGCGGACGAGCTCCCGGTGTCCGGCGGGGGTGAGGGCGTAGACGGTCCGCTCCGGGCGGTTGCCCTCACGCTGCTGGCCCTGCGCGGTGGCCCAGCCCGCTTCGTCCAGGGCGTCGACGATGTTGTACAGCGAGCCCCGGTTGATCGCCGCGGCGTGGTTCTCGCTGCGTTTCCGCAGCTCGGCGAGCATCTGGTACGGGTGGGCGGGCTGTTCGAGGAGGAGGCCGAGGACGGCGAGGACGAGCGGGTTGTCGAGCGCGCGGCGAGGCATGGTCGAAATCTATCAGTCGAAATAGACTATTGCGAGGAGTTACCCGGCAGCGCCCGCCACCGCCCTGGCGCCCCGCATCGCGGCCCGCGCCTGTGCGGCGCCCGTCCGGGTGGCCGCCGCGCCGCCGCCGACCGCCACGGCGGGGCCGCCCAGCCCGGCGCAGGCGCGGCAGATGCCGGGGCGGGGGACGGGGTCGTGGCACCTGCCGCACTCCGTGTGACGCGCCTCGCGGGCCGTCGGGGGTGCGGGGACTGGCGGCATCTTGCGTTCCAGACGGCTGCGCAGGACGCCGACCGGTGAGTGCACGATCGCGGGCAGCCCGGACAGCAGGGCCTGCGCCAGGTCGCCGACCGTGCTGCCGCGCTCCAGCCAGCAGGCCACCAGGGGGGCCAGCGCCAGCGCCTCCGACTCCCCCAGCCGCAGGCGCGGTTCGGGCCTGATCACCCGGAACAGGGTGGCCACCGCCTCGCGGACCCATCGGTCCGCGGCGGGGAGGGTGGGTGCTTTCTCCCGGTCCTTTACGGGAGGGGTGTCAGCGCCGCCGGTGTCTGATCCACCGGGGACCGGGTGGGGGACAGGCGGTGCCGCTCGCTGTGGGGTGTCGAAGACGTGGGCCTCCGAGCGGACGGTGCCGTCCGCCCGGCGCACCTTGTCGACCCGGTAGAACCCGGCCTCGGTCAGCTCCTTGAGCGCCCGGCGGATCGCGCCCCGGCCCTGCGGGCTGGAGTCGGCCATCTGGCGGCCGTCCTCGCGCCAGCCGTCCGGGCGGGAGAGGAGGTCGTGGAGCAGGCCGCGGGCGGTGTAGCTCAGCCGCCGGTCCTGCAGGACGCTGTTGGGCAGTACGGTGAAATTGCGCTCGGGCGCGCTACGATGGACACGCATCAGGGTCGCTCCTGTTGCCGGACCCCGGGGTGTTCCAGCACCGCCGGGGTCAATCATGCTCGGTTGGAACACGAGCCATGTTAGGCCTCAGAGAACGCATATGACGCCACGTCACACCATCGAGTGATGCGATGCGAACGCGGGAGCGAGCCCGGCCCGCCGGGGAGTTCCGACGGGCCGGGCTGCTGATACGACTGGCAGGGTCTACTTCTCCGTCAGGTCGTAGACGGTGGTGCCGCCCACCGTCTTCGCCGTGAAGGTGGCCGCGACCCAGGTGGCGATCTTCGAGGAGTCGTTGCCGGAGGCGCCGCCGCCCATGCCACCGCCACCGCCCATGCCGCCACCGCCGATGAAGTAGTGGATCCGGCCCTCCGCGACGTACTGCTGGAAGGCCGCGAGGCTCAGCGACGGGTCGGTCCCGTTGAAGCCGCCCAGCGCCATCACCGGCTTGCCCGTGGCGAGTTGGTAGCTGGCCTGGTTCTGCGAACCGACCGCCGCCGCCACCCAGGTGTACGCGTCGGAGTCCTGCTTCAGCAGGGCGGACATCTCGCTGCTGACCTGGGCACCGTTCAGCAGGCCGCCCATACCGCCCCCGCCCATGCCGCCGCGCTGGCCGTCGCCGCGGGTGGTGCCGCCGCCGGGGAGACCGGGCATGCCGTTCTGGCCCTGACCGTTCTGACCCTGGCCCGGAGCCGTGCCGCCCGGGAAGGCCGGCATCGCGTTCCGGCCGGTCCCACCGTTCTGGCCCTGCCCCGCGCCGGGAGGCATCATCCGGCCGCCGCCCTGCCCGCCCCCGCCGGGACCGCCGCCGGGGCCGCCGAAACCGTTCGATCCCTGCACCCGCGGACCGGCCGTGACGATCGAGCCGGAGTGCCCGGTCGAGACCGTGTCCAGCGCGTAGGCCGCGGGGCCGCCCAACGCGGCCGCCAGCGCCACCAGTCCGGCCACCGCCGCGACCCGGGCGCCGAGTCCGCCGGAGAGCCGGCCGGCGACCAGCAGCACGACCGCCGCGGCCAGGCCGCCGACCAGCACCGCCCACCGCAGCCACGGCAGGAACTCACTGCTGCGCCCGAGCAGGACGTACGCCCACCAGGCGGTCACCGCGAGCGTGCCGCTCAGCACCGCCGCGTACGGCATCCGCTCGCGGGCCCGCCACAGGCCGTCCACGCCCATGCCGACCAGGGCGGCGACCGCCGGGGCGAGGGCCACCGTGTAGTACTGGTGGAAGATGCCCGACATGAAGCTGAAGGTCAGGCCGGTGGCCAGCAGCCAGCTGCCCCAGACCAGGAACGCGGTGCGGGCGCCGTCCGTCCGCCCGTAGCGGCGGGTGGCCCACAGCCCGGCCGCGAGCAGGATCAGCGCGGCGGGCAGCAGCCAGGCGATCTGGCCGCCGATGTCACCGTCGAGCAGCCGGGTGATGCCGGTGCTGCCCCACTGGCCGCCGCCCTGCCCGCCCCGGCCGCCACCACCACCGCCGACGCTGCCGGTCTCGTCGCCGGTGAGCCGGCCGAAGCCGTTGTAGCCGAAGGTGACCGAGAGGAAGTCGTTGTCCTGCGAGCCGCCGATGTACGGCCGGGCCGAGGCCGGCACCAGCTCGACGATCGCCACCCACCAGCCGCCGGCCACCACCATCGCCAGCCCGGCCAGCAGCAGCTGACGGACCCGGCGCCACAGCAAGGTCGGGGCGACCACCAGGTAGACCAGGGCGAAGCCCGGCAGCACCAGGAAGGCCTGGAGGGTCTTGGTGAGGAACCCGAAGCCGAACATCGCACCGGTGAACAGCAGCCACCGGGTGCTCGCGGTCTCGGTGGCCCGGACCAGGCCGTACGCGGCCAGGGTCAGCAGCAGGACCAGCAGCGCGTCCGGGTTGTTGAAGCGGAACATCAGCGCCGCGACCGGGGTGAGCGCCAGCGCCGCGCCCGCCACCAGGCCGCCGAGCGGGGAGAACCGGCGGCGCACCGTCGCGTACACCGTGCCGACCGTGGCGACGGCCATCAGCACCTGCGGGGCGAGGATGCTCCACGAGCTGAGGCCGAAGATCCGGACCGAGAGCGCCATCGGCCACAGGGCCATCGGCGCCTTGTCGACGGTGATGAAGTTCGCCGCGTCGGAGGAGCCGTAGAAGAAGGCCTTCCAGCTCTCGCTGCCCGCCTGCACGGCGGCGGAGTAGAAGGCGTTGGCCCAGCCGGAGGAGCTGAGGTTCCAGAAGTACAGCGCCGCGGTGGCGGCCAGCAGGCCGAGCAGCGCGGGTCTGGCCCAGCGGGGGTCGTCGGGCCGGCCGCGCCAGGCGCGGGCCGGCAGCGTACGCAGCCGTCCGGCCCAGGACTGCGGGCCCTTCGGGCCGGGCTCGGGGAGGGCGACGGGCGGGAACGGGGCGACGACCGCGGCCCGGGCCGGCGGCGCCGGCGGCGGGTAGTTCGCAGCCTCGGGCCACGGGTCGCTGGTCGGAGGAACGGAACTGGTCGTGGTCATGGGCGATACGCTCGCGGCCGTTCCTGAGAGAGGCGTGAACACTCTCTGTGAGCGTGGTGGGATCTGCGCGGGCCGGGGCCGGCCGCCGGGCCCCGGTGGAACGGACCCGGCGGCCGACCCCGGCGTGGGGCACCGGGGGACGGTGCGTCAGCCGGGGGCTTGCCGTGCGACCGCCTGGCGGAGCGTCAGGCGGGGTGGGCGCCCGGAACCGGAGGAGCGATCCGCCGGCCGAGCCACTCCATCGCGGGCGGGATCTCCCGGGTCCAGGTGTGGAAGTTGTGCCCGCCGGTGTCCAGCGTGATGGTCGACAGCTGGGTCGGAGCCTTGAACGAGGCGACCATCTTCTGGGTCTCCTTGTAGTTCTCCTCGTCCAGGCTGGTCGCGAGCAGCAGCGAGACCGGTGCGGGCGGGGTGTTCTCCAGTCGCCACGTCAGGTCGTTCTCGCGCTTCAGATCCGCACTGCCGCCGAACAGGTCACCGGTGGTCGGATCGGTCGGCGCCTCGTAGTAGCCGGACAGCGAGACCGCCGCGCGGTACGAGTCGGGCTTGCGCAGCGCGAACTTCAGCGCACAGTAGCCGCCGGTGGAGTCGCCCAGCACCGCCCGCGCCTCGGGCCGGTCGGAGACCCGGTAGCCGGCGGCCATCGCCTTCGGCACGTCGGTCGTGAAGAAGGTCTCCACCTGCGGGCCGTTCGGGATGTCCATGCACTCGGTGTCCCGGTTCCCGACCCCCGACGGCGTCGGACGCATCATCACCAGGACGGTCGGCGGCAGCTGCTTGGCCTCGATCGCGTGCAGCGCCGACTCCGGGTACTTCAGCAGCGTGATCAGCTTCTCCGCCGAACCGGGGTAGCCGGACAGCACCAGCGCCATCGGGAACCGGCTGCCGGCGTACTCGGGCTGGAAGTACTGCGGCGGCAGGTAGACGAACGCGTCGCCGCTCAGCCCGGAGGCCTCGCCGGTGATGTCCACCTTCTCGATCTTTCCGGCGCGCTCCGTGGTGGACCCCTGCGAGGAGTACATCTTCTGTTCGCCGGTCACTTTGACGGCCTTGCCGCCCGGCTGGTGGTCCACCACCTGGCCGGGGGCGCCGTCCAGGCCGAGCAGGTCGCTCCAGGTGGTGTAGAAGCCGAAGTACGCGTTGGCCACCAGGCCCAGCGCCACCAGGACGGCGACCTGCGTCCCGAAGAACGCCCCGAGCCGCCCGAGCCACGCCTTCCAGCCGCTCCCGCCGAGTCTGGGCCAGAGCCACATGGTCGCGGCGAAGGCGGCGACCGCCAGCAGGGCGGCGATGATCTGAAGCGGAAGTCCGGTGAGGCTTGGCACCCGTTGATCGTAATTGACCGCCGGGGTCACTCTGGGAGCGGGCTGGGTGCGGCCTGAGACCTCACTTAAAAGACAGGGCCCGGCACCATTTCGGCTGCACTCGGTGAGGCGGTGGGGACATACCGTGGCGAGGCCTTCCCGGCGGGAACTTCGTCCCCGTTCCGTCCGATCCAAAACCTTATTCCCGCAAGTGAGTTGGTCATCACTCGGACCGAGTTGTGCCGGGACAGGACGGCGGGGGATGTGGCAGTCTCGACAGCGGTCCGCGCAGGATCGGCACGCCGGGGGGCAAACGCAGGACCGGCGCCCCCTGACCTGGCCCGTTCGCTCCGAGGAGCACGGGGACTGCGCGGTGACCGCCTTCCTCGCATCCGCGAACGCCCCGCTGCCGGACCGCCCCGGCAGGCGAGGGGGGATACCGCTCGACATGGCATCAGGGGGAATTTCGTCATGCACACCGCGTACGACCTGGCCTTACGTTTCGACCGCAGGATGGGCGATCCCGACGACGGGGGGCGCCTGTTCTCCTACGCCCGCTGTGCGGAGTTGGACGCCCGCGAGGAGTTCCCGGCGGAGATCTGCCGGGAGCTGGACGCCCTCGGCCTGCCCCGGCACTACGTCCCCGCCGCCCACGGCGGCGACCTGCACAGCTTCGAACCGGCCCTGCAACTCGTCCGCGCCATCGCCCGCCGCGACCTGACCGTCGCCATCGCGCACGGCAAGACCTTCCTCGGGGCCGTCTCCGTCTGGGTCGGCGGCACCGCCGACCAGGCCCGGGCCCTGGCCGACCGGGTGATCGAAGGCGCCCCGGTCTCCTGGGGGTTGACCGAGCGCGAGCACGGCAGCGACCTGCTCGCCGGCGAGGTCACCGCCCGGCCCGTTGACGGGGGCTACCTGGTCACCGGCGAGAAATGGCTGATCAACAACGCCACCCGGGGCCGGCTGGTCTGCCTCCTCACCCGCACCGGCGGCGCCGGCGGCCCGCTCGGATTCTCGCTGCTGATGATCGACAAGCACAGCCTGGACCCCACCCACTACCGGCCGCTGCCCGGCGTACCCCTGCACGGCATCCGGGGCGCCGACATCAGCGGGATCGCCTTCACCGACGCGCCCGTCCCCGCGAGCGCGGTGGTCGGCTCCGAGGGCCGCGGGATGGAGATCGTCCTCAAGAGCCTCCAGCTGACCCGGACGCTGTGTGCCTCGCTCTCCCTGGGCGCCGCGGACAACGCCCTCGCCCTGTCCCTCCGGTCCGCGCTCGGCTCCCCGGCCCCCGACCGCCCCGCCTCCGACCGCCCCGCCCTCGACCGCCCCCGCGCCCGGCAGCTCCTCGCGCAGTCCTACGCGGACCTCCTGCTCGCCGAGGCGACGACCCTGGTGGCGAGCCGCAGCATCCACGGCCTCACCAACGAACTGTCCGTCACCTCCGCCGTCACCAAGTACTTCGTACCGACCCTCGTCGACGGACTGATCGCCGGGCTCGGTCCGGTGCTCGGCGCGCAGGCCCAGCTGACCGGCGGTGACGCGGCGATCGATCGCGACCGGTCGGCCGGCGGTCACGGGCAGCACGGCCGCTACCAGAAGGTGCTGCGCGACCACCAGATCGTCGGGATCTTCGACGGCAACACACTGGTCAACCTGCACTCGCTGATCACGCAGTTCCCGCTGCTGTCGCGGCAGTTGGCGGCCGGAACGGTCGACGACGGCGGCCTGGCGGATGCCACCACGCTCACCCGGACGCTGCCCGGGTTCGACCGCACCCGGCTCTCCCTGCTCTCGCGCGGCGGCTCCAGTGTGGTCCAGGGCCTGGGCGCGGCGGTGCAGGAACTGAGCGCGCTCGCGGCCGCCGGAGCCGTCCCGGCCTCCCTGGACAGGCGGGCGCAGGAACTCCGCGCCGAGGCCGAGCGGCTCGCCGCCGACCTCGCCGCCCACCGGCCGACCCCGGTCGACGTCCCCGCCCCCGCGTTCGGGCTCGCCGAACGGTACGCCCGCTGCTTCGCCGGGTCGGCGGCCCTGCACCTGTGGCTGCGCAACCGGGACCGCCACGCGGGCCACGACGGCCTCTGGCACCGGGGACTGTGGCTGGAGGCCGTCCTGGTCAGGCTCCTGGCCCAGCTGCGGCCCGGCCGACCCGCTCCGCCCGACGAGGTGTTCGAACGTCTGCTGCCCGTCCTCCTCGACCAGTACGACTCCGGAGACCTGCCCTCCCTGCTGAGCTACCCCTTGGTGAAGGATCCCGCATGAGCACCCTCGACACGGCGGCGGAGGAACGCCGTCACCCCGGCCCCGAGGACCTCGCACCGCTGGAGAACCTGCTGGGTGATCCCAACGACCAGGACAACCCGCTCGGGTTCGCCGCCTTCCTCCGCGCCGACGACCGCGGCACCCCGCTCCCGGCGGGTGAACGCCTGCTCGACGCCTACGGGCTGGGTGCCGAGCTCGTCCCCGTCGAACTCGGCGGCCGCCTCGACCGGGCCGACCGGCTGGCCGCACTGCTGCGTCCGCTGTTCCGGCGCGACGCCGCCCTCGCGCTCGGACACGGCGCGGGCAGTCCGGCCGGGGCGCTCGCCGTCTGGTCGGCCGGCAGCCCCGAACAGCGGGCCCGGGCTGCGGCGGTGCTGCTGAGCGGCGGCCGGATCGCCGCACCCGGGCTCGCGGGCGAGGACGTCCTCGCCTCCCGGCTCGGCACGGAGTCCGTCCTGAACGGGCGTCAGACCATGGTCAACAACCTCGCCCGGGCCGAGCTGGCCGTGCTGCCGGTCCGGCGCGACGACCGGCCAAAGACGCTGCTGCTGGACCTGGACACCGTGCCGCGTGCGGGGCTGCGCTTCCTGCCCCGCCACCGGACCGTCGGCCTGCGGACCGCGTACCTCGGCGGCGTGGAGTTCCGGAACTGCCGAGTCCCCGCCACCGCCCTGCTCGGCGGCCCGGCAGGCCCCGGCCCGGCCGCGGGGGTCGCGGGGGCGGTGCTGGCCGGCGCCACCGTCGGGACCCTCGACCAGCAACTGCGCACGGTCACGGAGTTCGCCGTCGGGCGGCGGCTCTACCAGCGCACGGTGTCCGACCTGCCGCACGCCCGGGCCGCCCTCACCGGCGTCTACCTGGACCTGCTGACCGTCGACTCGCTGGCCGGCGCGGTCTGCCGGGCCCTGCACCTGCTGCCCCGCCGCAGCGGCGCGTACACGGCGGCCGCCCGCTCGCTGCTGCCGCGGCTGACCCAGGAGGCCGCGGGCGCACTGACCGTCCTGCTGGGTGCGCGGTCCTTCCTCCGGGAGGGCCCGCACGGCATCTTCCAGAAGCACCTGCGGGACCTGTCCGCCCTCCGACTGCTGCAGAGCGGTGGCGCCAGGCCCGCGGAGCCGCTGTCCCTGACCCTTCCCGCGGACCCGTCCGTCGGACTCTTCGTCCCGGACGGCGTCCTGCCCGGCCTCGACTTCGCCCAGCTCGCCGGAGCCGACCCGGCCGACCCGCTCCTGGCGACCCTGCCGGCAGCCGCCGCGGACCTGCGGGCGGAGCCGGTCCTCGGCGCACTCTGCGCCCAACTGGCCGACGAGCTGCGCGAGCTGGAGCGGGACCTCGCCGAGACCTCGCCGGGCGGGGACCCGGACACCCCGGCCGCCCACGCCCTCGCCGAGCGCTACGCGATCCTGCTCGCCGCAGCCGCCTGCCTGGGCACCTGGCAGTACCACAGCAGCACCGGCACCCCGTTCCTCGGCGATCCGGCCTGGCTCACCGGCGCCCTGGCCCGGCTGACCGCCCGCCTCGGCTGCCAGCCGGTGCCGGGCGCGGAGGCGGGGCACCCCCGGGTGTTCGCCGAGCTGACGGCCCGCCAGGAGTCCGGCATGGCCTTCGGCCTCGCCGGGGGCCGACTGGCCTGAGCGCGGGAGGGACCCGGCCCGGCCCGAAGTGAGGGGTGCTGTCAGCGCGGCAGCACCCCTCAGTCCACCCGGTGGGGTCGGCCGGCCCGGCAACGGAGGCCTCTCCGGGCCCGCGGCGACTCTTCGTGCACGGGCATTGCTCCCCGGCGGCCGATCGGTGATCATGGAGGTACCGGGGGGTCGGCAGGGCCGCGTGCGAACGACACGTGCGCCACAAGTCGTGCACCCCCGCCGACCGATCTTCGAAGGGCCTCCGTTGCGCAAGCTCGTGTACTTCATCGCCTCCTCCCTCGACGGATTCATCGCCGGTCCGGACGGTGCCGACCCCACCGGGCCGGACGGCTTCTGGCCGATCACCGAGTCCTACGTGCAGCACCTGGTCACCGAGTACCCGGAGACCCTGCCCGCCCCGGCCCGGGCCGCGCTGGGCGTGACGGCCGAGGGCACCCACTTCGACACCGTCCTCGAAGGGCGCCGCACCTACGAGATCGGCCTGAAGGTCGGCCTCGCCAACGCCTATCCGCACCTGCGTCACCTGGTCTTCTCCCGCACCCTCGCCGAGAGCCCGGACCCGGGCGTCGAGCTGGTCGCCGGGGACCCGGTGGAGACGGTGCGTGAGCTGAAGCAGCAGGACGGCAAGGACATCTGGCTGGTCGGCGGCGGAGAACTGGCCGCGGCACTGTTCGGCGAGATCGACCGGCTGGTCGTCAAGCTCAGCCCGCTGACGATCGGCAACGGCATCCCGCTCTTCTCCCGGGGGGCCGCCTTCGACCCGACCGGCTGGCACCTCAGCGAGCACACCGTGCTCGAGAACGGCCCGCTGTTCCTCACCTACGACCGCGGCACCCCCACCGCGTAGGCTCTGGCGCCGGACGTACGGACGAGAGGGGCGGGGTGGTGCACGACCCGGGTGCCGTGACCGCGGACGAGCTGTTCGCCGGGGCGCTGGCCGGGCAGGAGAACGAGGACGACGCCCCCGTGCCCTTCCTGGTGGCCCTGCACAGGCGGCCGACCCGCGAGGTCTTCGACCGGGCGGCCCGCCTGCTGTCCTGTGCGGAGCCCGTGCAGCGGCGGCTGGGCGTCCTGGTCCTGCGCGAGCTCGGCCCGCAGGACCAGGACGGCCGGCGTCCGTTCACCACCGAGACGGTCCGGCTCCTGCGGCGCGCGATGCGGGACGAACCGGACCCGCAGGTCCTGCGATGGACGATCTCGACCTTCGGCTACCACTGCGCCCACGAGACGCTCGACACCGTGCTCGGGTACGCCGGCCACGAGGACTGGCCGGTCAGGTTCGGGGTCGCGGCCGCGCTCCCGTCCGTGGCGGACCCGGACCGGACCGAGGAGCGGGTCGTCGACGCCCTCCTGCGGCTGAGCGGGGACGACGACGAGGACGTCCGCTGGTACGCGCTGTACGCGCTGTTCAACGAGACGTCCGGGGTGCCGGACGAGCGGAAGCGGGCCTGGGCCGCCGCGCTGGCGGCCGACGCCGACGCCGAGCGGTGCGCGGAGCTGCGCCACATCGGTACCACCCTGGACGAGGACGCCGACCAGGTCCTGCGCCAACTCCTGCTGTCGGCGGGAGGGGCAGACGGGGCGGGAGGGACGGGAGGGGCGGCCGGGGCCACCGGCTGACTCAGGCGGACTCCCGTACCACCAGCCGTGGTTCGAACAGCACCGAGGTCGGCCGCTCACCGGGCTGCTCGATCCGGTCGAGCAGCAGGGTGGTCATCCGCTCGGCCATCTCCTCGACCGGCTGGCGGACGGTGGTGAGCCGGGGGTGGGCGGAGGTGGCGGCGCTGCTGTCGTCGAAGCCGACCACGGCGACGTCCCCGGGCACCCGGCGGCCGTGTTCGCGCAGGACGGCCAGCGCGCCCTGGGCCATCAGGTCGTTGGCGGCGAACACGCCGTCCAGGTCGGGGTGTTCGGCGAGCAGCCGGGTCATCGCCTCGGTGCCGCCGTGCAGGGTGAAGTCGCCGGACACGGCGGGTGCCCAGGGCTGTCCGTGCCGGGCCATCGCCTCCCGGAAGCCGGCCAGCCGGTCCTGTCCGGCGGGCAGCGAGTGGGGGCCGGCGACGGTGACGACGCGTCGGCAGCCGCGGGCGGCGAGGTGGTCGGCGGCCAGCCGGGCACCGTCGTGGTTGGCCAGGTCGACGTAGCTGAGCGGCAGCGGGCCGGTGGGCCGGCCGAACAGGACGGCGGGCAGGCCGGCCTCGGCGAGCAGGGCGGGCAGCGGGTCGCCGGCGTGGGTGGACACCAGCAGGGCGCCGTCCGCGCTGCCGCGCCGCAGGTAGGCGACGGCCTGCTCGCGGGAGGTGTCGTCGTCGGCGAGCATCAGCACGGGATGCATGCCGAGGGGTCGCAGCCCGCCGAGCACGCCGCTGACGATCCGGCCGAAGAAGGGGTCGGTGAACAGCATTCCGTCGCCGCCGGTCGCACCGGCGCCGGAGACGATCAGTGCCACGGTGTCCGCGCGCCGGGTGACCAGCGAGCGGGCGGCGCTGTTGGGCACGTATCCGGTGGCGGCGACGGCCTGCCGGACGGTCTCCTGGATGGCGGGGTCGACGTTGCGGACGCCGTTGACGACCCGGGAGACGGTGGACCGGGAGACGCCGGCGACGCGCGCGACGTCCTCCAGGGTGGCCGGGCGGGTTGCCGTGGGCTGGAGGGCGTCAGTCATACGGGTTGTTATAGCACCTCGGCGGCGGCCCGTCAGGGCATGCCTGGAGAGCGCTCCACCCGCGGCCTGTGGGGCCGGTCCTCGCGGGTGGAGCGCTCGTTCAGGTGGTGGGCAGGCCGGGGCGGGTCACGGGTAGGAGACCACGTTGGACGGGGTGGTGGAGGTGCCCGAGGTGGCCGCCCCGACGTTGTTGATCACGTGGTCGAACTGGCCGTTGCCGCCGAGCGAGTTGACCAGGATGTCGTGGAACCTCACGTTCGGCCGGTCGGGGGCCTCGAAGCCGTGGTCCATCCGGATGGTCGGGTCCACGTTGAAGTAGCAGTAGGAGCCCAGGCCCCAGCCCTCGTGGACGTTGACGTTGTCGTCGACCTTGTAGGCGGCGTAGCCCTTGGTGGCACCGTTCTGGACGGCGGCCTGGTTGGGGGCGTCGTAGGCGATCTCGTTCTGGTAGAAGATCGTCCGGCCGCGCTCGCCGGCCCACTCCACGTCGTACTTCTTGAAGTGCTCGACGAACAGGCCGGTGGCCAGCACGTCGTTGCCGCGCACGACCATGCCGTAGTCGGACGGGTTGGCCGTCCAGCCGACGCCGGCGCCGTGGTCGGCCCGCCAGAGCCAGGTGTGGTCCACGACGGTGCTGTTGCTGTTGACCACCATGGCGGTGGTGGCCGAGCCGGGGCCCGCGCCGCCGATCCGGGCGAACACGTCCTGGACGGTGGTCGGGTCCGCCGCGTGGTCGGCGCCTGCGCCGTCCGGGCCGATCTGGAGCAGCGCGGGGGAGTTGACCGTGCCGGCGTCGAACAGCAGGCCGGCCAGCCGGATGCCGTCCACGTCGGCGGTCCTCATCGCGATCACGCCGTTGTCCGGGACGACGGTGGCGAGGCCGAGCCCGAGCACCACGGTGCCGGGCCGGGTGACGTCGATGGTCCGGTCGACGTGGTAGACGCCCGGGGTGAACAGCAGGTTCAGGCCCTGGGCCAGCGCCTGGTTGATGGTGGCCGCGGTGGCGCCGGGCTTGACCACGTAGAACTGGTTCAGCGCCAGCGAGCTGCCGGCGCCGGGGCCGTTCGCCCAGGAGATGCCGCTGGCGTCGGTGCGCTTGCTCGGCACGAACACCTTGTAGTCGTTGCCGTCCAGGTAGAGGAACGGCTTCTCGCGGGAGACCGGGGTGGTGGCGAGCGTGGTGTACGGCGGGTCGGGGAAGCCCTGGGCGGGGGCGCCCTGGACGCCGGAGAAGGTCTGGTTCCACACGCCGTTGGTGAAGCCGCCGATGGCGCTGTCGCGGGTGTACCACTGCTGCTGCGAGTAGTTGCCGACGGTGCCGTCGATCCTGGAGTCGGCGATGTAGCCGCCGCTGGCCCAGCCGTAGCCGTTCGGCGCCAGGTTGAGGCCGCCCTCGACGTGCATCCGGCGGAACGGCGCGGCCTGCGAGACCGCCCAGCGGTCGGTGCCGCTGACCGGCTTGAGGTGCAGGTTCTCCGCCGAGCGCCAGAAGTTCTGGGTGGCGTTGCCGCCCATCCAGCCCGCGTCCACGGTGACGTCGCCGTTGAAGGTGGTGTCGTCGGGGCTCAGGCCGAGGCCCGCGATCGAGGTGTAGAAGCCGATCTGGGCGTTGATGTTGTTGTACGTGCCGGGCTTGAACAGCAGCGCGTACCGGTCGGCGCCGAACTGGTTCGACTCCTGCTTGGCGAAGACCTCGTCGACCTTGGCCTGGATCCCGGGCGTGGACGGGTCGAAGACCAGCACGTTCGGGCCGAGGTCGCCGCCGCCCTGGACCGGGGGCACGGTCGGGCCGCCGCCGGTGTGCACGCCGAGCTCCCAGAGCGAGTAGCCGTAGCCGGTGCCCCGGGCGGTGCCGTTCATCCGCAGGTAGCGCCCGCTGCCGGAGACGTTCAGGGTCTCGGTGCCGCCGCGGCCGGTGGTGGTGGAGTAGACCGTGGTCCAGCCGGTCCCGTTGTCGGAGGTCTGGATCTGGTACGACTTCCCGTACGCGGCCTCCCAGTTGAGCACGACCTGGCAGATCTGCCGGGTCGAGCCGAGGTCGACCTGGAGCCACTGGGGGTCGCTCGCGGCGGAGGACCAGCGGGTGCCGTTGTCGCCGTCCACGGCGAGGGCGGCCAAGGTGCCGCCGTTCTCGGTGGAGGAGGCGGTGGCGGGGCGGCCCCGGGCGGCGTTGTCGGTGCCGCAGGTGCCCGGGTCGGTGCCGCCGGGGGAGCCGAAGACCTGGAACTCCCAGAGCGAGTAGCCGTAGCCGGTGCCCCGGGTGATGCCGTTCATCCGGACGTAGCGGCCGGTGCCGGAGACGTTCAGGGTCTCGGTGCCGCCGGCGCCGGTGGTGGTGGAGTGGACCGTGGTCCAGGTGGCGCCGTCGGCGGAGGTCTGGATCTGGTACGCCTTGCCGTACGCGGCTTCCCAGTTGAGCACCACCTTGCTGATGGTGGCGGTGGCGCCGAGGTCGACCTGGAGCCACTGCTGGTCGCTGGCGGCGGAGGACCAGCGGGTGCCGCTGTCGCCGTCCACGGCGAGGGCGGCGGTGGTGCCGCCGTTCTCGGTGGAGGAGGCGGTGACGGCTTTGCCCTGCGAGATCAGGGTGTCGGCGGCCTGGGCGACGGTGCTCGGGAGCGCCAGGACGGCGCCCGAGAGCAGGGCCAGGCCCAGCAGGCCGGCGGAACCGCGGCGACCGATGGCGGCTCTGCCGTCGGGGCGTGCTGAAGTGAGCCTCACGGGCTTCTCCTGCGATGGGTGGGGTGGGGGGTGGGGCGCGGACGAGGGGACGTCCACGGGAGACCGGCGGATGGCCCGGTCGGCGCGGCGCGGGGGCGCCGGGGGCGGGGACGATGGGTCGCCGGTCGTTGCGACGGGGGCTCGGAGAGCGCTCCCCGGCAGGAGTCTCGGGGCCGCCGAGAGCGGGTGTCAACCCCCTGGTCGCGAGTTCCGGTACGGAGCATCTCCCCTGCGGGAGAAGCCGGTTGACCGGCCGTCGGGCCTGCCCCCGCGCCATCGCCGCTGGTCGGGGCAGGTGACGGCCGGTCAGCTCGCGGTCGTCGCCCGGGTGGCGATCCGGGTCGGAAGCTCCCCGCCCGAGTCGAGAAACTGCGACAGCGGCAGGGTGGCCGCGCCGACCGTGACGGCGTCCGGGCCCAGCCGGCCGAGCTCGATCGAGGTCTGGGCGCGCGGGAAGCGCAGCGCGTAGGCCGTCGCCGCCTCCCGTACGGCGGGCAGCAGCCGCGGGCCCAGCATCAGCCCGGCCCAGCCGCCGATCACGATCCGCTCGGGATTGAACAGGTTGATCAGGTCGGCGATGGCCGCGCCGAAGTACTCGGCGGCCTCCGCCAGCAGCTCGACGGCGGCCGGCTCCCCGGCCTCGGCGGCGGCCAGCAGCGCGGCCAGCCCGGCCTTCTCGCTGGAGCCGGCGGGTGCGGCGCCCCACCGCTCGACCAGCGCCTCGGCGCCGACGTACGCCTCTAGGCAGCCGCGCGAGCCGCAGCGGCAGAGCCGTCCGCCGACGTGCACCTTGGTGTGCCCCCACTCGCCCGCGCTGCTGGTGGCGCCGCGGAACCGGGCGCCGTCGGCGATCACGCAGGCGCCGACGCCCGAGCCGAACAGCGCGATCACGGCGTGCCGGGTGCCCCGGCCCGCGCCGAACCACATCTCGGCCTGGCCGAGCGTCTTGGCGCCGTTGTCGACGTACAGCGGCAGGTCGGTGCCGGCCCGCAGCAGCCGGCCCAGCGGCACCGCGTCCCAGTCGACGGTCTGGCTGTGCACGACGATGCCCTGGCCGTGCTCGGCCGCCTCGCCCTGCTCGACGATGCCGGGGACGCCGACGCCGACACCGAGCACGGTGTCCGGGTCGACCCCGGTCGTGGCCAGCACCTCGGCCAGCCCGGTGAGGATCAACTCGACCACGTGGTCGACGTCGTGGCCCTTGTCGGAGAGCGGATGGTCGCTGGCGGCCAGTTCGGTCAGGGTCAGGTCGAACAGCGCGACCCGGACCTGGGTCTCGCCGACGTCCACACCGACCAGGTGGGCCCGGCCGGGCGGCACCTGGAGCAGGATCCGCGGCCGTCCGCCGTCCGACTCGACCGAGCCGCACTCCTCCACCAGTCCGTCGGCGAGCAGCTCGCCGATCACGTTGCTGATCGATCCGGCGCTCAGTCCGCTGATCCGGCCGAGCTCCTGCCGGCTCAGCGGCCCGTCGAAGTACAGCCTGCGCAACAGGGTCGATCTGCTGCCCCGTCGCAGGTCACGCACGGTCTGCTTGCCTCGAAGTGTCATGGACTCTCCCTCCTGCGCTGAATCTACGCTGCACAAAGTCTTGACGCCAGCTTTTCTCACACGTTAAATCACGGCGTGAAGTAAGCCGCTGCACAGTGCACTTCACCCCCCGCCACGCCACCCCGCCCGAGAGGGGCACCGGTCATGCGCATCAACCGCCTCGCCGCCGCCACCGCACTTGTCTCCACACTCGCCCTGACCGCCACCGCCTGCGGCGGAGGCTCCGGCAGCTCCGGCAGCGGTGACGACAGCAGCCCCAAGACTCTCACGTACTGGGCCTCCAACCAGGGCACCAGCCTCGAGAACGACAAGGAGGTCCTGGAGCCCGAACTGAGAAAGTTCGAGGCCCAGACCGGCATCAAGGTGAAGCTGGAGGTCGTGCCCTGGTCCGACCTGCTGAACCGGATCCTCGCCGCCACCGCCTCCGGCCAGGGCCCCGACGTCCTGAACATCGGCAACACCTGGTCCGCCTCGCTCCAGGCCACCGGCGCGCTGCTGCCGTTCGACGAGGCCACCTTCGCCAAGATCGGCGGCAAGGACCGCTTCCTGCCCGCCACCATTGCCTCGGCCGGGGCGGCGGGCAAGGACCCGGCCGCGGTGCCGCTGTACTCCATGGCCTACGGGCTCTACTACAACGTCAAGGCCTTCCGCGACGCCGGCATCGAGCGCCCGCCGGCCACCTGGGAGGAGCTGGTCGCCGATGGCCAGAAGCTCACCAAGGACGGCAAGTACGGCCTGGCGATCGAGGGCGGCAACGTCTCCGAGAACGTCCACCACGCGTTCGCCCTCGGCCTGCAGCACGGCACCGGCTGGTTCGACGGCGCCGGCAAGCCCACCTTCGACAGCCCCGAGGCCGTCGGCGCGATCAAGCAGTACGTCGACTTCATCGCCAAGGACAAGATCGCCGCACCCGGCAACGCCGAGTACGCCAACAACCAGTCCGTCACCGACTTCGCCACCGGCAAGGCCGCCATGCTGATGTGGCAGTCCGCCGGCGCCAACCTCAAGTCCCACGGCATGAACCCCGAGGACTTCGGCGTCGTCCCGATCCCCGTCCCGGCCGGCGCCTCCGGCACCAGGGCCACCACCTCGATGGTGGCCGGGATCAACCTCGCCGTCTTCAAGAACACCAGGAACAAGGACGGCGCGCTCCAGTTCGTGAAGTTCATGACCGGCGACGAGGAGCAGAAGCAGCTCAACAAGACCTACGGCTCCATCCCGCCGGTCAAGGCCGCCCAGGCCGACGCCGCCTTCGCCACCCCCGAGCTGCAGGCCCTCGCCAACGTGCTCGGCAGCAGCTCCCGGCCGCTGCCGCAGGTCGCCGACGAGAGCCAGTTCGAGACCCTGATCGGCACCGCCGTCAAGAACCTGCTCGCCTCCGCCGCCGCCGGCAAGCCGGTCACCGAGGACACCGTCAAGGCCGAGCTCACCAAGGCCCAGCAGCAGATGCCGGCCTCCTGACGTGCGAGCGCGACTGAGCCGATCCCGCCTGGGCCGTCCGGGCCTGCCCTACCTGCTCCTGCTCCCCGCCCTCGCGCTGGAGCTGCTGATCCACCTCGTTCCCATGGTGGTCGGCATCGTGATGAGCTTCAAACAGCTCACCCAGTTCTTCATCCGGGACTGGTCGGCCGCACCCTGGTCCGGCCTGGGGAACTACCGCATGGCGGTGGACTTCAGCGCCCCGGTCGGCCGGTCGCTGCTGCACTCGTTCTGGGTCACCTGCGCCTTCACCGTGCTGTCGGTCGGCCTCTCCTGGCTGATCGGCACCGCGGCGGCGATCTTCATGCAGGACACCTTCAAGGGCCGGGGGCTGCTCCGCGCCGCCTTCCTGCTCCCCTACGCCCTCCCGGTGTACGCCGCCGTCATCACCTGGTCCTTCATGTTCCAGCGCGACACCGGCCTGATCAACCACGTGCTGCACGACCAGCTCCACCTCACCTCGGACCGGCCGTTCTGGCTGATCGGGGACAACAGCTTCGCCGCGCTCCTCACCGTCTCCGTCTGGAAGTCCTGGCCGTTCGCCTTCCTCACCCTGACGGCCGGCCTGCAGAACATCCCGCGCGAGCTCTACGAGGCCGCCGCGATGGACGGCGCCGGCGTGTGGCAGCAGATCCGCCGGATCACCCTGCCCTCACTGCGCCCGGTCAACCTGGTGCTGATCCTGGTGCTCTTCCTGTGGACCTTCAACGACTTCAACACGCCGTACGTGCTGTTCGGCCGCTCGGCCCCGGAAGCGGCGGACCTGATCTCCGTGCACATCTACCAGTCCTCCTTCGTCACCTGGAACTTCGGCTCCGGCTCGGCCATGTCCGTGCTGCTGCTGCTCTTCCTGCTGCTGGTGACGGCCGCCTACCTGTTCGCCACCTCGCGTCGGAAGGGCGCCGATGATTAATCCGCTCGCCTCCTACCGGTGGACCCGCCGGATCGCCCTCGCCGTGCTGCTGGTCTTCACCCTCACCCCGGTGCTGGTGATGCTCAGCTCCTCGCTGAAGCCGCTGCAGGACGTCCAGGGGCCGTTCCGCTGGATCCCCAGCACCCTGACCTTCCGGCCCTACCTGGACATCTGGAAGACCGTCCCGCTCGGCAGGTACTTCGTGAACTCGCTGATCGTCGCCGGCGGTGCCACCCTCTGCTCGGTGCTGATCGCGATCCTCGCCGGGTACGCCGTGAGCCGTTACCGCTTCCGCGGACGCAGGCTCTTCACCGTCACCGTGCTGTCCACCCAGATGTTCCCCGGGATCCTCTTCCTGCTGCCGCTGTTCCTGCTCTTCGTCAACATCGGCAACTCCACCGGCCTCGCCCTGTACGGCAGCCGGGGCGGGCTGATCCTCACCTACCTGACCTTCTCGCTCCCCTTCTCCATCTGGATGCTGGTCGGCTACTTCGACTCCATCCCGCGCGACCTCGACGAGGCCGCCGCCGTCGACGGCTGCGGACCGCTGCGCACCCTGGTGCGGATCGTCATCCCGGCCGCCGTGCCAGGCATCGTCGCGGTCGCCGTCTACGCCTTCATGACCGCCTGGGGCGAGGTCCTCTTCGCCTCCGTCATGACCAACGACGAGACCCGCACCCTCGCCGTGGGCCTCCAGGGCTACGCCACCCAGACCGACGTGTACTGGAACCAGGTGATGGCCGCCTCCCTGGTGGTCAGCGTGCCCGTGGTCGCCGGCTTCCTCCTCCTGCAGCGCTACCTGGTCGCCGGCCTGACCGCCGGGGCCGTCAAGTGACCCTCCGTGAAAGGTTTGCCGTGAACGACCTCAGTGCTCTCCCGGACGGTTTCGTCTGGGGCGCGGCCACCGCCGCGTACCAGGTCGAGGGGTCCGTGGACGCCGACGGCCGCGCACCCTCCATCTGGGACACCTTCTCCCACACCCCGGGGAAGGTCGCCGGCGGCGACACCGGTGACACCGCCTGCGACCACTACCGCCGCTGGCCCGAGGACCTCGGCCTGATGAAGCGACTCGGCCTGGACGCCTACCGGTTCTCCGTCGCCTGGCCCCGCGTGGTGCCGCAGGCCGACGGCCGGGTCAACGCGGCCGGCCTGGCCTTCTACGACCGCCTGGTCGACGCCCTGCTCGAAGCCGGCATCACCCCCTTCCCCACCCTGTACCACTGGGACCTCCCGCAGGCCCAGCAGGACCGCGGCGGATGGCCCGAGCGCTCCACCGCGGAACGCTTCGGCGAGTACGCGGCCGTCGTCGCCGAACGGCTCGGCGACCGGGTCACCCACTGGGCCACCCTCAACGAGCCGCTCTGCTCGGCCTGGATCGGCCACCTCGACGGCGACATGGCCCCCGGCCTGACCGACCTGACCGCCGCCGTCCGCGCCTCCTTCCACCTGCACCTCGGCCACGGCCTGGCCGTCCAGGCCCTGCGGGCGCACGTCCCCGGCGCGCAGATCGGCATCGTCAACAACCTGTCCACCGTCCAGCCCGGCAGCGACCGCCCGGCCGACCTCGCGGCGGCCGTCCGCGCCGACGGCCACATCAACCGCTGGTGGCTCGACCCGGTGCTCGGCCGCGGCTACCCACAGGACATGGTCGACGTCTACGGTGTCGAACTCCCGGTCCGCGACGGCGACATGGAGCTGATCTCGGCCCCGCTCGACTGGCTCGGCCTGAACTACTACTTCCGCCAGATCGTCGCCGACGACCCCACCGGCCCGGCGCCGTACTTCCGCCAGCTGCCCGGCCCCGGCCCCGAACACACCGCGATGCCCTGGGAGGTGCACGCCCCTGGCATCGAGGAGCTCCTGCTGCGGCTCACCAAGGAGTACAACGCCCCGAAGCTGTACGTCACCGAGAACGGCGCCGCCTACCCGGACACCGTCGCCCCGGACGGCAGCGTCCACGACCCGGAGCGCACCGCCTACCTGGAGCGGCACCTGGCCGCCTGCGCCTCCGCCGCCGCCCAGGGCGCCCCGCTGGCCGGGTACTTCGCCTGGTCGCTGCTCGACAACTTCGAGTGGGCGTACGGCTACGACAAGCGCTTCGGCCTGATCCGGGTCGACTACGAGACCCAGCAGCGCACCGTCAAGACCAGCGGTCACCGCTACGCGGAGCTGATCCGTCGGCACCGCGCCCGCTGAGCGGCGCCGGGTCGACGGGGCACCGCCCGGCGACGTCGACCGGTGCGGCACCGGCAGGCTCAGGACGCCGTGCGCGGGATCCGCCGCTCCCAGTGCCGGTCGAACAGCACGCCGCCGCCCTCCAGCGCCCGCAGGTGGTCGCGGGTGATGAAGTGCGTGGCGTCGCAGCTGATCTCGGAGCGGCTCTGGACGGTGGCGTCCCATCCGATGTCGGGGCGCTCCAGCCGGATCGTCCAGTCGGACCGGGTCTGTGCGCCGAGCGGGTCGTCGGAGTGGATCCGGTACGCCTCCACGGCGTGCTCCTGGTGGACGAGGCCGTCCGGGTGGATATGGGAGGCGCCGGCGCCGGGGGAGACCTCCAGTCGCCACTCGCCGGCGGCGATGTCGTGGACGGCCAGCCGGTCGGGGCGGGCGGTGAGCGGCTCGGCGGTGGCGACGTCGAGCGGGGCGGCCTGCTCGGGCGCCTCGAAGGTGATCGGCGGGCCGCCGACGTCCGCGGCCAGATGGCGTACCGGCAGGGTGAGGGTGCTGTGGCCGGGGTCGATCTCGAAGCCGGCGGCCTCGGGCTGCGGCCACACCCAGGGCCAGTACGCGCAGGACAGCGCGAGCCGCAGCCGGTGGCCGGCCGGGAAGGAGTGGGCGACGGCCGTCAGGTCGAGGTCGACCTCCTCGACGGCGCCCGGCTCCCAGTCGACCGTGCGGACCGTGCCCTGCCGGGCGGTCAGGTTGAGCACGCCCCGGGTGACCAGGGTGGAGGCGCCGTCCGGCGCGACGTCGCACAGCCGGGCGGCCACCTGGCCGCGCCGGGCGTCGCAGCGCACCCGCAGCCGTACCCCGGGGCGGCCGAGGATCTCGACCGGCTCGGGCATCGGGGTGGAGTCGAAGCAGATCGAGCGGCCGTCCTCCTCGCGTTGGTCGGGCGGGAGGTCGGCGGGGCCGCCGACCGGGCGCGGGCGTCCGGCGTCGATACCGGTGTGCTGGGGGGAGCGGACCCGGACGAAGCGGTCCTCGGAGGCGGTGCCGGCGGTGCGCAGCGCGGTGTCCAGGCCGTAGTGGATCTCCCGGACGTCGGGGGAGGGCCAGGACTCGTCGCCGACCCAGCGGCCGGGCCGGTTGGCGTAGGCGGTGGCCGGCGGTACCGATTCGTTCATCCAGCTGCGCAGGACGGGCTCGGCCATCACCCCGGTGTCCCGGTCCTTGAGCCAGTGGTCCCACCAGCGCAGGGTCTCCTGCAGGAAGCCGATCGCCGGGCCGGGGGGAAGCCCCTGGTCGGGGTACTGGTGCGGCCAGGGGCCGATGATGCCGCGCACCGGCGCGTCCAGGTGCTCGACCAGGCGCAGCACGGTGTCCGCGTGCGGATCGGCCCAGCCGCCGACGGCGAGGACGGCGGCGGTGATCGTGCCGTAGTCCTCGCGGAGGCTGCCGCGCCGCCAGTAGTCGTCGCGGTGCTGGTGGGTGAGCCAGGGGTGGATGGCGGGGGTCAGGGCGTCCAGCCGTTCGGTCCACACCCGGCGCCAGCCGTCGCCGACGTAGCGCGGGTCCGGCGGGAGGGCGGCGAGGGCCAGGGCGGTGGCGGAGTGGGTGTGCATGCCGCTGGCCAGCAGCGAGCCGCCCAGGTAGTGCGCGTCGTCGTACCGGTCGTCGGCGGCGCAGACGGCGACGACGGCCCGGAGCGGTTCGGGGGCGAGCGCGGCGATCCGCAGGCCGAGGGTGCCGCCGGCGGCGAGGCCGAACAGGCCGACCGTACCGCTGGACCAGGGCCGGCCGGCGAGCCATTCGACCACCGCGGCGCCGTCGGCCTCCTGCTGTCCGGTGTCCTCGTCGGCGGGCAGGCCCTCGGAGTTCCCGTGTCCTCGGGCGTCGACCCGGACGGAGGCGTAGCCGTGGCCGGCGTACCAGGGGTGCCGTTCGGCGTCGCGCCGTGCCGTCCGGTCGGTGAGCCGGGAGGCCAGGTACTCCAGCAGGACCGGTACGGGCTCGGGGGTGACGGGCCGCCAGATCCGGGCGTACAGCTGGTCGCCGTCGGGCAGCGGGATGCGGACGTCCTCGCGGGTGATCGGGTAGGGGTACGAGGTGGGGTGCCGCATGGTGGCTGCTCCCTGCGCGTGGGCGGTCCTGCGGGCCGGTGGCCGCCGGGGCCGGGCGCGCGGGGAGCAGTGGGATGTCCCGGCGCGGCCCGGCCGGACGGTCGCCGAATCAGACAATAGTGGACATTGTGCCCGGCCTCCTGGTCGGCTGCCGCTGCGAGTCGCCGGTGCGCGAGGGGCTGCCGACCAGGAGGGGAGTGCGGGACTCAGGCCTTGCTGAGCCAGGCGGTGGCGTTCAGGGCGAGTGCCGCGTTGGTGCCCGCCGGGTCGTCCCAGCCGTTGTAGAGGGTGTTGCCGGACTGGCCGGTGCCGTCGTCGGCGGGGGAGCTGTCGCCCCAGGCGGCGACCCGGCCGTTGCCGAAGGTGCTGGTGACGAAGAACGCGCCGGTGTTGCCGCTGTACCCGGTGCGGTAGACCAGGCCCTTGACGGCGGCGTTGTCCGCGGGCTTGAGGGTGAAGGTGGTGCCGCTGCGCAGGATGGAGCCGGTGACGGTGCCGAACGGGCCGTGCAGCACCGGGTCGCTCGGGAGGGCGGTGGCGCGCGGGTTGTCGGTGGAGATGTTCGCGAGGTCGACCGAGAAGCCGAAGGGGTCGGTGTTGTCGACGCCGTTGCTGGTGAACAGATCGTTGATGATCTTCGGGGAGTCCCAGCCGTCGTTGTTGCGGTCGCTGTTGAGGTGGTCGGAGATCAGGAACAGGCCGCCGCCGTTCTGCACGAACCGCATGACGGCGGTCTTCTCGGCCGTGCTGAATCTGGTGTTCGGCTCGGCGACCACGAAGGTGTCGAAGTTGGCGAGGTCCAGCGCACCGCCGCCGCCGTAGCTGATGGTGTTGCCGGCGGGCAGCGTCTTCAGGCTGTACTGGCCGGTCTTCTGCAGGGCGACGCCCCAGGCGGAGAGGGCGCCGGTCCAGCTCTTCTCGGTGCTGGGGCTGGCGTTCTGGGCCAGCGGGTCGGGCTGGGCGGTGCTGATGATCCAGTCGGCGTTGCCGGCCGTCTCGGCCTTGGTGTTGTCGAACAGCACCCGGTGCGGGACGGCGGTGGCGGTGGCGGTGGCGGCGGCGTGCGCGGGGGCGGCCGGGGCGGCGAGGCCGGTGAGGGCGGCCGCCAGGACGGCCAGGGTGGTCGCGGCGGCCTTGCCGCGGGTGTGCCGGAAGGTGGTCATCTGCCGTTCCTCCGTGGGGATGTGGGGGTTGTCCGGGCCGGGTCGGCCGCGTGGACGGCACCGAGTATCCGCGCGTAGACGGGGCGGGCGTAAGTATCGGTGAGTTACCGAATCGTGTACGGGGTGTGACATCTCCCCGGGATTCGCCGCTCCGGTATGCGAGACGGAGGCAGACGATTCGAAGTCGCTGTTGCGCATGATTTGCACATGGGTACAACAGGGAGGAAAACTGGCCCGGCTCGACCCCTGCCCCGAGAGGACCTCCATGTCAGCGACTGGCCGACTGCGCGACCGGCTCACCCGGGACGAGTGGATCCGTCTCGCGGGGATGGGCGGTTTCATCCTCGCCCTGCACGTCATCGGATGGTTCACCCTGCTGGCGGTCATCGCCCCCCAGCACTACGACGTCGGCGGCCAGGTCTTCGGCGCCGGCATGGGCCTGACGGCCTACACGCTGGGGATGAGACACGCCTTCGACGCCGACCACATCGCGGCCATCGACAACACCACCCGCAAGCTGATGGGGCAGGGCAAGCGGCCGCTCTCGGTGGGCTTCTGGTTCTCGCTGGGCCACTCGTCCATCGTCTTCGGCCTGTGCGCGCTGCTCGCCTTCGGCATCCAGTCACTGGCCGGCCAGGTCGAGTCGGACGACTCCTCGCTGCACGACGCCACCGGCCTGATCGGCGTCTCGGTCTCCGGCACCTTCCTGGTGCTGATCGGCCTGATCAACCTCGGCGCCTTCAACGGCATCCTCAAGGTGTTCCGCAAGATGCGCGAGGGCGAGTACGACGAGGCGGAGTTGGAGCGGCAGCTGGACAAGCGCGGCTTCATGAACCGGATCCTCGGCCGGGTCACCCGGGCGGTCACCAAGCCCTGGCACATGTACCCGGTCGGCCTGCTCTTCGGACTCGGTTTCGACACCGCGACCGAGGTCTCGCTGCTGGTACTGGCGGGCGGCGCGGCGGCCTTCTCGCTGCCCTGGTACGCCCTGCTGGTGCTGCCGGTGCTGTTCGCGGCGGGCATGAGCCTGCTGGACACCATCGACGGCTCGTTCATGAACTTCGCCTACGAGTGGGCCTTCTCCAAGCCGGTCCGCAAGATCTACTACAACCTCACCGTGACCGGCCTCTCGGTGCTGGTGGCCCTGGTGATCGGCGTGATCGAGCTGGTCGGGCTGCTCGGCGAGAAGCTGGAGATCACCTCGGGCCCGGTCGGCTGGATCGCCGGGCTCGACCTCAACATGGTGGGCTACGTCATCGTCGGCCTGTTCGTGCTGACCTGGATCGGCGCGGTCGCGTACTGGAAGTTCGGCCGGGTCGAGCAGAAGTGGTCGGCGACCGTCCGCGAGCCCGCCCCCGTCCAGGACTGACCCGCGCGTCGAGGGCCCGCCGGCCCGGAGCTGACTCCGGGCCGGCGGGCTTCGTGCTGTCCGGACGGACCGGCGGACCGGCCCTGACCCGGCCGCGGCTCAGCAGGTCAGCTGCGGCGCCGCCCAGTCGGCGTGGTCCGAGGAGGCCCCGTCGCCGCCGTCGGTGACCACCAGGCGCAGTTCCAGCGCACCGGTCAGATCGGCCGTCAGGTGCCTGGCCGCGTCCTGGTAGGTGAGCAGACCGCTGTCGGCGGCCAAGGTGGCGTCCTTCCAGATCTGGAAGACCACCGAACCCTTGACGGCGGACTCGTCGTCCACGCCCACGTCGGTGCTGAGCGAGGTGCAGTCGCCGCCCAGGTAGTAGGTGACCTCGCTGTAGGCGTGGGTGCCCAGACCCTTGGCGTAGGTCGCGCCCTGGACGGTCAGGGGGTGGCCGTCGCCGGCCGGGGCCTCGTTGTTGCTGCGGTCCCGCTCGACCGGGCCCCAGCCGTTGACCGCGGCGGACCAGGGCAGGTCGCTCAGCGGACGGGTGCCGGCCGCCGGGCCGCCGCCGCAGGCCAGCTTGGGGTCGGCCCAGTCGGCGTGGTCGTACCGCAGCCCGTCGCCGGCGTCGGTGACCACCAGGCGCAGGTCGGCGGCGCCGGTGAGGTCCGCACTGAGCCGCCTGACCGCGTCGCGACCGGTCAGCGTCCCGCTGTCGGCGGCCTTGGCGCCGTCCTTCCAGATCTGGAAGACCACCGAACCGTTGCCGTACGCCTCGTCGTCCACCCCCACGTCCACGGTGAGGTTCCGGCAGGTTCCGCCGAGGTGGTAGGTGATGTCGCTGCCGGCGTGCACGCCCAAGCCCCGGCTGTACGCGGCGCCGCGCAGGGCCAGGGTGCGCCCGTCGCCGGCGCCGGCCTCACCGTTGCTGCGGTCCCGCTCGGCCGGGCCCCAGCCGTTGACCGCCGAGGTCCAGGACAGGTCGCTGAGCCGGTTCATCCCGGCCGGCGGCGGCACCGGGCTGCCGGGGGTGACCCGGAGCATCACCGTGCCGTGCGCCGGCACCGAGGCGCTGATCGCACCGGTGGTGCTGCTGCTCTGCTTGCTCCACAGGTCCTTGACGGCGTACGAGGTGGCGCCGCCGATGCCGACCGCCTGGACGGTGGTGGAGACGGTGGCGGCGGACGTGCCCTCGTTGGTCAGGGTCACCGAACGGCTGCCGTCCGCCAGCGGCTTGGACATCACGACCTTGCCGGCGGAGGAGGACACCACGGTGCCCTGGCGGCCGAGCGGGTCCTGGTCGACGGCTATGACGTCCTTGTTGGTCAGGATGTCGAAGGTCGCCGCGTCGGCCTTCCGCAGGTCGGTGCCGATCAGCAGCGGGGCGGCCATCTGGGCCCAGAGGCTGAAGTGGGTGCGGTACTCCGTCCCGGTCATCCCGCCGTTGCCGACCTCCAGCATGTCCGGGTCGTTCCAGGCACCCGGGCGGGCGTACGGGGCGAGCTGCTGGTTCTGGTGCGCGATGGTGATCATGCTGGACCAGGAGTCGCTGATGTCACCGGTGGTGCGCCAGGAGTTGCCGACCGGCTGCGCCCAGTTCCACGGCTGGTTGGCGCCCCACTCGCAGATGCTCAGCAGGATCGGTCGGCCGGTGGCCTTGAGCGCGTCCCGCATGGTCGTGTACCGGAGCTTGGCGTCCACGCCCTGGTTGTTGCAGTTGTCGTACTTGAGGTAGTCCACACCCCAGGAGGCCCACAGGTTGGCGTCCTGCTGTTCGTGGCCCAGTCCGCCGGGGAAGCCCTTGACGTCACAGGTCCTGCTTCCGGCGCTGGAGTAGATGCCGAACTTGAGGCCCTTGGCGTGCACGTAGTCGGCGACGGCCTTGATGCCGTTCGGGAAACGCACCGGGTCGGGCACCAGGTTGCCGGAGGCGTCGCGGTCGGGCAGTGCCCAGCAGTCGTCCAGGTTGACGTACTGGTAGCCGGCCGTCTTGAGGCCCTTGCTGACGAAGAGGTCGGCGATGCCCTTGACCATCGCCTCGTTGAAGTCGGCACCGCACCAGGTGGAGTTCCAGTTGTTGAAACCCATCTGCGGGGTGAGGGCGAGGCCGTTGTCCAGTGCCAGTGCGGGAGGGGCGCTCGCCAGCTGGACGGTCGCGGTGAGAGCGGCGCCACCGGTCAGCAGCGCGAGTGAGGTGAGCGTCGAGAGCGCTCGGCGGCGCCAGGAGGTTCTGCGGGACAGCACGGGTGGGCTCCTGCAGGGTGAGGGGGAGTCGGATCGGAAGGCAACCAAAGCCAACGCGTTCCAACGGAATGTCACACATGACAGCGGTGTTTCCCGGGCCCGTCAAGAGTGCTGACACAGCTTCAGATCAGGCGGTTGGCCGGAACTGGCGGTAGGTCGACCCAAATCAACAGCCTTTCGGTCGACTGTTGGTAAATGTTGATCTATGCGCTGAATCTGTCCACGGATCGGACGCTCCCGTGCCGGTGGGCGACCGTGTCCGCGCCAAGAGTTAACGCGTCAGCCCTTGTCGCGCCATTTTCTACGCGCGTATCTTTGGCAGGTCGAAGTGCCCGCGAGGCTTCGGATCTACGCGAGTAGTAAGCGCTCTGACATACCCTCAACCGCCCGGAGACCCACGTCGACCGGGCAGCCGCCCTGCCCGGAACGGACCGCCGTGGCGGCTCGGGCAGATTAAGGAGTCCTGTACCGGTGTCCAAGCCCACCGCCCGCCCCCGCTCCCGCAGGGCGCTGCTGCGCGCCACCATCCTCCCGGCCGGCGTCGCGGCCTCGCTCGTGCTCGTCCCGCTGCCGGGTGCCGCCGCCGCGCCGTCCGCCGACGCGGTGATCGCCGAGGTCTACGGCGGTGGCGGCAACTCCGGTGCCACGCTGAAGAACGACTTCATCGAGCTCGCCAACAAGGGCGGTGCCGCGTTCGGTCTGGCCGACTTCAGTGTGCAGTACATCTCGGCCAGCCCCGGCCCGACCTCGGCCTGGAGCGTCACCCCGCTCACCGGCTCGATAGCCCCCGGCGGCCGCTACCTGGTGGCCGGCGCGGCCGGTGCCGGCGGCACCGTCGACCTGCCGACCGCCGACGCCACCGGCACCCTCGCGCTGTCCGGCACCGCCGGTACCGTCGCCCTGGTCCAGGGCGCCGCCCCGCTCACCTGCAAGACCGCCGCCGACTGCGCCGCCGACCCGCGGGTGCGCGACCTGGTCGGGTTCGGCACCGCGGTGGTCCGCGAGGGCAGCGGCCCCGCTGCCGGCGCGAGCAACACCGCCTCGGTGGCCCGCGCCGCGAACCTCGCCGACACCGACGACAACGCGGCCGACCTCAAGGCCGGTGACCCCACGCCCACCAACAGCAAGGGCGAGAGCACCGGCGGCGGCCCGACCACCCCGCCGAACCCGACCGAGCCCGGCACCGTCCGGATCCACGACATCCAGGGCACCACCCGGCTGTCGCCGAAGGCCGGCCAGACCGTCCCCGGCATCCCCGGCGTGGTCACCGGCGTGCGCACCTACGGCTCCAAGGGCTTCTGGATCCAGGACACCGCCCCGGACGCCGACCCGGCCACCAGCGAGGGCGTGTTCGTCTACACCGGCAGCGCCGCCCCGACCGTCAAGGTCGGCGACTCGGTGCTGGTCACCGCCAAGGTGACCGAGTACTACCCGAACCAGGCCGGCGGCAGCCAGTCCGTCACCGAGCTGACCAATCCGCTGGTCACCGTGGTGTCCTCCGGCAACCCGGTGCCCGCACCGGTCGTGCTGAACGACGACTCCATCCCCGCGGAGTACAGCGCGCAGGCCGCCGGCGGCTCGATCGAGGCCCTCCCGCTGAAGCCCGGTACCTACGCGCTGGACCTGTTCGAGTCCCTGGAGGGGATGAACGTCCAGGTCAAGAACGTCCGCGTGGTGCAGGCCACCGACCAGTACCACGAGCTGTGGGTCGAGGCCCGGCGGGAGGACGAGAAGTCCAAGCGCGGCGGCGCGGTCTACCTGGGCTACGACAAGCCCAACTCCGGTCGTCTGATGGTCCAGGCACTCACCCCGGAGGCCGAGAAGCCGTTCCCGCTGGCCAACGTCGGTGACCAGCTCAAGGGCCTGACCACCGGCCCGCTGGACTACAACCAGTTCGGCGGCTACACCCTGGCGGCCGCCACCCTGGGTACCCTGCAGGACAACGGCCTGGAGCGCGAGGTCACCAGGCCGGCGGCGGCCGGTGAACTCTCCATCGCCACCTACAACGTGGAGAACCTCGACCCGAGCGACCCGGACTCCAAGTTCGGCGAGCTCGCCAAGGGCGTGGTGACCAACCTGCGCTCGCCCGACATCGTGACCCTGGAGGAGATCCAGGACAACAACGGCGCCACCAACGACGGCACCGTGGACGCGAGCGCCACCGTGGCCAAGTTCGTCGCCGCGATCCAGGCGGCCGGCGGCCCGGCCTACGACTGGCGCTCCATCAACCCCGAGAACAACAAGGACGGCGGCGAGCCCGGCGGAAACATCCGCCAGGTCTTCCTGTTCAACCCGCAGCGGGTCTCCTTCACCGACATCGCGGGCGGCTCGGCCACCGCCGCCGTCGACGTCGCGGGCCAGGGGAAGACCACCGCGCTGACCGCCTCACCGGGCCGGATCGACCCCGGCAACGAGGCCTGGAACTCCAGCCGCAAGCCGCTGGTCGGCCAGTTCTCGTTCAAGGGCAAGAAGGTCTTCGTCATCGCCAACCACTTCAACAGCAAGGGCGGCGACCAGGGCATCGACAGCCGCTTCCAGGCTCCGACCCGCTCCTCCGAGGTGCAGCGGGTCAAGCAGGCCGGCATCGAGCAGGCCTTCGTCGCCAAGCTGCTGGCCGCCGACCCGCAGGCCAAGGTGGTCTCGCTCGGCGACTTCAACGACTACCAGTTCTCGCCGGCGCTGACCGCGCTCACCAAGGACTGCGTCCTGCGCGACCTGGTCGACGAGCTTCCGGAGAAGCAGCGCTACTCCTACGTCTACCAGGGCAACTCGCAGGTGCTCGACCACATCCTGGTCAGCCCCGGTCTGACCCACGCCAAGTACGACGTGGTGCACATCAACAGCGAGTTCGCCTCGCAGGCCAGCGACCACGACCCGCAGGTGGTCCGCGTCAAGCCGTGACGCCCGGGCCGTGACCCGTAGCGCACGAAGCCCCCGGACCGGTCGGTCCGGGGGCTTCGTGGTGCCGCGAGGTCGGGGCTACAGCAACGTGCCGCGAGGCCGGGCTACAGCAACGCGGCCGACAGCAGCGTCACCGGGGCGGTGGCGCCGCCCGCGCCGGGCGCGGTGACGTCGGCCCAGGTGGACCAGCGGCCGGCGGTGTAGTCGCCGTTGGCGTTGAACACGTGGCCGTTGCTGACGGCGTAGAGGCGCAGCGTGTTGTAGCTGCCGCCGTAGGTGGTGGCGCTGAGCTGGGTGATGGCGCCGGGCAGTCCGGTGACGGCGGAGACGTCGGCCCAGGTGGTCCAGGTGCCGGCGCTGTAGTCGCCGGTGGCCTGGTGGACGTTGCCGCCGGCCAGCGCGAGGACGTGGAACTTGGAGCCGATGGCGGTGGCGGACAGTTCGGTGATGCCGGCGGGGTTGCCGATGGCGGCGCTGAGGTCGCCGCTGCTCCAGCGGCCGGCGGTGTAGTCGCCGTCGGCGATCCGGACCCGGCCGTCGCTGCCGAGGGCGGCGACGTGCAGGGCGTTGCCGATGGTCGCCACGGCGATGCGGCTGGTGCCGGCGGGCAGGCGGGCCTCGCCGGTGATGTCGCCCCAGGCGCTCCACCGGTCGGCGGCACGGTCGTGGGAGGCCTCGTACACCCGGCCGTTGGAGACGGCGACCAGGTGGGTCGTGGTCCCGATCACGGCGCCGGCCACCTGGGTCACGTTCGGAAGCGCTCCGGCGCCCGAGGCGCCGGTGATCTCGGACCAGCTGGACCACTGGCCCAGGTCCACGGCCCCGCCCGCCTCGAAGTGGAACGGTGCCATGCTGCGGTCCGCGCCGTAGATCCGGCCGCCCGCGACCACGAAGGTCCGCAGCCGGTCCCAGCGGGCGTTGACGGTGGTCAACGCGGTGACCTGGTCGGGGGAGAAGGCCGCCCCGGTGGCCCCGACCGGGGCGAACGGCGCCCAGAGGTCCCGGTTGAGGTTGTTCCCGGCGTCGACGAGCCCGGCGGAGGTCCGGGCGACCACCTGGACCCGCAGGACCGGCAGCAGGACCTCGTAGGCGGGGTCGGCCTTGACCACGACCTGCTTGGTCCTGGAGGCCGTGCGGCCGGCGTCGTCGGTCACCGTGACCTTGACGTTGTAGGTGCCGGACTGCCAGTAGGTGTGCTGGTTGTACTGGTCGTTGTTGAGGACGGTGCCGTCGCCGAAGTCGACCTGGGTGGAGGTGACCGCGTAGGGCGAGGTCGAGGCCGGGACGACGTGCAGGTTGAGCTTGGTGTCGACCTCGGTGGTGAAGTCCGTGACGAGGTCGGCCGGCTCGGACACCTTGACCGGGAAGCTGGTCGCGACGACCCGCTCGCCGCGGGCGTCGGTGAGGGTGGCCGTCACGTAGTAGCTGCCGGGCCGGTCGTAGGTGTGGCCGACCTCGGCGTCCGAGGTGCTCACGACCGGGTCGGTGCCGTCCCCGAAGTCGTACGAGTAGGAGACGAGGGGGGAGTTCCACTCGCTCTGGGCCTGGGCCTTCGCCTTGACCGCGAAGGGCGCGGCTCCCTTGGGGTACCGGACCTGGTCGCCCCGGAGGGTGACACTGCCACTGCGCAGGCCGGTGCGCTCGATGGCGCCGCGGTCGCGGGTGGTCCCGCCGGGCCCGGTGTTCCCGACGGTCGGGTGGTCGACCGGGCCGGCGCCGAGCAGGTCGGTGCCGACGCCGGGCGCGTCGGGGTCACCCGAGTCGATGGCCGCCGTGGCGCTGTCCGGGAGCCGGTTAAAGGGCCAGTTCAGACTCGGGTCGAAAGCGGTGTCGAGATCGGTGTCGTGCTGGCCCTGTCCGGTCGCCGTCCGGAACGCGGCGACCGTCGGGTAGCCGGTGCCGGCCCAGTCGTAGGACGTCGCGCCCGGCCAGGGGTGGACGGTGTTGTAGTCCACCTTGGCGCTTGCCGCCGCGCCTGCGGAGACCGTGACCGGCGGCAGTTTGCTCGGGCACTTGCGGTCGTCGAACCGGGAGTTGTCCGCGTTGTGCCTGGTGATGACGTTGTTCTCGACCACGCCGCCGGTGGCGGCGCCGCCGAGCACCACACCGGCGCCGCACGGGAAGGCGATGGTGTTGTTGGTGATCGCGGTGTCGGGGGCGTCGGTGACGGCGATCGCGGTCGGCATGACCGAGTTGAAGTCGTTGGCCGTGACCAGGGTGGCGCGCGCGCCCTCGACGACGACTCCGGCGGAGCCGAGGAAGAGGTTGCGGCTGACCGTCACCCGGTCGCTCGCGCCCGACACCCGGACGGTGGCGGAGCCGGAGTCGGCGTCGAACACGTTCTGGTCGACGACCACCCCGGTGGAGTCGGAGACCGTCACCGCGTCCGTGGCCTCGCCGTCCTGGAAGCCCCGGACCACGACGTCGTGGACGTTCGAGATGACGAAGGCCTTCTCGCTCGCCGCCTTGTGGCGGATCGTCGGCTGGGCGGAGCTGTCGTGCGAGATCGGCCCGCCGAGGAAGGTGATCGGCCTGTCCGCCGTGCCGGACCGGGTGATGTGCACCTCCTCCTGGTAGCCGGAGGTGCTCGGCAGGACCCGGACCGTCTGGCCCGGTTCGGCGACCTTGGCCGCGGCGGAGATGGTGCAGTACGGCTGGGCGATGGTGCCGCCGCCGGTGTCGGAGCAGTGCGCGGTGTCGTTGTTGTTCACGATCAGGACGCCGACGGCTGCCGTCGCGGCGGGGATCGGTAGTCCGAGGACGGTGGTGACCGCTGCCGCGGTCAGCCCGGTCGCATGTCTCAGACGCATGTGGGGCTACTCCTGGTGTCAGGTCGGAGCCCGCTCCGCCGCCCTGACGAACCATTCGAATGCCGGGCGGAGAAGCGGTGAAGATCCGCACAGCCTGCCACCCGGACGACCCGGGCGTCGAACCGGATTCGGGGCGCCGCGGACGACCCTCGGCGGGCCGTCCGCGGCGCACACCGCGCCGGCGCTCCGTCAGCGACCGAGCGCCTTCAGCACGGCCCGGGACATCACCTGCTCGCCGGTCGCGTTCGGGTGGAACGGGACGGCGAGGGAGTGCGGGATGGTGCCCTCGATCCAGCGGTCGGCCGAGCAGATGTCATGGCCCCTGGTGGGGCCGGCGGTGTCGACGTAGGTGGCGCCGTTGGCCGCGGCGGTCGAGGCGAGCATGGAGTTCAGGCTGCCGAGGACGCCGCGCAGGTAGGCCACGTCGCCGACGGTCACGGGCTGGCGTCCGACGCAGTCCCACTCGTCGTCGGGCAGCACGGAGGGGTAGCCGACCAGCAGGACCTTGGCCTTCGGGGCCTTGGCGTGGATCCGCTGCAGGGCGTCGGCCAGCTGCGGGCGGGCGGCCGCGATCCGGCGCTGCAGGGTGTCCTCGCCCCACTGCCAGCGCCAGCTGCTCCAGTCCCAGTGGCCGTCGGCGTAGTGGTCCTTGCAGGGGGTGCCGAGCGGGTTGATCACCGCGCCGCCGATGCAGGTGGCGATCACGTCGGCGATGCCCAGGTCGGAGGTGCCCAGGTCGTTGCCGCCGATGCCGATGGTGATCAGCTCGGTGTCGGCGGTGACGGAGTCGAGCTGAGGGTCGTTCACCCGGATGAAGGCGTCGTACTGGGCCGAGGTGATGGCCTTGATCTTGGCGGCCGAGCAGGTGGTGTCGGTGTACGAGCTGCTGTGCAGTGCGGCCGCCACCAGGTGTCCGTAGTTGCGGTCCGAGCGCAGGCACAGTCCGGCGTACTGGCCGGGCACGCCCGCGCCGGCGGCGTAGGAGTCGCCGAGGGCCACGTACTTGCCGGTGCCGGCGGCGGCCTGGGCCGGTGCGCCGAGGGCGGTCAGGGCGGTGAGGGCGGCGGCCATGAGCACGCCGCCCGCCAGGACGGACTTTCGTTTCGGGGCAGGGCCGAGCACGGTTCCTCCTGGGGGAGAGAAACGATGGGTGGGTGGGGGTGCGTGTGAGCCAAGCCACAGCGGCTACTGATTGGTAAGTTACTGGCACGTTAACGGGGTGTCCAGGCCTCAGTCGCCATCAATTCAGCCTGAATGCCGGTCAGTTCCCTTTGGAATTACGCTCCATGGTGGAGCGCAACCATGCCTTCCACGGGTGCCCTCGGACGATCGCCAATCCGTCCGAAAAAAGTCTGTGCGATTTCTGTTATCCCCATCCGCCCCACCCGTCTCCTAGGTGTCGGCACCCACACCGACACCTGCCGATGAGGGAGAGACGCGCATGGGACACAGGGGAGCGGTATCACGCCGCCGAAATCGCCGCGGTCGGCTGCTGGTTGCAGCCACCGTGACAGCCGGCCTCATCGCGGGGGCCGTCACCATCGGCACCGCGATGGGCGGCGACCGCCCGGTGGTGTCCGCCGACGCCGCGCTCACGCAGGAGATCGGCCCGGCGGCCGGCCCGCTGCACAACGAGGCACCCACACCGGTGGCCTCGGTGCCGGAGAGCGATATAGGCAAGGGCATGGTCTACACCGGGCTGGTGGCCGCGGGCACCGGCGACAAGTGTGTCGGCGTGTTCAAGGTCTCCGACGCGGGGCTGTGTACGCACGGCCCGGACGAGCCGCCGAAGGGCGTCGACATCCACCAGGACACCAAGCCCGCCGCGGCCGCCGCCGTCGAGCCGGCCGCGCTCGCCGTGAGCCAGGACGCGCCGCCCTCCGCGGCCGACCTGCTGAAGGACAGCCAGCCGGTCTTCGACGTGCAGTCCGGCGCCGCGCTGGCCTCCGACGCCCCGGCCGGCGGGACGCCCGCCGCCGCGGCCGCAGCCGCCGCGGGCACCGCGGTGGTCTGTGACGGCGACGGCAGCACCGGGAACCGCGTGCAGGTGCTGTACGTGCACGGGCCCGGCAAGGACCGTTTCGGCCAGTACCTGCCCTCGTTCAAGAAGTGGGCCGCCGACGCCGACGTCATCTACAACGCCAGCGCCCAGGAGACCGGCGGCACCCGCCACATCCGCTACGTCACCGAGTCCGACTGCTCGGCCGCGGTGCTGAACGTGGAGCTGCCGGACGCCACGCTGCAGGAGTTCGGCGCCACCAACAACGCGCTGGCCAAGCAGGGCTTCAACCGCAAGGATCGCAAGTACATGATCTTCGCGGAGGCCCAGGTCTACTGCGGCATCGGCACCTTCGCCGGTGACGAGCGTCCGGGCAAGGACAACCAGAGCAACTTCGGCCCCTCCTACGGCCGCACCGACGGCGGCTGCTGGGGCGGCTCGACCGCCGCGCACGAGCTCGGCCACAACCTCGGCGCCGTGAACAACAGCGCGCCGAACAGCAGCAAGGCCGGCCACTGCGTCGACGAGTGGGACCTCATGTGCTACTCGGACGCGCCGTACTACCCCAAGATGATCACCAAGTGCCCCAACCGCGCCAGTGACGAGCGGCTGGACTGCAACCACGACGACTACTACAACACCAACCCGGCGTCGGGCAGCTACCTCACCACCCACTGGAACGTGGCCAACAACCAGTTCCTGATCTCCGGCGGCGGCACCGGGCCCAACCCGACGCCGACCCCGACCCCCACGCCGAGCCCGACCAAGACCGGCACCGGCACCCCGACCCCGAACCCCTCGCCGAGCCCCACCAAGACCTCGACGACCCCCACTCCCAACCCGAGCCCGAGCCCGACCTCGACCGGCGGTCCGGTCTCGCCCGAGGTGGCGATCGGCCAGCTCACCCAGAACTCGGTCATGCTGAGCTGGGGTCAGGTCGCGAACGCGGCCGGCTACGACCTCGTGCTCGACGGCCGGACCCTCGGCACCGTCCGCTCCACCGTCGTCAGCCTGGTCAACCTGCGCCCCGACACCGCCTACAAGGTGGCCGTCGCCGTGCGCGACCAGTCCGGCAAGGTCACCAAGCCCGGCCGTGAGACCTCCTTCCGCACCCCGAAGGCCGCGGGCCCGGACGGCCCGACCAAGCCCGGCACCAAGTACACGATGACCAACAGCCTGACCGGCCAGGCCGCCGACATGTGGGGTGGCTCGACCCGTGACGGCGCCGTGCTGATCGGCTACCAGCGCACCGGCTACGCCAACCAGCAGTGGACGTTCGAGGACCAGGGCGACGGCAACCTGCGGGTCCGCTCCGTCCGCTCGGACAAGTGCCTGCAGATCGGCGGCTCGCCGGTGGCCGGCCAGTACGTCATGCAGCAGCCGTGCAGCTCCGCGGACACCCAGCAGTGGAAGATCACCGCGAGCGGCAGCGGTAACACGCTGACCGCGAAGGGCTCCTCGCTGGTGCTCGGCGCCAGCAAGCGCTGGTACTACGGTGGCTGGCTGCTCGAACTGCAGCAGCCGAACAACCAGACGTACCAGAACTGGACCATCCAGCCGGTCTCCTGAGGCCGACCCAAGCCGGTGGGGCGGGAACCGACCCCCTCCCGCCCCACCGCTCGTACGAGGAGTCACCGCAGATGCGCATCCGTACCCTCGCCGCCGCCGCGGTGCTCGCCGGTGCCGCCCTCGTGGGCGGGGCCGGCCAGGCCGGCGCCCACGGCGACACCATCGTCTTCAAGGTCACCGCACTGGGGGACGGGCACACCCGGGCGGCCGCTCTCTGGGCGAACGACAACGACCCGGTCACCGAGAAGGTGGCCGCCACGCTCAGCGCCGTCGCGGACGACGGACGGTCGGTCGGCCCGTGGAAGCTGGAGCCGGTGGCCGACGCCCCCGGCACCTTCACCACGGCGCTCGCCCTGCCGCCCGGCCACTGGGCCGTGACCGTCGAGTCCGGCTTCCCGGCCCTCGGCCGGGGCCAGGCGGACCTGACCGTCACCGCGGTACCGGGGACGTCCCCGAGCCAGGGCACCGTCGTCGAACCGGTCGCGCCGTCCGCGGCGCCGTCCACCCCGCCCCCGTCGGTGAACGACCCGGTCGCCGCACCGGCCGCCTCCTCGTCCGATTCGGGCCCCAGTTGGATCATCGCCGTGACGGCGACCGTCGTCGCGATCGCCGCGGTGATGGTCGCCACCGCGCTGCTGCGCCGCCGCCGCGCGGCCGGCTGACCCGCACCACCCCGCCCGGCCGTCGGCCCGGGACGCCGCACCGTCGGTGTCCCGGGCCGATGCGCGTCGGCCGCCGGGCCGGGGCTGCCGGCGGCGGGCGGTGCGGTGCGGTGCGGGCGGTGGTTACCGGCCGGTTGACCGACCGGCCCGCAGGCCGCAGTATCGGGGCACCCACCGAGCCCTGGAGGACCGTTCGCATGGCACTGGACGCCGACGTCATCGTGATCGGAGCCGGCCTCGCGGGCCTGGTCGCCACCGCCGAACTCGCCGACGCGGGACGGAAGGTGATCCTGCTCGACCAGGAGCCCGCGGCCAACCTCGGTGGCCAGGCACACTGGTCCTTCGGCGGCCTCTTCCTGGTGGACTCGCCCGAGCAGCGCCGGATGCGGATCCGCGACTCCCACGACCTCGCCTGGCAGGACTGGCTCGGCACGGCGGGCTTCGACCGCCCCGAGGACGCGTGGCCCCGCCGGTGGGCCGAGGCGTACGTGGACTTCGCGGCCGGTGAGAAGCGCGCCTGGCTGCACGGCCAGGGCGTCCGGTTCTTCCCGGTGGTCGGCTGGGCCGAGCGCGGCGGCCTGCTCGCCACCGGCCCCGGGAACTCGGTGCCGCGCTTCCACATCACCTGGGGTACCGGCCCCGGCCTGGTCGAGCCGTTCGCCCGCCGGGTCATGGCGGCGGTCGCCGCCGGACGGGTGGAGCTGAGGTTCCGGCACCGGGTCACCTCGCTGGGCGCCACCGCGGGCGCGGTGGACACCGTCGCCGGCGAGGTGCTGGTGCCCAGCACCGTCGGGCGTGGGGAGCCCAGTTCGCGCGAGGTCGCCGACACCTTCGAGCTGCGGGCGCAGGCGGTGATCGTCTCCTCCGGCGGCATCGGCGGCAACCACGAACTGGTCCGCAAGGCCTGGCCGGCCCGCCTCGGCACCCCGCCGGAGCGGCTGCTGTCCGGGGTGCCGGCCCACGTCGACGGGCTGATGCTGGGCATCGCCGGCGCGGCCGGCGGCCACCTGATCAACGGCGACCGGATGTGGCACTACACCGAGGGCATCGAGAACTGGGACCCGATCTGGCCCCGGCACGGCATCCGCATCCTGCCCGGCCCGTCCTCGCTCTGGCTGGACGCCCGCGGCAACCGGCTGCCCGTCCCGCTGTTCCCCGGCTTCGACACGCTCGGGACCCTCGAACACATCATGACCACCGGGTACGACCACACCTGGTTCGTCCTCACCCAGAAGATCATCGAGAAGGAGTTCGCCCTCTCCGGCTCCGAGCAGAACCCCGACCTGACCGGGAAGTCCGTCAGGGGCGTGCTCGGCCGGGCGCTGCCGGGCGCCACCGAACCGGTCGAGGCGTTCAAGCGGCACGGCGCGGACTTCGTGGTCGCCGACTCGCTCACCGAACTGGTCCGCGGGATGAACGCGCTGGGAGGCCGGACGGCGAGCACCGAGACGCTGATCGACGAGGCCGCGCTGCGCCGCGAGATCGAGGCCAGGGACCGCGAGATGGCCAACCCGTTCAGCAAGGACCTCCAGGTCACCGCCGTCCACGGCGCCCGTCGCTACCTCGGCGACCGGCTGATCCGCACCGCGACGCCGCACCGCCTGCTCGACCCCAAGGCCGGTCCGCTGATCGCGGTGCGGCTCAACATCCTCACCCGCAAGTCGCTCGGCGGGCTGCAGACCGACCTGTCCTCGCGGGTGCTGCGGGCCGACGGCTCCGTCCTGGACGGCCTCTACGCGGCCGGCGAGGCGGCCGGCTTCGGCGGCGGCGGCGTCCACGGCTACCGCTCACTGGAAGGCACCTTCCTCGGCGGCTGCCTCTTCTCCGGCCGGGCCGCCGGACGGGCGGCGGCCGCGGCGACGGCCTGACGCCGGGTCGGGCCGGGTCCGGCGCCGCGGGAGACACAAGGCGGAGGGAGGCCAGGGCAGGGGGAGGCCGGGTGTGGACCGGGGAGGCGCGTGGGGCAGAATCCTGGAGGCCGTGGTGGTGATCATCGCGACGGCCTCCCGAGGTCCGTGGAAGGAAGCCGATGCCCCGCTCGCCCCGTAAGGAATCCGCCGCCCCGGCCGCGCCGGTGACGGTGACGGTCTGCCGGGGGTGCTGCTGCGGAGACGCCGCGAAGTACCCGGGGGTGGACCACCGGGGCCAGTTGGACAAGCTGAACGCCGGGATCGGGGCGGCCGGGAAGGTGCGCGTGGTGGACTGCCTGGACGTCTGCGACCACGCCAACGTCGTCGTGGTCAGCCCCTCGGCGGAGGGCCGCCGGGCGGGCGGCCGGCCGGTCTGGCTGGGCTGGGTCTTCCAGGACGACATGCTGGACGACATCACCGCCTGGGTGCGGGACGGCGGCCCGGGCGTCGTCGAACCCCCGGGCACCCTCGACCTCCAGGCCTTCGCGGTGTCCCGCCGGGTCCGCGCGGGACTGCCGGAGCAGACCGGCTGATCCGAAGCCGCGGACACCGGGCCCGCGCGACATCACGATTCATACCAGTTGACGTCGGCCTTGCCGATTCAGCTGTCGATCGGGTGTCAACCTCCTTACGCTGCAGAGGTCATGACGTCTGCCCGCAGGAGATGCGACGATGTTCCTCCTCTCGATCCTGCTGCTCGCCCTCGGTGTCGCGCTGGTCGTCCTCAGGCGCCGGGCCGTCGTCGAGTTCCGTTTCGCGACGCTCGCCGGCCTGCTGGTCGCCGTCGTCGGACTGCTGCTCGGGCTGAGCACCTTCACCCACGTGGTCGAGCCGTACGAGGTCGCGGTACCGACCTCGCTCGGCTCCGTGGGCAGCACCTGGAAGCCCGGGTTGCACCTGAAGTCCCCGCTGACCGAGGTCACCACGTTCTCGACCCGGCCCACCGACCTCAACCTCACCGGGAACGACACCGTCGAGGTGCGTTCGTCCGAGGGCGGGGTGCTCTACGTCGACCTGACCGTGAAGTGGTCGATCGACCCGGAGCACACCCTCGCGCTCTACCGGCTGTCCGGCAGCTCCGAGAACGTCCAGCAGCGGCTGGTGTATCCGGACGCCCGCGAGATCGTCCGCAACGTCTTCGCCAAGCACACCAGCGTCGAGGGCTACGCGAGCCAGCGCGAGGTCATCAACGCCGAGATGGGCCGGCTGATCACCGAGCGGATGGCCCCCCGCGGGATCATCGTGAACGGCGTGAACCTGCGCAACGTCAAGCCGAGCGAGGTCCTGCAGAAGGCGATCGACCAGAAGATCCAGCAGGACCAGGCCACCGAGCAGGCCGCGGCGGCCGTGCTGACCGCCAAGGCGCAGGCCGAGCAGCGCAGGATCGAGGCCGAGAGCACGGCCCAGGCCAACTCGCTGATCGCCAGCTCGCTCACCGACAGGATCCTGATGAGCCAGTGCATCGAGGCGTTCAAGGCCGCCGCCGAGAAGAACCCGGTCTACGCCAGCCCGTGTGGCGGTTCGGCCGCCGGCGGCGCACCGCTGATCGTGGACGGCACCAAGCGGTAGGACCGCACCGGGCGGTGGCGGGCGGCGGTGCCCCGGGCGCGTCGGGTCAGGGTGCCCCGCCCGGGGCGCGCCGCGGCGCGGCGCCGCGCTGCGAGCCCGCCGGCCAGACCACCTCGACGGGGACGCCGGCCCGCCGCGCGGCGGCGACCATGTGGGCCGTGCCGCCGCGTCCGTTGCCGGGCAGACCGTCCCAGACCGCGACCAACAGCTCGGCGCGGCACAGCAGTTCGGCGTTGGCCGCTTCGTAGGCCGCGGCGCCGGGGACGGCGAACGGCAGCACGACCACCTCGGCGGCGGCCTCCCGCAGCCGGTCGAACTCCGGTGCGTAGTCCTCGCCGACCGACGCCCGGTAGGCCGGTGAGGGGATCACCGCCACCAGCCGCCCGCCGGCCTCCAGCACCGCTTCGGCGAACAGCGCGTCGGCTCCCCGGGCCAGGCAGGAGACGCCGGTCAGTCCGGCGGCCGGGTGGTGGGCCAGCAGGCGGCGCAGGGCGGTGCGGACCAGGCGGACGGTGGGTCCGCTGAGATCCAGGTGCCCGGTCACCGCGATCACCGTCATGACGTCCCCTCGGCTCGGCTCACCGGATGCTACCGGCCGGGTCGGGGCCGTGGTGGGGACAGTGTGGATTCGCCGCCTCGGCAGGCCCGTTGGTGCTAGAGGGGGCCCTACGGCGGCCCCCCGGTGGTGAGTCCGGTGCGCTCGGCCAGGACGCCGGCCTGGAAGCGGCTGTCGGCCCGCAGGCTCTCCAGGATGTCGGCGATGTGGCGGCGGCAGGTGCGCAGGGAGACCCCGAGCCGGCGGGCGATCACCTCGTCCTTGGCGCCCTCGGCCAGCATCCGGACCACCGCCCGGTGCACCCCGCTGCCGGCCGGGTCGCGGGGGGCGGTGCGGTGCTGGGCCCGGCAGGGGGTGGCGGTGGCCCAGAGCAGGTCGAGCGCCTGGCAGAGGTAGGCCACCGCGCCGTGGTCGCGGAGCAGGACCGTGCTCGCGCTGCCGTCCGGTTCGCGCCGGGTGAGGAAGGCGGTGCTGCGGTCGATCACCGTGGCGGGCTCGGGGAGTTCGGGCAGGGCGCGGTAGTCGGCGCCGGCGGCGATCAGCCGGTTGATCTGTTCGCGCCGCGGACCCGGCGTCGCGGGTGCGGCCCGGCACAGGGTGCGCAGCCGGGCGCCGCGGGCGAGTGCGGCGAGGCCGGTGCCGGTGGCGTCCGCGGGGCCGTCCTGCGGGAGCCCGCCCGGCGCCACCGTGAACAGCTCCTCCCGGCAGTGCCCGGCCTCCTCGGCGAAGAGCGCGGCGGCCACCACCGGGTCGGTCAGCAGTTCGACCGGATCCCGCCGGGCGGAGCCGTGCCGGGCGGAGCGGTACCGGGGCATCAGCGCCCCGAACTCCTCACGGATCGCCCGCACCTGCTCCGCCGCCCGGGCGATCCCCTCCTCCAGCGGAGCGGTCACCCCGGCCGCGGCCAGCTCCGGACTCATCGGGACGAGTTGGTCCGGCAGCTGGGGGACCGGGCGGAGCAGCCGCAGCCGCAGCAGCACCTCGCAGGCCCGGTCGAACTGCTCGCGGTCCAGCTCGGGCGCCTCCAGGCCGTGCCGCGAGCGGTCGATCCGGCCCCTGGCCAGCGCGAGGTCGAAGAGCCGGACGGCGGCGGGGTCCAGCCGCGGTACGGGATCGGGAGCCGTGACGTCCGGCAACGAGGTACCCCCCGGTCATGGTCGCTGCACGTTGGGGACATGCAGGTTGCTGCCAGATCCGCGTGCTGGACGGTCGGTGGCCCGGCCGGGAGACTGTCATGTGCGCTGATCTTCAAGAGAGTTGACAGTCCGTCACAGCAGCTGACCGTAGGCCGGGCCCGGCTCCGTGGGGAGAGCGGGCCTGCGCAGAACCTGCCACATGGTGAGGTGCCCGGCCAGAGGGCCGGTCGTGCGACCGCCGTTTTCCGGACACCCGACCGGCCGGTCGGCCGGTCCGCCGCTCGGAGTCCGGGAGCGACCGGAGCGCCGAGGAGCCCTGCACCACCGGGACCGACCCACCCCGGCCGATCCGCGCCCGCGGACGGCGCCACCGACCTCGCGAAGGCTGCCCGTATGCCCTCTGCCCAGATCCTGGCACCCGACCCCGCCGAGCGGCTCGCCGTGCGGTCCGCGCTCTTCGACCGGCTGCGGCTCGCCGCCGGAGACCGGCTGGCCGTCGTCCTCGACCGCGGCCGGGCGCCCGAGGCGGCCTGGCTGGCGGCCACCGCCAGGGCCGGCGGGGTCGCGGTCCGGCTGCTGGCCGCGGACGGGTGGAGCCCGGTGCGCACCGGCCGGCAGGTGCTCGCCGCGCTGGCCGGGCTGCGGGGCGACGGGCCGGCGGCGCGTGAGGCCGCCTTCTTCCTGTGCGCCGAACCGCTCGACCACGCCGTGCTCCGGCTGCCGGCCTCCCTGGTGGCGGTCCAACTCCCCGTCCCCGACTGGGAGGAGCCCACGCTGCGGGCCGCCCGGCTGGCCGGCCTGTGCGCCCGCACCACGGCCGCGGCGGCCGTCCGGGTGGGCACCGGCGACGGCGCCGAGCTGCTGCTGCGGCCGTGCGCCGACCGGCCCCCGCGGGTCGAGGACGGCCCGGCCGAGCCCGGCCGGGTCCGCCAGCTGCCCGGCGGCCACCTGCACTGCCCGGTCGGGGCGGCCGACGGGGAGTTCCGCGCGGACGGCCTGATCCGGATCAACCGGCCCACCCGGCTGGGCGGTTCACTGCGGGAGCGGCCCGTCACGGTGGAGCTCTCGGCCGGCCGGGTGACCCGGGTGCGCTGCGCCGACCCCGTCCTGCTGGGCCTGCTGGAACGTGCCGTCACCGTGCACCGGCTGGACCGGCTGACGGCGGTGCGCTGCCGCCCGGTGGGCGGACCGCCGCAGGTCACCCTGCGGCTGTCGGTCGACCCCGGGCACCCGTACTCGACGGCCTCGGCCGGCCTGCGCATCTCCCTGGGCGCGGCCGCGTCCTGGACGACGGAACCCGAGCACCGGGAGGCACCGTGAGCGCCATGACCGCCCTGGTCCCCAGCCGCTACCTGCTGATCGGGGAGCGGCCCTACCGGGACGCCGACGGCGGCGAGGCCTGGTTCGGCTACGCGACCCGCTCGGCCGCACTGATCCGGCTGGACCGTGCGACGGCGGCGGCGCTGCGCTCCGGCGACCCGGACGCGCTGGCCGGCCTCGACCCCGCCGAGCACCGGCGGCTGGCCCGGCTCCGGGCGCTGGTCGGCCGGGGCGAGGACGAACTCGCCGCGGTGACCGGCGGACTGCGGGAGGGGTCTGCCCGCACGTCGTCCCGGTCGGTGACCATCATGCCCACCTCGTACTGCAACATGGCGTGCAGCTACTGCGGCCAGGAGCACGTCAAGGCCGCGCACGACCGGGTGCGGGCCGACCGGACCGCCCGCCGGGTCGAGGCGATGCTGGCCGACCCCGGGGTCGACACGGTGTCCGTCACCTGGTTCGGCGGCGAGCCGCTGCTGGCCCTGCGGGTGATCCGCGAGCTGAGCGCCCGCTTCACCGCCGCCGCCGCCCGGCACGGCAAGACGTACCGCGCCCGGATGGCCACCAACGGCAGCCTGCTCACCGTCCGCACCCTCGCCGAACTCCACCGGGACTGCGCGCTCGACGAGATGGAGCTGACCGTCGACGGCCCCGAGGAGGTGCACGACCGCCGCCGGCTCAGGCGCAACGGCCGCGGCAGCTTCCACCGGACCGTCACCGTGCTCGCCGAGACCCTGGCCCGGGGCGCCGCTCCCGGCCTGCGGATCGGCATCCGGGTCAACATCGACCGCGACAACGAGGACTCCGTCACCGACCTGCTCAACGACCTGGCCTGCCTCGGCCTGGCCCACCCGCAGGTCACCCTGCACCTGATCGCCGTCCACTCCTGGGGCAACGACGTGTCCGAGGTGGAACTGGCGGCCCGCGCCTACGCGCTGCGGGAGGCCGGCTGGCTGCGCACCGCCGAGGCGCTCGGCCTGCACTTCGCGCCGCTGCCCGCCGCGACCGTCCGCACCACCTGCACCGCCACCACCCGCTCCGGCGAGATCGTCGACACCGAGGGCCGGGTCTACTCCTGCTCCGAGCACCCGCTCGTCCCCGGCGCCCGGGACACCGGCGTGGTCGCCCGGGTCGCCGACCTGGCCGGCTCCGCCCGGCGGCCCGCCGGCGCCTTCGACGACTGGTACGACCAGGTGGGCGACGGCGGCGCGCAGTGCTCGCGCTGTCCGATCCTGCCGGTCTGCGGCGGCTCCTGCCCCAAACTCTGGCGGGAGGGCCATCTGCCCTGCCCCAGCGTGAAGTTCAACTGGGCCGAGCGCCTGGACCTGGCCGTCCGGCGGCGCGGCTTCACCCCGTTCGACGCGGACGGCGGCGGCGCCCGGTGAGCGGCGCCGCACCGGCCCGCCGGACCATCCGCTTCGCGCACACCTCGGCCGGCGAGCTGTGCGACCCGGCCGAGCTGGCCGCCCCGGCGCCGGTCAGCCGGTCCTGGGCCTGGGGCGGGGCCACCGGACGCGGCGTACGGGTCTGCGTCGTGGACAGCGGGGTCACCGCCGGACACCCGCAGATCGGCGGCGACGTACGGCAGTTGGCCGCCGTCCGGGCGGCCGAGCCGGCCCCCGACGGCACCCGCCCCTGGTCGGTGGCCGAGGACACCGGCGGCGACGTGGCCGGCCACGGCACCGCGTGTGCGGGGATCGTCCGCTCGCTCGCCCCGGACTGCGAGCTCACCAGCGTCCGCGTCCTCGGCGGGAACCTCCAGGGCAACGGGGACGCCCTGCTGACCGCCCTGGAGTGGGCCGTGGCCGAGCGCTTCGCCCTGATCAACGTCAGTCTCTCCACCCGGCGCGAGCACTTCAAGGAACGGCTGCACGACCTCGCCGACGAGGCCTGGTTCGCCGGCGTGACCCTGATCTCCGCCGCCCACAACAGCCCCGTCGACAGCTACCCGTGGCGCTTCCCCTCGGTCATCTCGGTCGGCGCGCACGCCGTCGCCGACCCCGAGCGGGTGGAGTCCAACCCCCGCCCGCCGGTGGACTTCTTCGCCCTCGGCGTCGACGTGCCCGCGCCCTGGCTCGGCGGCGCCACCCGGCGGGTCTCCGGCAACAGCTTCGCCGCCCCGCACATCACCGGGCTCTGCGCACGCATCCTGCAACGCCACCCGGGCTTCCGCACCCCGCAGCTGCGGCACGTCCTGACGGCCACCGCCGACAACATCGCCCCGAGGAGACCGGAGTGACGTCCGACCAGCTCGACGAGATCCTGCGCTCCACCGTGCGGCTGGCCCGGCTGTCCTTCGCCGCGGCCGCGGCCTCCGTCTTCGTCCGCGACGAGGAGAACGGCACCCTGGTCTTCGAGGCCTCCTCCGGCGTGGGCGAGGACCGGCTGGTCGGCGTGGCCATCCCCGGCGACCACGGCATCGCCGGCTGGGTGGCCAACACCGGCGAGCCGATGGTGGTGCGCGGCGTCGCCGAGGACGCCCGCTTCGACAAGGGCTTCGCCGAGAGCACCGGACTGGTACCCGAAGTGATCATGGCCGTCCCGATGGAGCACCGCGGCGAGATCCTCGGCGTGCTGGAGGTGCTCGACCCGAAGGTCGAGGGCATCGGCGACCTGGACGCGATGGACCTGCTCACCGAACTGGCCAACCAGAGCGCCGCGGTGCTCGCCCTCACCCTCGCCGAACGCCACCGCCCGCCCGGCCGGGCCGACGGCGACCCGCTCGCCCGGATCGCGGCCGCCGCCCGCGAGGCCGGGGGGCCACGCGGCGAAGCCGTCCGGGCGCTGCTGGCGGCCGTCGCCGACCTGCTCCGCACGGACCGGTAGACGGGAGCGGCGGCGTGCACCTGGCGGACCTCCTCACCCTCGGCGCCCGGCCGGCCGCCGGGCTGCTGCTCGCGCTCACCGACCGCTGCCCGCTCGCCTGCGCCCACTGCTCCACCGCCTCCACGATGGCCGCCGCCCAGTCGCCCGGCGAGCCGTTCCGGCGGCTGGTCGACTCCTTCGAGCCCGACTGCCGGCCCGAGCTGATCCTGATGTCCGGCGGCGAACCGCTGCTGCGCCCCGGGCTGGTCGCCGAGCTGACGGCCTCGGCGGCCCGGGTCGGCACCGGCGCAGCGCTGCTGTCCGGGATGTTCTTCGCCCGCGGCGGCGCCGGCCTGCCCCCGGCGGTCCGGCGGGCCGTGGCCGGCCTCGCGCACTTCGCGGCCAGCCTGGACGCCCAGCACGAACGCGAGGTCGGCCGGGCGGAGGTGTTCGGCGCGCTCGCCGCCGTCCTGGACCTCGTCCCCGCGGTCAGCCTGCACATCACCGCGCTGCCCGGCGCCGGGCCCGACCCGTACGTCGACGGCCTGGTGGCCGAGGTCCGGCGGCGGTTCGGCGCGCGGGTGCCGATGCTGGTCAGCGCCGTCCGGCCGACCGGCCGGGCCCGCGGCCTGCTGCCCGCGCCGACGCCCGGCGGGGGAGACCCGGGGCCGTGCGAGTTCGCCCACTGGCCACTGGTCGACCAGGACGGCACCGTCCTCGCCTGCACCCGGCAGAGCCTGCTGCGCGGCGGCGGCCCGGCCCACCTGGTGCTCGGCCATGCCGCCCGCGACCCCTGGCGGACGCTCAGCGGACGCACCCTCGGCGACCCGCTGCTGCGGTCCGTCCGGACCCTCGGCCCGATCGGCACCCGCCGCCGGCACGGCCCGCCCGCCGAACCCGGCTGCGCCCCGGACGCCTGCCGCAACTGCCTCGCACTCACCCCCGCCACCGCCGCGCGCGCCGCCGAGGGCCTCGGCACCCCCGAGGGCCGGCGGATGGAACGGGCCGTCCTGGCACTGACCGCCGCCCGGGCGCCCCGACGGCTCGCGGTCGCCCGCGGCGCGCTCCCCGGCTACGCGGACCTGGTCGAACTGGGGTGGGCCGGATGAGACTCGACCAGGTTCTCGCGCTGCGCCGGACCCCCGGCGCGAGCGTGCTGCTCTACCTGACCGACCGCTGCCCGGTCGGCTGCGCCCACTGCTCCGTCTCCGCCCGCCCCGACAGCCCCGGCCCGGCGGACCTGACGCTGCTCGGCGAGCTCCTGGACGCGCTGGCCGACCGCCCCGGGCTGCGGGCGGTCGCCGTCTCCGGCGGCGAACCCTTCGCCGAGCGACGGGCGTTGACGCTCGCCGTCGACCGGCTGCACGGCGCCGGCCGGGCCGTGGTGCTGTTCACCGCCGGCCACTGGGCCGGGCCCCGGACCCCGCGCTGGATCACCGGCGTGCTGGCGAAGGCCGACACCGTCTTCCTCGGCGTCGACGGCTACCACCTGGCCCGGCTCGGCCAGGTCCGGCTGCGGCGCGCGATCGCCGCCGTGCTCGGGGCCGGCGGCCACCCGGTGCTCCAGGTCATCGACCAGCCCGGACGGCTCGACGCGGCCCGCCGGCTGCTGACCGAGGAACTCGGCCCCGACTGGTCCGCGCGCGCCGAGCTGTACCCGACCCGGCCGCTGGCCGCCGGCCGCGGCGCCGGACTGTTCCCGGCGCCCGAGCCCCGCCCGCTGGGCGAGTTCGGCCCCTGCCTGCCCGCCCGGGCGCCGACCGTCCGCTACGACGGGACGGTCACCGGCTGCTGCAACGAGACGGTCATCACCGGCGGCGGCCCCCGCGCACTGCGCCGCCGGGCCGTCGACGCCGCCGGGCTCGCCGCCGCCCTGGACGGTTACGCCCACGACCCGCTGCTGCGGATCCTCGCCACTGCCGGACCGGCCGCCCTGGCCCCGCTGCCCGGCTTCGCCCACCTCGCCGGCACCGGCCACCGCACCGTGTGCGACGCCTGCTGGGCCGCCCACCGGACGGTCGAGGCCGAGCCCCGGACGGCGGCCCTGCTCGGCCTGCTGGCCCCCGGCGAGCGTCCTGCTGCCGCCGACGGCGAGGAGGTGGCCCGATGCCGGCCGAAACCCTGACCCCCGTACCGGCCGGACTGCGGCTGCGGCTGCTGCTGGACCGGCTGGCGCCCGCCCTCGCGGCGGTCGCGGCCGGGCTCTGGGACGAGGGCTGCCAGGTGGACCGGTACCGGGCCTGGCTGCGCACCAGCCACCAGGTGGTCCGCGCCACCACACCGCTGCTCGCCGAGGCCGTCCAGGAGTGCCTGCGCCGCGAGGACCCGCTCTCGGCCGAACTGGCCCCGTACTTCGCCGTCCAGCTGACCGAGGAGCACGGCCACGACCGCTGGCTGCTCGACGACTACGCGGCCACCGGCGCCGACCCCGCCGAGCTGCTGGCCGCTCCGCCGACCCCGGCCGTGGCCCGGTTCGCCGGGGCGCCCGGGTACTGGATCCGGCACGTCCATCCGCTCGCCCTGCTCGGCCACATCGCCCTGCTGGAGTGGTACCCGCCCCCGGCCGGGGTCGCCGACCGGCTGGCCGCCCGCACCGGGCTGCCCGCCGCGGCGTTCCGCACGCTGGCCGCGCACGCCGCCCTGGACACCGGCCACGGCGGTGCGCTGCGGGCCTTCCTCGACTCGCTCGTGCTCACCGGGGCGCAGCACCGGCTGCTGCTCACCGCCGCCGCGACCAGTGCGGACGGCCTGGTCGACGTCCTCGCCCCGCTGGTCCGACCCGCCCGCCGACACCCCACGGAGGAATCATGGCCGACCCGCACCGGCTCACCGAGCTCGGCTTCGACCTCGACTACGCCAGCGACGAGCAGCTGGCCGTCCTCGACGCCCTGACCGACGAGGAGATCCAACTGCTGCTGGACGTCAAGCGGCGGCTGGACGCGGCCGGCGCGGACGTCGAGGGCCACGGGATCGAGGGGGGTGCCCTGCTGTGGTGAGCGTCCCCGAACCGGTCCCGCCGCCCGGCGGCGACTGTCCCGGCTGCGGCGCCGGCAATCCGCCGGCGGCCCGGTTCTGCATGGCCTGCGGCAGCCCCGTCGGCCGGCCGGCCGCCGCCGGACCGGCCGGCCTGCGGTTCGTCACGGTGACCTTCTGCGACATCTCCGGCTCCACCCGGCTGGCGACCCGTCTCAGCCCCGAGCTCTGGCACCGGGTGCTGGAGCGGTACTTCGGGGCGCTGCGCGGCGCCGTCGAGGCGCACGGCGGCCGGGTGGAGAAGTTCATCGGGGACGCCGTGGTCGGTGTGTTCGGCGCCGACCGTCCGGCCGACGACGACGCGGTACGGGCGGTGCGGGCCGCGCACGAGTCCATGCGGCGGCTCGCCCGGGAGACGGACGCGGACTCGATCGCCCTGGCCGTCAGGTTCGGCATCGCCTCCGGCCAGGTCGTGCTGGCCGACCGGGACTCCTCGTTCGCGATCGGCGCGGTGATGAACCGGGCCGCCCGGCTGCAGGGTGCGGCCCCGCAGGACGGTGCGCTGGCGGACGTCCGGACCTGGCTGCTGGTCCGCGACCAGGTGCGCTGCACCCCGGTCGAGCCGGTGGTGGCCAAGGGCTTCGACACCGCGCTGCAGGCCTGGACGGTCGAACCGGGCGGGCGTCCCGCAGCCGTGCCGCCGCCGTTCGTCAACCAGCGCCGGCTGCTGGACGAGCTGACCGCCGAGCTGGCCGTCCGGCTCGGCCGGCCCGGTGGCTCGGTGCTCGCGGTGGACGGCGAGGTCGGCAGCGGGAAGACCGCCCTGCTGAGGCAGTTGGCGCACTCGGCGCCGGCCGCCGGCGCGCGGGTGGTCCGGCTGGACTGCACCCGCGACGACCGCGCACAGGGGCCCGGCCGGCTGCTGCGCCTGGACGCCGAACTCACCGCGGCCGCCGCGGGACCGCCCGCCCCCGCACCGCCTGGCCCCGCACCGACCGCGCCCGCACCGACCGCAACCCCCGGGGCGATCGCGCCGTCCACCGCCGAACTGCGCTGGCGGATCGGCCGGCGGCTGGCCGGGCTGAGCGCGGACCGGCCACTGCTGCTCCTGGTCGACAACGTCCAGTGGGCGCCCGACGACCTGCTCCAGGTGATCGACGAGGTGCCGCCCGGCTGCGGCCCGGTGCTCTTCGTACTCGCCGGCCGGGAGGTGCCGTCCGGCCTCGTCCGGGCGCCCGCCGCCTTCTCGGTGCCCGCGCTGTCCGCCGAACACAGCCACCGGCTGCTCCACCTGCTGCGCCCGGGCGCCGCCGCTGGCGGCGATCTGGAGCTGCACTGGGCCGGCGCCGGCGCGCTCGTCGCGCGCAGCGGCGGCAACCCGCTCTTCCTCGAACAGCTGGCGGCGCTCGCCGCGGACGGGATCGAGGACCTGGTGGCCCCCTCGGCCAGCGCGGCCCTGGGTGCCCGGATCGAGCGGCTCGGCCGCCCGGCCCGCCGGGTACTCGGCTGCGTCGGGGCCTGGGGTGCGCCGGTGGACACCCGGGAGCTGGCCGCCACCGTCGGCCTGGAGGCGTCCGAACTCGCTGACGGCCTGGCCGAGTTGGAGCTGCGCGGGCTGGCCGCCGGACAGCCGGGCGAGGACGGGCGACTGCGCCTCGACTGCCGCAGCCCGGCCCAGGTGGCGTACGCGCACCTGACGCTGGCGGACCGGGCCGAGCTGCACACGGCGGTGGCCGGGGAGCTGCGCCGGCGGGCCGCCCGTGGGCCCGGGGCGCTGGAGCAGGCCGCCGTCCAGGCCGAACGGGCGCTGGAGTGCGTCCGGGAGCTGCGCCCCGGCTCGCGGCAGGAGGCCGAGGCGGCCGCCCTGGCGGCGGGCTGCCTGGCGGCGGCGGCCCGCCGTGCGGTGAGCCGCTCCGACGTCCGGACGGCCGTCGAACTCGCAACCAGGGCACGAGAGTTGGCCGAGCAGGTGGCAGACGTCGGACTCGGGCTGGAGGCCGCCTCGATCGAGAGCTACGCGCTGGCGGCCTGCGGGCACACCGCACAGGCCCTCGCCCTGATCGACCGGACGGCCGGCCTCGGGCCGGCCTCGGCCAACCCGGCGGCGGCCTTCCAGCTCAGGGCCAACGAGCTGGCCCTGCGCCCGGCGGGACCGGAGGCCGTCCGGGCGGCGCGTCGGCTGGCCGAGCGGTCCGGTGACGGACCGGCACGGGCCCGGCTGCTGCTGCTAGAAGCGCTCGACGCGATCGGCTCCGGCGACTACCGGCAGGGCGAGCGGCTGCTGGCGGACGCGTACGGCGGGGTGGCCGCGAACGGCGCGGTGGCAGGGTACGACGGGGTGGCCGGGTCCGGCAGGGCGGTCGCGGCGGACGTCGGGCTCGGCACCGCGGAGATCTACGCCAACCTGTCGCTCTGCCTGGCGTTCGGGGACAGTCCGGTCCGGGTCGCGCTGGCCCGCTGCGCCGAGCTCCGGGAGAGCGCGGCGGGGGCGCCGGTGCTGCACGCGCTGGTCGGCTGCTCGGCCGCGCTGCTGCACGCCTTCGCCGGCGAGCCCGGCCCGGCCCGCGACCAGCTCGACCAGGCCCGTGAGGTGTTCGCCGGGGTCGGGCACCGGGCCGCCCTGGCGGGGCTGTACCAGTTCCGCAGTGCGGTCGAGGAGTGGGCCGGCGACCCGGTGGGTGCCGCGCACTGGCAGCGTGCCGCGGCCGCGTGCTTCACCGAGGCCGGGGCCGGACCGGCGGCCGACCGCTGCCTCGCCTCGGCCTGGCTGCTGGACCGGCGCGACCCGGCCCCGGCCGAGGGCCCGCCGCCGCCCGGAGCGGGCTGGGAGGCGCGGGTGCTGCACCACCAGGTCGAGGCCGTCCGGTCGGCGGCCCGGGGCGATCCCGGGGCCCGTGCGCAGCTCGGCCGGTCGCTGGCGGTGCTCGACACCGTCCGTGGTGCGGGCGCGCTGCTGCTGCCGCTGACGGCCGCCGCCCGGATCGCCCGGGCGGTGCCCGACGGCGCGGACCTCGCCGGGCGTGCCGACCGCGCCCTGCGGGCCGCACGCGAGGCGAAGGGCGCGGGCCCGGGCCCGCTTCGACATTCGTGAGCGGGAATTCCTCAGTCGGTTTCACCGTGTGTCCGGAGGGCTGTTTCCGCCTGCCATTTTCGGGACGCCGGAATTAATTCCCGGTATTGCCGCGACTGTTGACGCCGGTCCGGCCGGTGAGAACAATTCGAACGGGCCGCAGAAGCGGGCCGAGGTACCGTCAAGGACCCCTGGGAGGGCTCATGTCCAACGAATTCGACCGGAACGAGGCCGAGGAGCTGGCCGCCGCCGCCCGCGAGGCCGAACTCGCCGAGAGCGACGTCGAGGGCCACGCGGCGGACGTCGAGGACGAGGCCGGCTTCACCAACATCAACTTCGGCTGCTCGGCCAACTGACACCGGCCGACCGCTGACCCCCCTTGCCGACGGTCCGTCAGGTGCCGCCGGCAAGGCGTGGGCCGCGCGGCGCGGAAAGCCCGTGCTATTCCGGTGCCCGCGCGCCGAATGGCCGACAGTCGAATGTCAGACCGAGGGGTGGGAAAGGGCGCATGGTCGACCGGAAACACCCCGATGCCCCCCGCTACCGGGCCGCCGAGGTGGCCGTGCTGCGCATTCCGGCACTGCCCGCGGACCGGTATTCCGACCTGCTCGCCGCCTGCCCGGCGGACGACCCGCACTGGCCCGTCACGCACCGCGCCCTGCTGGCCGAGGCCTGGCGGACCTCCCTGGTGGCCACCGCCGTCGAGCACGCGGCACCGGCCCTGGCCCAGGCGCTCACCGGCCCCGGCGGGCCGGCCGATCCGCGGACGGCCCTCGCGCTGGACCGCTGCCTCAACCGGCTCAGCACCCGCCCCACCCCCTTCGGGCTGGCCGCCGCCGTCACCGCCGCGCCCTTCGGGCCCCGCCCCCGGCTGCACCTGGCCGGCCCCGCCCGCCCGGTGGCGCGCCCGGACGCCGCCCTGCGCCGACCCCGGCCCGGCGGCGCCGAGCCCGACGGCCGGACCCTGGTCCAGGTCTCCGACCTGGTACACGCCCCCGACGGACATCCCTGGCGGGAGCCCGCCGGGCCGGGCGCCGCCCACTGGCTGCGCGGCAGCGGGCCGGCCCTGGCGGTGCTGCGCGCCGCCGCCCGCCCCGTCCCGCTCGCCGAGCTCGTCGCCGGACTGGGCCGCCGCTACGGCACCTCCGATCCCGGGCCGGCCCACCGCCTGGTCCGCGAACTGCTCCGCCGGGGCTTCCTGCGCACCGCGGGGCCCGAACCCGCCGCCCCCGGGCCGCTGCTGGGCCTGTGCGAGCGGCTCAACACCGCCGACCCCGCCGAGGCCCTCGACCGGCTCCGGACGGCCCTGCGCACCCGCCCCCGGCCCGCCCTGCACCTGGACGCCGTCGCCCGCCCGGCCGGGCCGCTCGCCCTCGACCGGGCGGTGGCCCGCTACGCCGAACAGGCCGCCGCCGTGCTCGTCCTGATCGGCCGCGGCAGCCGCTACCCGGCGTACCTCGCCCGGGCGGCGGCCGCCTTCGCCGAGCACTACGGTGACCATGCCCGGGTGCCGGCGCTCGAAGCCGTCCACACCCTCACCGACCTGCGGGCCCTGGACGCCGGCGGGCCGGTCGCGCCCGACCACCGCGAGACCCTGCTCGCCACCCTGGTCGTCGAGGCCCTCGCCCACCGCCGGCCGGTCCGCGAACTCGACGACGACCTGCTCGCCCGCCTCGGCGCCGAGCGCCCGATCGACCTGCGGCGTCCGGCCCTGCCCGGCGCCGACATCTGCCTGCGGATCGCCCGCACGCCTGGCGGCGGGATCCGGGCCGCACTCGCCGGACCGGGCGCCGTCCCCGCCGGGGTCGCCTACGGCAGGGCGACCGACCTGCTGGACGAGCCCGCCCGGGCCGCCCTGCGGGCCGCCTTCACGGCGGAGGAGGGCGCCGCCCCCGGACACCGCTTCGTCGAACTGCGCTACCGGCCCGAGGAGGCCGCGGCGGCGAACGTGGCCGCCCGGGAGGTCTGGCGCGCCCGGCAGCTCGCGGTCGACCTGCCGCCCGCGGGCAAGGCGCCGCAACTCGCCCTCGCCGAGGTCCTGGTCGCCGTGAGCGACGGCCGCTTCGAGCTGCGCGAGGCCGCCACCGGTCACCTGCTGCACCTCACCCAGGCCAGCGGGCTGGACCTGCGGCTGGCCCCGCCGGTCTGCCGCTTCCTGCTGGACGCCTCCGCCAACCAGTTCCGCCACCCGGCGCCGTTCGACTGGGGGGCGGCCGGGCGCGGGCCGTTCCAGCCCCGGCTCGAACACCGCGGCCTGGTGGTCTCCCCGGCCCGCTGGCGTCCCGACCGCCGCGAGCTGGGAGACTGCTCGGCCCGGCAGGTCCGGGCCTGGGCCGACCGCTGGCTGGCCCCTCGCCACCTCCACCTGGTGCGCACGGGACGGCAGTTGCTGCTGGACCTGGACAGCGCCGTCTCGCTCGCCCACCTGCGGCACGCCCTGGACCGCGCCGGCGACGCCCGGCTGCTGCTGGAGGAAGCCGTCCCCGCCCCCGGCGGCGAACCCGTCACCGGCGCCGACGGCGGGCGCCACGCCCTCGAAGCGGTGGTCCCCGTGACCCTGCTGCCCGCCGCCGTGACTGCCGCCGCAACCGCACCCGCACCCGCCGCCGCGCCGTCCGTCCGGCCCGGCCGGCCCGCGCCGGACTGGCTCTCCCTCCACCTCCACCTCCGCGCACCCTGGCAGGACGCCCTGCTGGCCGACCTGACGGCCCGCCTGCCCCGGTCGCACCTGTTCTTCGTCCGCTACGCCGACCCGGTCGAGCACCTGCGGGTCAGGGTCCGCCGAGAGCCCGGCCGGCTGGACGAACTGCTCGACTGGGCCCGGGAGTGCGCCCACCGGCTGCCTCTGCACGAGGTCGTCGTCCGCGGCTACCGGCCGGAGACCGACCGCTACGGCGGCCCCGAACTGATCGGCGCCGCCGAGCGGTTGTTCTGCGCCGACTCCGCGGCCGTCGCCGCCCTGCTCACCACCGAGCCGGCCCGCCGGCCCCCGCCCGGCCTGCCGCCGGCCGCGCTCGCGGCCCTCACCCTCGACCGGATCGCCGCCCTGCTCCTGCCCGACCTCCGCGAGCGGCGGGCCCTCGCGGCCGCCGTGGCCGACACCCGCGACGGCTCCCACGAGCACCGCGCCCACGGCCGGGACCTGTGGCGGCTGCGCGCCGGGGGCAGCCCCGGGCCGGACCTGGTCGCCGCCCACTGGGCGCCGCCCGCGGCCGAGTACCGGCGCCTGCTGGCCGAGCACTGGCCGGGCCCGGAGGGTGCGCAGCGCCGCCGACACGCCGTGGCCTCCCTGCTCCACCTGCACGCCAACCGGCTGGGCCTGGACCGGGCCCGTGAGCGCACCGCCCTCGGCCTGTGGCGCCGCCTGCTCGACCGCCAGAGCGCCACCACGGCCACCACCCGCACGACTGCCACCACCCGCACGACTGCCACCGCCCGAACCGGCACGACCCTCGACCGCCCGTCAGGAACCCCGAAGGAGGCCGCGCTGTGACAGCACCGGCACCGAACTGGCTCGGCTTCCTCTCCGACGAGGAACGAGTCCCCCAGAACGAGTCCGCCGCCGTCGACCGGGCCCTCGGGCTGCTGTCCCGGCCCGCCGACGACGACCCCGAACCGCTCTTCGTGGCGGCCAACCTGATCGCCCTGGTGCACTTCCGGCTCGGCCGTCCCGAACACGCCCGGGCCCTGTGCCGGGCGGAGACCGCGTACGCGCGCAGCCGCGTCCACGACGGCCGCGGCCCGCACACCGCCAAGGTCGCCGCGCTCGCCCTTCAGCCGCAGGTCAACCTGGTCCGGATCGAGGGGTACGCCGGCGGGCTCGACCGGGCGCTGGCCGGGCTGGCCGCCCTGGAGCGGATCGCCGACGGCCAGCGGGTGCAGACCCAGGACATCGACTGGTGGCCCGAGGACCTCGCGGACGACCCGGCCCTGGCCCGCCGGATCAGGGCGCTGGCCCGCAACATCCGGGTCAGCGACACCTGCCGGATCCTGCACCGCCGGGCCCGGCCCGACCTGTTGGCGCCCGCCGCCGCCCGGTTCGCCGAACGCTGGCCCACCCTGGTCGCGCACGGCATCCAGCACGCCGCCGAGACCCCCTGGCTGCTCGGCGCCGAGACCGCCGGGCCCCCCGGGCCGGCCGCCCTCACCGACCCGGACCCGATGGCCCGCCGCCTCGCGGTGGTCCGCACCCTGCACCTGGCCGCGCACGCGGCCGAGCACGGCCGGCCGCAGCAGGCGGCCGAACTCGCCGAGTCCCTGGTCGAACCGGTCGGCAGCCTGCCCGGCCCCTGGGCCTCCCCGCTGACGGTGCCGCGCTGGTGGGCCGTCCTCGGCGCCACCCTGCAGCGGGCCGGCCGGGAGCGGCAGGGCCGGATCCTGCTGCGCGCCGCGCTCGCCGAGGCCCGGGGCGACGCGCCGCTGGTCCGCGGTGTCCTGCTCCGGCTCGGCGAACCGGCCCCGCCCCGCCCGGGGGAGCCCGCGCGGCTGGCCGAGGTCACCCATCGGCTGCACGCCGCGCTGGCCTCCAGCCGCAGCCGGGCGGGGGTGTGAGGACGGTGGCCGGCAGCGTGGCCCGCCTGGTCGGCGACCCCGACCGGCTCAGGGAGCACTGGGAGGACGAACCGTTCGTCGCCGTGGCCCTGGGCTCCTTCTCCGACGTCTTCGACGCCCGCACCGCCGAGCGGCTGATCCACACCACCGGTCTGCCGGTGCCGTCGGTCCGGCTCTTCCGGGACGGCGAGGAGGTGCCCGCCGCCCGGGTCGGCCGCGGCCGGGAACGGTCCGCCGGCCGCCGCGAGCTGCTGGTGGACGGCCGCGCGGTGGAGCGCGAGGTCGCCGCCGGTGCCACGCTCGTCCTGGAGGAGTTGCAGACCTACTGCCCCCAGGTCGCCGCGTTCTGCCGGGAGTTGACGGACGAGACCGGCTTCGCCACCTACTGCGCGGCCTTCCTCACCCCGGCCGGTGCGCGCGGCGTCGCCCCGCACTACGACACGGCCGGCGTGCTGGTGCGCCAGGTGCACGGTTCCAAACGCTGGCGGGTCTCCCGGCCGCCGGAGCGCTGGCCGGTCCGCGAGTGGTCGGCGGCCCGGCCCGGCCCGGAGCCCGATCCACTGCTGGACGTGGTCCTGCGGGCGGGCGAGTGCCTGTACATCCCGCGCGGCTTCGTCCACGTCGGGGACGCCACCGAGGAGGCGTCCGTCCATCTGTCGGTGGCGCTGCGCCCGGTCACCTGGGGCGCGGTGCTGCGCCCGCTGGTGGACCGGGTGCTGGCCGCCGAGGCGTTCCGCGAGTGCCTGCCGTACGGCTTCCACCGGCTCGAACCAGAGGAGTTCGAGCGGCAGTTGACCGAGCGGGCGGCCGAGCTCAGGAGACGGCTGGCGGCGGCGCCGGCCGCGGCCGACGCCAAGGAGACGGCCGACCGGATCCGGCCGGCCCGGCCGCGGTCCGTCCCCACCGGCGGCGGCTCCCTGCTGCGCGCCCTCACCCACTCGGGGCCGCCCCGCCCGGCCCCGCACCGCCCGAGGGAGGCGAGATGACCGACACCGTGCCGGCCCAGGCTCCACCGAAGCAGGCCGACGGCCTGCGGCACAACCGCAACTGGCATCGGCTCTGGCTCGGCCAGGCGGTCTCGGTGGTCGGCGACTTCGTCTTCGACACCACTGTCGTGCTCTGGGTCGGCACGGTGCTCGCCAAGGGGCAGAGCTGGGCGCCGGCGGCGGTCAGCGGTGTGCTGCTGGCGGCGGCCGTGCCGACCCTGCTGGTCGGGCCGGTGGCCGGGGTGTTCGTGGACCGGTGGGACCGGCGGCGGCTGATGCTCGCCACCGACGCGCTGCGGGCCACCGTGATCCTGGCCCTGCTGCTGGTGCCGCTCGCGGGCGACCGGCTGCCCACCGGAGTCGCCCTCGCCCTGGTCTACGCCGCGGTCGCGGTCTGCGCGGGCGCCGGGCAGTTCTTCAACCCGGCCCGGCTGGCGGTGATCGGCGCGACCGTCCCCAAGGCGGACCGCACCCGGGCGTTCAGCCTCACCTCCGCGACCGGCAGCGCGGCGGGCATCATCGGCCCGCCGCTGGCGGCGCCGCTGCTGTTCACCGCCGGAGTGCAGTGGGCCCTGGTGGCCAACGCCTGCTCGTTCGTGCTGTCCTTCCTGCTGATCAGGTCGCTGGTGGTGGCGCCCACCGAGCGCCCGGCGGACCGGGGGCCGTCCACCTTCCGGGCCGACTTCCGGGAGGGCATCAGCTTCTTCGTGCACAACCGCGTCCTGATGGCCCTGCTCGGCTCGGTGTGCGTGTACACCCTCGGTGTCGGCGCGCTCAATGTGCTGGACGTCTTCTTCGTCACCGACAACCTGCACTCCGCGGCCTCCTGGCTGGGCACCCTGGGCGCCGGGTTCGCGGTCGGGACGCTGCTCGGCGGGCTGCTGGCGGGCGCGGTCTCCGGCAAGCTGAGCGACCACCGGATCTACTGGCTCTGCCTGGTGCTGACCGGCGCCGGGGTCGTCCTCTACTCCCGGCTCACCGCACTGCCGCTCGCCCTGGTGGTGCTCGCCCTGATCGGCCTGCCGGTGGGCGCGGTGAACGTGGTGGTGGGCCCGTTGCTGCTGGGCGTCACCCCGCAGCACCTGCTCGGCCGGGTGGTCACGGTGATCGGCCCGGTGCAGCAGCTCGCCGCGATCTCCACGATGGCGCTGGCGGGATTCCTGGCCAGTACCGCGCTGCGCGGGCTGGACACCGAGGTCGCGGGGGTGCACTTCGGCCGGATCGACACGGTCCTCGCGGTCGGCGGTCTGTTCATGATCGCCGGCGGGGTCTGGGCGGCCCGCCGCCTGCGGCCGGCCGAACCCGTCGAGGAGTCGTAGGTGCCGCACTTTGCGAACCCATGGCGCAATCTTGCGCACCGGCAGACTCGCCGTCAGTCGCTCGTTCACCGAACGTCCGTGCACGCGCCACCGCGCGGTGCGAATCTCTCCGCCATGGATATCCCCCGCATGGGCGTGCCCGAGAAGCTCGCCGACCGGATGAGCATGGCCGAGCAGCACGAGTACCTGCGCAGCACGCTCTCCCGCCGCAAGCTGCTGCGTTCCAGCGCCGTCACGGTCGGCGTGCTCGCCGTCGGCGGTGCGCTCGGCTCCGGCACGGCGTACGCCGATCCGGCCGCGCCGGTCCGCAGCACCACCGACGGCATCGACGGCGCCCTGGTGGCGCCGATCGGCCGTCACCTCGCCTTCGGCGCCGAGCCGGACCGCCAGTTCCGGATCTCCTGGCAGGTCCCGGCCCCGGTGAAGAAGCCGTTCCTGCGGTACGGCCGGCACCCGTGGGACCTCGGGCACAAGGTCGAGGCCGAGGTGCGGGCGCTGCACACCCCCGCCCTCACCCCGACCGGCACGCCCGTCGACCAGTACTACCTGCACGTCGAGCTGGACCACCTGGACGCCGACACCACCTACTACTACGGCGTCGGCCACCAGGGCTTCGACCCGGCCTCGCACCAGGCCGTCTCGACCCTGAGCACCTTCCGCACCGCCCCGGCCCGGTCCTGGCGGCGCGGCCGCCCGTTCGCGCCGTTCACCTTCACCGCCTTCGGCGACCAGGGCGTCAGCGCCCACGCGGCCGGCAACGACCACATCATCCTGGCCCAGAAGCCGGCCTTCCACCTGCACGCCGGCGACATCTGCTACGCCGACCCGGCCGGTTCCGGCCAGGACTCCGACAAGGCCGTCTACGACGCCACCACCTGGGACCGCTTCCTGGCCCAGACCGAGACGGTCGCCGCCAAGGTCCCGTGGATGGTCTCGTACGGCAACCACGACATGGAGGCCTGGTACTCGCCCAACGGCTACGGCGGCGAGTCCTCCCGCTTCCTCCTCCCGCGCAACGGCCCGGACCCGCGTACCGCCCCCGGCGTCTACTCCTTCACGTACGGCAACGTCGGCGTCATCTCGCTGGACGCCAACGACGTCTCGTACGAGATCCCCGCCAACCTCGGCATCACCGCGGGCCGGCAGACCGCCTGGCTGGACCGCAGACTGCACGAGCTGCGCCAGGACGACACCGTCGACTTCGTCGTGGTCTTCTTCCACCACTGCGCCTTCTCCACCACCCACCAGCACGCCTCCGAGGGCGGTGTCCGGGAGGCCTGGGTACCGCTGTTCGAGAAGTACCGGGTGGACCTGGTGATCAACGGTCACAACCACGTCTACGAGCGGACCGACGCGATCCTCGGCAACAAGGTCTCCAAGGCGGTGCCCAGCGGCGCCACCGTCGAGCCCGCCAAGGACGGCGTGGTCTACGTGACGGCCGGCGCGGCCGGCCGCAGCCTGTACTTCTTCGACGCGCCCGACAGCTACGAGGGCCACGAGAAGCGGGTCGACTCGATCGCCACGTACCACTTCGCCAAGGGCGGCACCAAGGTCGCCGAGACCGTCGAGTGGTCCCGGGTCCGCTACACCGGCTACTCCTTCATCAAGGTGGACGTGGTGCCCGCCCACCCGGGCCGCACCGCGACCATGAAGGTCACCGCGCTGGCCGAGGACGGCACCCAGGTCGACCACTACACCATCGCCCGCCGGGCGGGGGAGTGCGGCGGCCACTGACCCGGCCCGCCGGCGGTCCGCGCCCCGCCGCCACGGGGCGCGGGCCGGGTGGTCAGTCGCCCGCGATCCGGGGGAACAGCGGCCCGGGGGCGGGCAGCAGGCCGTCCACCGCGGTGCAGCGCCCGGCGATCAGGGCGGCGGCGTCCGGCAGGAACGGCGCCAGCTCCCGGCCCAGCGTCCGGCAGGCGTGCAGCAGTTCGCCGAGGGCGGTGTCCAGCCGCGCGCCGGCCGCCGGGTCACCGGCCCGTTCGGCCCGGGCGAGTTCCCAGGGCCGGGTCTCGTCGATGGTCCGGTTGGCCTCCTCGACCACCGTCCACACCGCGGCGGCGGCCCGGCGGAAGTCGTGCCCGGCCAGGGCGGCGTCGACCAGCCCGGGCGCGCGCCGGCACACCTCGGACAGCCGCCCGCCGGCCGTGGCGCCGCCCGCACCGCCGGCCGGCTCCCGCCCGTCCCGGAAGCGGTGGACCATCGTCACCACCCGGTTGACCAGGTTGCCGAAGCCGCCCGCCAGGTCGGCGTCGGCCCGGGCGACCAGCCGGTCGGCGGTGAAGTCCGCGTCGCCGACCCGGGGCACCTCGCGCAGCAGCCACCAGCGCACCGCGTCGGTGCCGTACGCGGCGACCAGCCCGGTCGGGTCGACGGTGGTGCCCGCCGACTTGCTGATCTTGCGGCCGTCCACGGTCAGGTAGTCGTGCACCAGCACATCGGTCGGCAGCGGGAGCCCGGCGGACAGCAGCATGGCCGGCCAGTACACCGCGTGGAAGCGCAGCACGCCCTTGCCCACCAGGTGCACCCGCTGCCCGTCGCCGCCCCACCAGCGCTCGAACTCCGGTGCGCCCGAGCCGAGTCCGAGGCTGGTGACGTAGTTGCCCAGGGCGTCCCACCAGACGTAGACCACCTGCTCCGGATCGCCCGGGACGGGGATGCCCCAGCCGCGGGCCCGGGTGTGCGAGCGGGAGATCGAGAAGTCGTGCAGACCGCCGTCGATCAGGCCGAGCACCTCGTTGCGCCGGGCGGCCGGTTCGATCCGCAGCCGGCCGTCGGCGATCAGTTCGCGCAGCGTGTCGGCGTACCGGGACAGCCGGAAGAACCAGTTCTCCTCCGCGACGGCCCGGGGCTCGGTGCCGTGCTCGGCGCACCGGCCGTCGACCAGTTCGGCAGGCGTGTAGAACTGCTCGCAGCCGACGCAGTACAGGCCCTCGTAGTGCTTGCGGTAGAGGTCGCCGGAGGCCTCGCAGCGGCGCCAGAGCTCCTCCACCCCGGCCCGGTGCCGGGGGTCGCGGCTGGTGCGGACGAAGTCGTCGAAGGAGAGCGCCAGCGGCTCGCGCAGCGCGGCGAAGGCGTCCGCGTTGCGGTCCACGAAGCTCTGGACGTCCGTTCCCTCGGCCTCGGCGGCCAGCACGTTCTTGAGCGAGTTGTCGTCCGTCCCACTGAGGAAGCGGACCTCGTCGCCGCGGCCGCGGCGGTGCCGTGCCAGCACGTCCGCCTGCACCAGCTCCAGCGCGAAGCCGAGATGGGGACGGGCGTTGACGTACGGGATGGTGGTGGTGACGTAGTAGCGCGGGCGGGTCATCGGAAACCTCCTGCCGTGCGGCGGGGCTCCGGTCACGAACGCGGACGAGGCCCCGACTCGGGGCCTCGGAAACGTGGGTACGTCCGGTGTCAGCAGCCCCTGTCGCGGGGCATCATGGGGAACCGGTACGTGGTCATGGGGTGATGTTAGCCCACGGGTGGGGCGGCGGCCGTGCGATTTCCGTCCGCCGGGCGGGCCGGTGCGGTGCGGTGCCTGGTCCTGGCAGGGCCAGGCACCGCACCGGCGGATCGGCGAGAATCGGGCCATGACCGCCACCACCGCGCTGAGCGACTTCCTGCGTTCCCGCCGCGCCCGGCTCCTGCCCCAGGACCTGGGCCTGCCCGTCGTCGGCCGGCGCAGGGTGGCGGGCCTGCGTCGCGAGGAGATCGCCGAACTCGCCGGCGTCAGCGTCGACTACTACACGCGGATGGAACAGGGCCGCGTCCGCAACGCCTCGCCCGCGGTGCTCGGCGCACTCGCCCGCGCGCTGCGCCTGGACGAGGACGAGACCCGGCATCTGCACCGGATCGCCCGCCCCGCCGGCACCCCCCGCGGGCCGCGGCCGGGCGCGGAACGCCCGCAGCGCGTGCGGCCGATGCTCCGGACCCTTCTGCGGTCGCTCCCGGACCTGCCCTCGCTGGTGATGGGACGGCGGATGGAGGTGCTGGCCTGGAACCGGGCGGCGAGCGCCCTGCTCGGCGACTTCGACGCGATGGACCCGGCGGCGCGCAACATCGCCAGGATCACCTTCCTGCGCCCCGAATCCCGCTCCCTGTACGCCGACTGGGGGACCTGCGCACGGGAGAACGTCGCCTACCTGAGCCTGGAGGCCGGCCGCCACCCCGACGATCCCGGGCTGCGCGAGCTGATCGGCGAACTCGTCGTGAAGAGCCGGGAGTTCCGCAGCTGGTGGGCCGAACACCCGGTGCAGGACAAGACCTCCGGGCTGAAGCGGTTCCACCACCCGGTGGTCGGCGGCCTCGAACTGACCTACGAGACCCTGCGGGCCGCCGACGACCCGACCCAGGCACTGATCACCTACGCCGCCGAGCCCGGCAGCCCCTCCGAGGACGCCCTGCGGCTGCTGCTCGCCTGGACGGCGGCCCCGGAGGCCTCGCCCGGGCGCACCGTCCGCACCGCCGCCCGGCTGCCGGAGGACCGCGTCTGAGCCGCCGGCCGGGGGCCCGGTCAGCCCAGCGCGGCGAGCTGCTCGGCGAGGGTGTCGCTGTTCTGGAAGGTCAGCCCCATCAGGGCCACGTGCTTCCAGCGCACGGAGCCGTCCCCGTCCAGGATGAAGACGGAACGGCGCAGGCCGAGCCCCGGCACCGCGATGCCGAACGCGGTGGCGACGGTGCGCTCGGTGTCGGCCAGCAGCGGGAAGGCCAGCCGGTGCTTGCGGGCGAACGCCTCGTGGCTGTCCAGGCCCTGCGGGCTGATGCCCCAGACGGTGGCGCCCAGACCCTTGAAGCGGTCGAGGTCCGAGGTGTACGAGCAGAGCTGCTTGGTGCACACGGCGGTGTCGTCGCCCGGGTAGAAGACCAGCACCAGCGGGCTGCCCTTGGCCTCGCCGAGGCGGTAGTCGCGGCGCTCGGCCACGTCCCCGTCGAGCAGCAGTCCGGGCAGGGTGAACTCGGGTGCGGCGGAACCGATCTCGGGCTGCTTGGCCATCGGAGGTCCTTCGTCGTGGGGGGCGGGGGAGCTGCGTCCGTCGGCGATGTTACCCGTCCGTAGTCGGAGCGGAAGGGCGTCCCGGCCGGGGCCGCTCTGGACGGCGCCCGGCCGCCGGGTGAGACTGGCGCGGTGACCGACCTGAGGACCCTTCGGCAGCCCAGGAGCCAGGTGCCGCTGCACAACCTGGAGGTCCCCGCGCCAGGTGTGCTGCCCTTCGCCCTGGGCTCCTTCGACACCATCGGCCCACTCTCCCGGGCGGGCTTTGCGCACCGCCACTCCTTCTACGAGCTGGTCTACGTGACCGGGGGCCGCGGCTCGCACGTCCTCGACCTGGTCGAGTGGCCGCTGGACCCGCCGCACCTGTGGGTGCTGCTGCCCGGCCAGGTGCACCACTGGGCGGACGTCTCCGGGCTGAGCGGCTGGGTGCTGCTCTTCAACGAGGACTTCCTGCTCAGGCACCCCGAGGACGTCGACCTGCTGCGGCTGCTGGCCGCCCGGCCGTGGCTGCGCCCCGACCGGGCGCAGGACCGGGCGCTCACCGGGCTGCTCGGCGAGATGCAGCGCGAGCACCGGGCAGGCGAGGCCGGCTTCCCCGGCGTGCTGCAGGCCTACCTGCACGTGCTGCTGGTCCGGGCCCTGCGGGCCTCCGCCCCGGGGCCGTCGGGGCGCCCGGCGCCGCCGCGGGCGGCGGAGCTGGCCACCCGGTTCGGCCGGCTGATCACGGACCCGGGCCGGGCCGACCGCACCGTCGGGTCCTTCGCCCGCGAGCTCGGCGTCTCGACCGGGCGGCTGCACGAGCTGGTCAAGGAGGCGACCGGCCGGACCCCGGCGCTGCTGATCCGCCAGCAGCAGACGCTGGAGGCCAAACGGCTGCTGGTGGCAACCGAGTTGACGGTCCGCCAGGTCGCGGCGCAGGCGGGTTTCCCGGACCCGTCCTACTTCTGCCGGTTCTTCCGTCGTGAAGTGGGTGTGACGCCGGGGGAGTTCCGTGCCAGGGCCGGAGGAAATCACCACGATCCCGGGGTCAGGTCCATCGACGGGTGTCCGGCCGGGCCCGTACCTTCGTAGCCGACCCCCCCCACAACGCCGCCCTGCCGGGCCCCCACCATGGCTCTCCATATGTCATGACCCTGGCAGGGCGGTCCGGCCCGTACCGAAGGAGAGCATCGACCGTGAACGCCTCGACCCCCCACGACCCGTCGGCCGACCGCCAGTTGAGCCGCAAGACGCTGCTCAGGGCGGCCGTGCTGGCCGGCGCCGCACCACTGCTGATCGGCGGCGGTGTCGCCCTCGCCCGGGACGGCGGAGCCAACCCGCCCGCCCTCACCCCCACCTGCGACGACGGCGACCACCCCACCATCGAGCAGACCGAGGGCCCGTACTTCAAGCCCGACTCCCCGCTGCGCAGCTCACTGGTGACCGCGAGCACCCCCGGCACCCGGCTGACCGTCACCGGGTACGTCTTCGGGCGGGCCTGCCGGCCGATCCCCGGTGTGCTGCTTGACTTCTGGCAGGCGGACACCAACGGCGCCTACGACAACGCCGGCTTCGCCTTCCGTGGCCACCAGTTCACCGACGCCCAGGGCGCGTTCAGCCTGACCACCATCGTGCCCGGCCTCTACCCGGGCCGCACCCGGCACATCCACGTCAAGGCCCAGGCCCCCGGACGCCCGGTGCTCACCACCCAGCTCTACTTCCCGGGCGAGCCGCGCAACAGCACGGACGGCATCTACGACCCGGCGCTGCTGATGAACGTCCGCCAGGTCGGCCCGGCCAAGGAGGGCAGCTTCGACTTCGTCCTCGACGTCGCCCAGACCCCCTCGCCTTCGCCGACCCCCACCGGCCCCGCCGGCGGCACCTGGCGGGCGGGCACCACGTACCGGGCCGGTGACCAGGTCACCTACGGCGGCGCCGCCTACCGCTGCCTCCAGGGGCACACCGCGTTCACCGGCTGGGAGCCGCCGAACGTCCCGGCCCTGTGGCAGCGGCTGTGACCCGGCCGGACGCCGGCTGAGTCGTCCGGCCGGTCCGAAGCCTGCGGGGGCCCGGGCCGGCCGGGCCCCGCAGGTAGCCCTACTGGCGGTAGGTGGCCAGGAAGCGGCCGATCCGGCTGATCGCCGTCTCCAGGTCGTCCGCGCGGGGCAGCGTGACGAAGCGGAAGTGGTCCGGGCGGGGCCAGTTGAAGCCGGTGCCCTGCACGATGTGGATCTTCTCGCGGAGCAGCAGGTCCAGCACGAACCGCTCGTCGTCGACGATCCGGTGGACCGCCGGGTCCAGCTTGGCGAAGGCGTACAGCGCCCCCTTGGGCTTGACGCAGCTGACACCGGGCAGTTCGTTGAGGGCGCGCCAGGTGACGTCCCGCTGCTCGGTGAGGCGGCCGTTCGGCAGGGTGAGGTCGTGGATCGACTGGTGGCCGCCGAGGGCGGCCTGGACGGCGTACTGGGCCGGCACGTTGGGGCACAGCCGCATGCCGGCCAGCATGGTGAGGCCCTCCAGGTAGTCCCTGGCGTGCTGCTTGGGCCCGGACACCACCAGCCAGCCGCTGCGGAACCCGGCCACCCGGTAGGCCTTGGACAGGCCGTTGAAGGTCAGGGTGACCACGTCGTCGGCGAGCGCGGCCAGGCAGTGGTGCTCGACGCCGTCGTAGAGGATCTTGTCGTAGATCTCGTCGGCCAGCACCATCAGGTTGTGCCGGCGGGCCAGTTCGAGGATGCCCTCCAGGAGCTCCTTCGGATAGACCGCGCCGGTCGGGTTGTTCGGGTTGATGACCACGATGGCCTTGGTGCGGTGGTTGATCTTCGAGGCGATGTCGGCGAGGTCCGGGTACCACTCCGCCTCCTCGTCGCACAGGTAGTGCACCGCCTTGCCGCCGGCCAGCCGGACCACCGCCGTCCAGAGCGGGAAGTCCGGTGCGGGGACCAGGACTTCGTCGCCGTCGTCGACCAGCGCCTGGACCGCCATCTGGATCAGCTCGGAGGCGCCGTTGCCGAGGTAGACGTCGTCCACCGTCACCCCGGCGACCCCGCGCTGCTGGTAGTACTGCACCACCGCGCGGCGGGCCGGCAGGATGCCCCGCGAGTCGCTGTAGCCGTGCGCGCTCCGCAGGTTGCGGACGATGTCCTGGATGATCTCCTCGGGCGCCTCGAAGCCGAACGGCGCCGGGTTGCCGGTGTTCAGCCGCAGCACCGTGTGCCCGGCCTCCTCCAGTGCGTTGGCGTGGTCGACGACCGGGCCACGGATCTCGTAGCACACGTCCTTCAGCTTGCTGGACTGGCGAAACTCCATCAGCGGCCTCCCGAACCGTCACCGCCGCGCCGGCGGCATGCTTTGTTCTACCAAGTAAGCACTTGGAAAGTCCAACCTATTGGCTATGCTGATCCACATGTCACGCCGAAGCTACGACCAGTACTGCGCCGTCGCCCGCGCCCTGGATGCGGTGGGCGAGCGCTGGAGTCTCCTGATCGTCCGCGAGCTCCTCGGCGGCCCGCGCCGCTACACGGACCTGCACGCCGACCTGCCCGGCGTCTCCACCGACATCCTGGCCGCCCGCCTCAAGCAGCTGGAGAGCGAGGGCCTGGCGGTCCGGCGCAAGCTGGAACGGCCCGCCAACGCGACGGTCTACCAGCTCACCGAACGCGGCCTGGCGCTGCGCCAGGTGGTCGAGTCACTCGCCGCCTGGGGCCTGCCGGAGCTCGGCGAACGCCGCCCCACCGACGCCGTCCGCGGCCACTGGTTCACCGGGGAGCCGGCCGAGTCCCACTGACCGTCGCCGCCGCGTGGACGGACCGGACCAGCTCCGCCGTCAGCACCGCGTGGGTGGTGCCCATGTCCGGGGCGGGATCAGCGCGCAGCGCACCCGAGTGGGTCCAGTACGCCGCCATGTGCGGGTTGGGCCGGGTCAGACGGGTGACCAGCGCCCGGCGGAAGGCGGGGGAGTCGGCGGCGCGCCCGGCGCGGGCGTGGGCGCCGACGAAGCAGTCCAGCGCGTCCGGGGCGCCGAGCCGCGCCAACTCGTAGGCCTCGCCCAGCCCTTCGTACAGCAGATGGGCGTCGTCGCAGCTACCGCCGTCGGCCGTCCGGATCGCCGCGGCGGCCGCACGGTCGGTGGCCACCGCGTGCAGCCGGGCGTACGCGAGCGCCTGCGCCGGGGTCGGCGACCCGGGCAGGTCCGGCACCGCCGCGTCGATGATCGCCGCCACCAGCCGGGGCGGCAGCCGCAGCGGCAGGACCCGGCGCCAGAACGCGGCCAGCGCGTCGGTGGCCGGCGGCGTCCGCAGCGCGTCACCGACCAGGTCGAGCGCGCCCGGCTGCTCGGCGACGGCCTCCAGCGCGGCCTGCCGCCAGCGCAGGTCGGTCAGTTGCCGCTCCACCTCGGCCCGGTGCACGGCCAGCGCCGCAGCCGCCTCCGCGTCCCCGCGCAGCACCTCGGCGACGGCGGGCAGCGGGAGACCCAGCGCCCGCAGCCGCCGTACCGTCCGCAGCCGCTCCAGCGCCGACGCGCCGTACCGGCGGTGCCCGCCCGGACTGCGCCCGGACTCCGGCAGCAGCCCCGAGTCGGAGTAGAAGCGCACCGTCTTCACACTGACCCCGGCCGCCTCGGCCAGCTCGCCGATGCCGTAGCCCCGGCCGTCCTCGTCCACCATCCGCGCACCCCCTTGCCTCCCCCAGCCTAGGACGTGCCCGGGGTGGCCGGCCCGGACTGGAACCTCCCCCCGCGGGAGGTTCTACGGTGCGTGCGGCGCCGACCGCGGCGCACGATCGGAAGGTGGTTCGACGATGACGACGTTCGTACTGGTGCCGGGCGGCTGGGGCGGGGCCTGGGTGTGGGAGGAGGTGGCCGCGGAGCTGGCGGCACGGGGGCACCGGGCGGTACCGGTCACGCTGCCGGGCCTGGCCGAGCGGGCCGGCGAGGACGGCGGGGTGGACCTCGACGCGCACACCGCGGACCTCTCGGCGGTGCTCGCCGCCGAGGGCCCGGAGGTGGTGCTGGTCGCGCACAGCTACGGGATCTTCCCGGCGATCGGCGCGGTCGACGCCGCTCCCGGCCGGGTGGCGCGGCTGGTCTTCCTCGACACGGGCATCCCCGAGGACGGGGAGTCGCTGGCCACCACCTTCCCCGACGAGGACTACCGGGCCGCGCTGGCCGGCCTCGACCCGGACGGCCGCTGCCCGGTACCGGACCGCGACCGGCTGATGCGGCCCGGCTGGGGCTCGATCGCCACGCTGACCGAACCGCAGATCGAGCGCTACCTGCGGCTGGCCACCCCGCACCCGGTCGCCGCCTTCACCGGCCGGGTCCGACTCACCGGGGCCTGGCGGACCGTGCCCACCACCGGGATCTTCTGCCTCCGCAACGGCCTCAGCCTCGACGTGGCCCGGATGCTGCACGGCACCGGCGACCCGCGCTTCGCCAAGCTCGCCGAGCCCGACACCACCTTCTTCGAGCTCGCCACCGGCCACTACCCGATGCTGGAGGACCCGACCGCCCTGACCGACGCCCTGACCGAGGCCGCCACGGGCGGCGGCGCCCGCCTCCACCCCGCCGCTACCGACCGGTAGGCCGCCTGCGGGGGCGGCCGGGCGTGCGCGTAGCATCGACGGGCCATGGAGAACTACGCCACCGCCACCGTGTACCGCAGCTACGTCGCCGTCGGGGACTCCTTCACCGAAGGCATGTGCGACGAGCTGCTCCCCGACGGCCACTTCCGGGGCTGGGCCGACCGGGTCGCCGACGCCCTGGCCGCAGAACGGCCGGACGAGGAGTTCCACTACGCCAACCTCGCCGTCCGGGGCAAGCTGATCGGCCAGATCTGCGCCGACCAGATCGGCCCGGCCGCCGCGGCCGGCGCCGACCTGGTCACCCTGGCCGGCGGACTGAACGACGTGCTGCGCCCCGGCTGCGACATCGCCGAGGTCGAACGGCAGCTCGGCCGGGCGGCCCGCGAACTGCTGGCCGGGGGCGGCACGGTGGTGATGTTCACCAGCACCGACCCGGTCCGCCGGCTGGCGGGCGGCGCCCGGCTGCTCCCGGCGATCCTGCGGATGAAGGCCTTCGTCGAGTCGATCGCGGCCGAGCACCCGGGCCGGGTCGCCGTGGTGGACCTCTTCTCCGCCCCCTGCTTCGACGACCGCCGGCTCTGGGACGAGGACCGCCTCCACCTCTCCCCGGAGGGCCACCGCCGGGTCGCCACCGCCGTCCTGGAAGCCCTCGGCCGCCCCGCCGACCACGACTGGCGCTCCCCCCTGCCCCCGGCCGCCCCGCGCGGCCGCACCGAGAAGCTCCGCACCGACCTGCGCTGGCTGCGCCTGCACCTGGGCCCGTGGATCGGCCGCCGCCTCACCGGCCGCTCCTCCGGCGACGGCCGCGCCCCGAAGCGGCCCGAACTGCTGCCCTACCGGGGCCGGTAGAGCCGCTCTCCCGCCCGCCGGGGGCTGTGGCGGGCCGGTGAACTATGCCCAGGAGTCCAGTGACACGTCAGGACCGCCTGCAAGATAACGGGAGAGCGCGCTCGCAGTCGTGGGGACGAAGTCTTCGGGGACGGCATCGGTGGAGACCCACCTGACCTGGGCGTGTTTCTCCGGCTCGGCGTTGACAGGGTCACCCGACCAGGTGTGGGCGGCGAAGACGACCGTCAAGAATCCGTTCGGGGCCTCCACACCTCGTGCGCCGTGGATGACGTGAGCCAGTCGGAGGGCTTCAGGGGCGACGGTCAGGCCGGTCTCCTCCTTGAGCTCTCGGACTGCGGTCTCTGTGATGGGCTCTCCGGGCTCGTTCTTGCCGACGGGGAGATCCCACATGCCTTGGGCGAACTTGGCCTGCGGACCACGCTGCAGGAGGACGACGCGGTTCGTCTCGCGGTCGTGCAGGATCACTGCCGCGACCAGGAGGGTCATCGCGTCGGTAGCGGGTTCGGGGGCTTCGGTTGCGTCGACGGTCTCCGGCTCTGCCATGGCAGTCCCTTCATGGACGAGGTGATGTCAGATCAGGGCGTCTCGGGCTCGACGTTCCAGCTCGGCCGCCCCTGGAACTCCGCGTCCACGGTAGATCGCCAGGCTGGGTCTGATGGAGGAGACGGCCTTTCTGGTGCGGTCCGAGGACATACCTTCCATGAGGTCCATGGCCTGGCTCCAGGTCGCAATGGCCTCGTCGGCGCGCGTCTGCGCAGCGAGGCTGTCTCCGAGGTCGGCGTACGTGAGCACGTGGACGCGTCGGTATTTCTCGGCGTCCCAGCGGACGAGAGCGGCCCGGTGTTGTTGCTCGGTGCCGACGTGATCGGAGAGGTCCGTGAGGGTCCTGGCGGTGTGGCTGGCGACGGTACCGGCGGCGGGTCCGCTGACCAGGGAGAAGCTGGGCTGCGGTTCGGTGTGCCTCGTCAGGGCATCTTCGGCGGCAAGGAGGGCTTTCGCGGCGGCTGTCTTTTCTCCGGTGGCTGCGTACGCGCGAGCGTGGGTGATGTGCAGCAGGGCTTCGGTCTGGCCGTCGACGTGGCCGAGGCTCCGGCCGAGTGCGTTTTCGATGAGATCGACGCAGTGGTGAGGCTGCTTCAGGCTCAGGGCTTGGTGGGCAAGTGCCCGCATCATCCAGCCGGCATGGCCCTTCGGATCCGCCTCGCAAGCGAGCTGGTAACCCACCTGGTAGTAGTGCTGGGCAGCGCCTTCCTGGCCTAGGTCGTGGTGTTTCCAACCTGCGAGGTAGGCGAGTTCGGCGACCGCGCCGAAGGCTTGTCGCCGGACCTTCTCACTCGGAAAGCGCCCGCTGAGCATCGGCGCGGCGGTGTCGGCAAGATAAGCAGTCACGGTGGTGAGACCGTGGCCGCCCCCAAGGCGTTCGTCTGCCGCGCTGAAGACGGCGGTGATCTGACGGACAACCTCGACCTCTGCCTCACCCGCCAGGCTCACACCTGCGCGCGCTCGCAGGAGGCGGGAGACGGCTTCGTGGTCGTAGCTCAGGGGCATCGCAACCCCGGCGGCGGTGAACGCCGCGACGGCGAGGAAGCGCCGGCGGTCGACGTCGGCGCGGCCCAGGTTTGTGGCGGCGAGCACTGGGTCGGCGCTGGCGGCAAGGGACTCCTCGGCTGCCGCGAGGCCGATCTCGACGAGGGTGACCGATCGTCCCGCCCGGCGGGACAGGGCTTCAGCAAGGTATTGGCCGACCTGGCCTGAGGGGCGGGCTCCGTCGATCCAGTGGGCGACGGCCGACTTGTTGGTACGCAGAGTCTCGCCGTTCTCGGCAGCTACCCGGCGGACGGCGGACGCGAGGGCCTCGTAGGTCCAGTTGGTTGCTGAGATCGCATCCCGAAGCCTGTCATTGGGTTCCTTCTGCGCGGCCACGATCCCCCGATCCGGGCTGTAAACCTCGTATACCACTCTGTGTGGTCACCACCGTACCGTTGGTGAGCGCTTCGCGGTTGACTAATCATCAGTCGCCCAAGCGCCGGGACAACTCGGCTGCAGATGCCTCTTCCTGCGCCTGGGTGGCTTCAGATCCGGGGCTCAGCTTCCTGTGCGTCACGGAACCACACCCACACGCCGAGGAGACCGCTATGCCTGCCGCATGGTTCGTTGTTCCCGCCAGTCCCTCGATCGTCGCTCCCCTACGCCGCAGGGTGTTGGCCGCCCTCCGTGCTTGGGGGATACGGCTCGACGAGGAGACGGCGGGCGATGTCGCGGTAGTGGTCTCCGAGTTGGTAACGAACTCGGTGATCCACGCTGGTGGGGATCTCGTGACCATCGCGGTTCACGCCAGCCGCGACCGTCTGCTCATCGAGGTGTACGACGCCAGTCCTCAAGTCCCGGCACCTGGTGTCGCCGACAGGGAGGACACCAGCGGGCGCGGTCTCTTCCTGGTGGAGGCGCTCGCCCGATGCCATGGCAGCAGCCCCACCCCGCGCGGCAAGAAGGCCTGGGCCGAGCTGAACATCAGCCCGCGGCCGGCGCCGAGCGGCGGGCCGTCTGAGCCTGCGCTCACGGCCGAACATCGCCGCGCCGGTCTGGCCCGCACGATCTGATCGGGCAATCCAACCGAACAAAACGTCCCTCCCGCCCGACCGAGGCCGGGGAGGGATCGACGCCGCTGGCTCCGACGAGACTGGCCCGTGGTGTCGGGGACCCCTGCAGCACAGCTCACGCCGATCTCCAGACGAGCGGCGCAGGCACCTGCAGGCGCGGTGATGGCGCCCGTTCCCACTGGGCAACTCGTGCCGCAAATACCACCGGAGCCCGGCAACCGGCCAGGCTCCACGTACCCGAAGGAGGGCGCAATGCCCGAGAACCTCAGCACCAGCACCGAGCTGGAGGGCGACGGCCTGCTCGTCTCCCGCACCAAGGTCGCCGCGGCCCGCTCGCGCGGCGAGCAGCCCTCGGACGGCGGCTCCACCGGCCGTACCGACACCAACGACTGACGGCTGCCCCAATGACCGCCGAGCAGTTCTCGGTGGTTGAGCGTCTGGGCGGGGATGACTTCCTCGCCCGGACGCTCGGCCGCAGCTTCAAGGTCGCACGCGGCGATGCCGTGTCACTCACCGAACTGATGAACTGGGATGACCTCAACGCCATCCTGACCCATCACCGGTTCGAACCCCCTCGCTTCCGACTCGCCGCCGGTGGGGAGCAGGTGCCGGCGCACATGTACTCGCGCCCCATCGTCACCCGGCGAAGCACAGTCTGGAACCAGCTCCAGCCCGCCGAGCTGCACAAGCGGCTCGCCGAAGGAGCCACGCTGGTCCTGGACGCCGTCGACGAACTCCACCCCGGAATCGGCGCTCTGGCCGGTCAACTGGAGCGCTGGCTGCGAACCGGCGTGCAGGTCAACCTGTACGCCTCCTGGACCAGTACCGAGGGATTCGGCGTCCACTGGGACGATCACGACGTGGTGGTCGTCCAGCTCGACGGCGCGAAGCGCTGGCGCATCTATGGACCGACCCGTACCGCGCCCATGCACCGCGATGTCGACATGCCCGCGCCGCCGCAGGAGAAGCCCGTCGCCGACCTGGTGCTGACCGCCGGCGACGTGCTCTACCTGCCTCGGGGCTGGTGGCACGCCGTCGCTGCCTCGGAGGGCCAGCACTCGCTGCACGTCACGTGCGGACTGCAGAGCACCACGGGTGCCGACCTGGTCACCTGGCTGTCGGAGATCCTGCGCGCTCACGAGGCCGTCCGGGCGGACATCCCGCGCTTCGGCACCGCCGAGGAGCAGCGGGCCTTCCTCGACACCATCGGCAAACTCGTCGCCGCCGAGTTGGAGAGCGCGGACCTGATCACACGGTTCTCCTCAGCCCGCGACGCCACTGAGCGGGCCAGGCTCGTTCCGTCTCTGCCGCACATCACGGCGGCTCCGCCAGAAGCGGACCTGCGGGTGCGTCTCGTCACCACGCGGCCCTCGCTCGCGGCTGGACCAGAGGGCGCCGTCCGGTTGACCGCCGGCGGCGAGCAGTGGACGTTCGCGGCCAAGGCCGAGCCACTCCTCGCGCTCCTCGCCGACGGGAGAAGCCACCGGCTCGCCGATCTCGCGCAGGCCGCAGACATCACCCTCGCGCAGGTGGCCGGCCTCGTAACGGAGCTGGTCGACGGCCAGGTCGCCGCGATCGGGGGTTGGCAATGACCGCTCGGCTTGCTCTCGGCACCTACCGCTGTCTCGACGTGGCCGAGGCCGCATTGATGGCCGCCTCCAACGGCGCCGACTGGGTGGACACAGCACCCAACTACGAGAGCGGCCGGGCTGAGACGTCGCTCGCCCCCGTCCTGGCCGCCTACCAGTACCTACGGGTCTCCACCAAGGTCGGTTTCGTCCCGCCCAGCGCCAAGCGCACCGGCGTGCGTGCCAGGGCACTGTCCGCCGATGATGCCGAGCGCGGACACTGCCTCGCTCCGGACTACATCTCCTGGCAGGTCGCGCGCAGCAAGCGCATGCTCGACCGCACACCCGATCTGGTGTTCCTGCACAACCCGGAACACGGCTGCCACGAGAGCGAGATCGCCGACCGGCTCTACACCGCCTTCCTGGCCCTCGAGGAGGCGTGCAACCAACGCGCCGTCAGGGCCTACGGGGTGGCGACCTGGCGGGGCTTCAGCAGTCGTCTCTTCGACGTGCCAGCCCTGCTCGAACTCGCGACCAAGGCCGGCGGCCGGCAGCACCACCTGCGAGCCGTCCAGCTCCCCGTTTCCCTCGTCCACCTCGCACCGGTCGCCCAAGCCCTCAACGGGCACGGCGTGCTGACCGAGGCCCCGCAAGCAGGACTGGAGGTGTTCGCCTCCGCCCCACTGCACGGGGGCGAGCTCCCCGGAATGGTCAGCCGCGAGCTGTCCGACCTGATCAGCCCTGGCATCACACCCGCACAGGCAGCCCTGGCCGTCGTCGCCTCAGCCCCCGGGGTCAAGCGCGTACTCCTGTCGACGGGAAACCCGGAACACTGGAGGCAGGCCGCCGCCGCCCTCGCTCGGCCCCCATTGTCTCCGGACGCGCTGCAAAGGATCACGGATGTACTCGGAACCTGAGCCGGAGATTGCCGGGCGGATGCGCGGGATGCACATCTTCGCGGCAGTGGCGCTCGACGCGACGCCGATCGGCTCGCGTGAAGCATGGGGCTGGCGCGGACGTACGCTCGGCCGCCCGGTTGCCACGTCGTCCGGTGACGGCTGGCTCCGGGTGGTGTCCGCCCCGGCTCACAGGGCCGGCGGCAGGCTCTGGACCGGACCGCAGGAGGCCGAGCGCTCGATGCCTTCTGCGGTGCCCCGCCCACGCCTTCGGGGGCGGCGGACCTGGACCGAGGGCGAGTACGGCTACCTGGCGGAGCTGTACGACAAGGCCACCCACCCCACCGTCACCAGTCACGAGCCCGTCCTGCAGGCGGCGCCGGACCTGGACGACGCCTGGTGGGACGGCCTCAGCACCGCACTCGACGCCATCGCCGCCGTGCCCAGTGACCGGGTGGCCGTCCGCCAGGCATACCTGGACAGAGCCATGCCGAAGTACCTGGGCATCGCCGTCGACACCGCCGCCCCCGCCTGGTCCACCGCCCACGGTGACCTGCACTGGGCCAACCTCACCCGTCCCCGGCTCGCCATCCTCGACTGGGAAGGCTGGGGCGCCGCACCCGCCGGCTACGACGCCGCCCTCCTGTACGCCTACAGCCTCCTCGTCCCCGAAACCGCCGCCCGGATCCGCGAGCGTCTCGGGTACCTCCTCGACAGCCGCAGCGGACGGTTCGCCGAGCTGGTTGTCATCACCGAGCTGCTGCAGTCCACCACCCGGGGCGACAACCTCGAACTGGAGGGAGCCCTGCGGACCCGGCTCGGAGAACTCGCCGGATGAGCCTGCCGCCCAGGTCGGGCCGGAGGCCGGAGCGACGACACCCCGGGCGGTGGGTGTCAGGAGGCCCACGGTGGGGCGATCACCGAGCCGTCGGGCAGGGTGGCCGTCAGGCCGGTGCTGGTGGTGACCCAGAGGGTGGCGGGGTGGTCGGTGGTGTGGATGCACAGCCGGGTGCCCGCGGGGGCGACGGCGGTGTCGCCGGGGGTGAGGACGGCCTGCGCGCCGTCGAGGGCGAGGACCGGTGCGCCGGTGAGGACGAGGAACACCTCCTCCCGGGAGACGGTGTGCTCCACCCCGGTGGTTCCGGCGTCCAGTTCCACGCGCCAGGCGCTGAGTTCGGTGCTCCCGGTGGCGGTGGACGCGTACGAGACGAAGCGGGCCCCGTGGGTCTCGTGGATGGTGGGCTCGGTGGATCGGATGATCGGCACGGCGGTCTCCTCGCGACATGAAAGACAAGTAACTTGACTATATGGTCAAGCGGATTGACGAATATGTCAACCCGGTGGAATCCCGACTGGCAGACTTCTGCCATGGACCAGACCGTCGCCCTCAGCCTTCCGCCGCTGCTCCTGGGCCTCGCGGCCGACCTCGTGCGCAGCATCGACGAGGGCGTCCGGGCCCGTGGCTTCGAGGACCTGCGGCCCGCGCACGGCTACGCCTTCGCCCGGCTCGCCCCGGCCGGGGCGAGCGTCGGCGAGCTGGCCGAGCACCTGGGCGTGACCAAGCAGGCGGCCAGCCAGATGGTGGAGGAACTGGTCCGCAAGGGGTACGTGGAACGGCGGCCGCATCCGGACGACGCCCGGGCCCGGCTCGTCGTGCTGACCGAGCGCGGCCGGGCCTGCACCCGCGCGGCCGAAGAGGCCTCGGCCGAGGCCGTCCGGCCGTGGGCCGGTGTGCTCGGCGAGCAGCGCCTGCGCGAGCTGCGCGACGACCTGCTGAGGCTGGCGCCGTCCGGGCGGCTGCGGCCGGTCTGGTAGCCGCCCGGCCGCGGCGGGCGGGGGATCAGCCGCGGACGTACCCGGAGCGGAACAGCGCCAGCACCTCGGCGTCGCCGAAGACTTCCAGGCTCTCCTGGCCGCGCCGGTTCCACAGCCACAGCAGCAGGTCGGAGGCGGTGCCGCGGACGGCGGCTGCGCCCTTGCCGTGCTCCGCCACCACCTGCCAGGCGCCGTCGTCGGCCGGGCGGACCGTCCACTCGCCGTCCCCGTCCGTGGCGTGCAGGTGCACCCCGGCCGCCGGCAGCCCGGCGGGGACGGTCCGCGCGCCGAACAGCGTGAGGAACTCGTCGATGCCGTCCACCGCCAGGGCCCGGTCGACCGGCTCGGTCCGCCCCGCCGCGAGCAGCGCGTCCTGGCAGTGCACGGCCGTCTCCTGGGCCATCCGGCGCTGGATGAAGCCGGCGTCCCGGCGCGGTGCCCAGCTCCAGCGCGGCTCGGTCGGCTCCAGCTGTTCCAGGACGGCCGCGAGCTGCTCCAGCCGTTCGCCGAACCAGGACTCCAGCCGGTCGTCGGCGGGCCGCGCGGGCTCCTCGTACTTCTCCGGGTCGGTCAGCTCGCCGGAGGCGATCAGGGACCAGAACGCGTACACCTCGCCGGTGTGGACGAGCAGGTCGGCGACGTTCCAGCCCGGGCAGCTGGGCACGGGCCGGGCGAGCGAGCCGGCCGCGGCCGAGGCCAGCCGGGCGCCCTCGGAACGGAGGGCGGACACGTAGTCGGATCGGTTCATGCGCCCGACCGTAGTCCGCCGGGGTGGGTACGGACGAGGGGAATTCCGGGACCGGACTCCGGCGCCGTGGGACCGGGGCGCCACGCGCTCCGGGAAGCTGCACGGCGGACCCTCAGCCGAAGAGCAACTCCCGGTCCTCGCCGAGGTGTTCCCGGAGTGTGGCGAGCGCGCGCATGCTCTGGGACTTCACCACCGAGGGCTTGACGCCGAGGATCTCCGCGGTGACCGCCACGCTGTGGTCCTCCCAGTAGCGCAGCAGGACGATCGCACGGCTGCGGCGGGGCAGCAGGGCGAGCGCGCCGAGCAGCGTCAGCCGGACGTCGGTCGGGTCCGCCGCCCGGGCGGCCTCGGGCAGCTGGTCGGCCGTCAGTTCGCTGCTGCTGCGCCGGCGCCGGTGGTCGATCAGTGCGTTGAGCAGGATCTTGCGGGCGTAGATGAACGGGTCGCCGTCCCCGCGGTTGACCCGGTTCCAGGCGACGTACATCTTGGTGAGCGTGGTCTGCGTCAGGTCCTGGGCGAGGTGCCAGTCGCGGCACATCAGGTAGGCGATCTGGCGCAGGCGCAGCGCGGCTGCCTCGGCGAATGCGGTGAACTCGGCGTCGTCGCGCACCGTTCGGTCCCCCCGGTCGGGTGTTGGTTCCTGAGATCTGGTGCCGCGGTCCGCGCGCGGCGCGGGGCGGCGGTGGCCGTGGCGGTGCGTCAGCGGAAGGACGGCAGCGCGGGGAAGCGCTTGTCGGCCACCTGGACGAAGTCCGGGTCCATCCGGGCGCCGATCGACGGGTCGCCGGCCAGTTCCACCGCCTGGTCGACGGTCAGCGCCGGGACGCCGGGCGGGTTGGCGGTGCCGTCCCAGGCGAGGCAGGTGCCGAGGACGACGTGGACGGTCGTGCCGTCCTCACGCGCGCTGATCACCGAGGTGCTGGAGAGGCAGTTGCCCTCGACGTCGGTGTCCACGATCGTCGACTGGCCGCGGCGGTCGGCGAAGCAGGTGCGCCGCTCGGCGGAGCCCGGCTTGGACGGGCTGCCGCAGGCCGAGAGGTCGGCGGGCGAGGTGCCGACGAAGACCCGGATCAGACCGGCGCCGCGGCCGGTGTTCAGATAGACCTGGGCGCCCAGGACCGGAGGGTTCACCGCGTAGTGGTCGGTCTTCCCGACCGGCAGCGCGTCGAGGACGGCGGCGAGTACGGCGGTGGCGGTGACGTTCACCGGCTGGACGACGGGCTCCTCGGTCGGCGGGCCGCCGGACGCGTCGGCGTCCGGTCCGGCTGCCGCTCCGGTCGGAGGGGCGGTCGCGGGGGCGGTCGGCGGTGCAACCGTCGGGCCGGTGGACGTCCCGCCGGCCGCGACCGGCGGGGTGTGCACCCGCCCCGCTCCCAGCGGGCCGAGCAGCAGGGCGGTGACGGCGGCGACGGCGACGACCGACCCGGCGGCCGCACCGACCACTCTGTTCCGGCGGACCCTGCTGCGGCCGCGGCGCGCGGCCGTACCCACCAGGTCTCCCAGCGGCGGTTCGGCGAGCCCGGACAGCTCCTCGTTCAGGCTGTCGCGGAAGTCCTCGATCACAGCTGCTTCCTCCGGTGTCCCCGCGCGGCTCTCGTGCACGGTCCTGGCGCGACCCGCTTCGGTACGGGTCCCGCCCACTCCATACGGGACGGGCGGCCGGTCCGGTCGCATCGTCCGACCGTATTTTTTCCGCCGAGAGCCCGGAGGCGGCCCGTCCGCAGCCGCCGAACCCGCGCGCCACGCACCCGCGACCGGGCCCGGACGGGCCTGATTCCGGGCGCGCACCTGCCAGAATGCAGGGCGAACAGAACGCAGGGCGAAACCCGCGAGGGAACTCCCGCGAGGGAACTCAGGAGAAGGTGACCGGCTTCGTGACCATGCCAGTCGAACGCAAGATCGCCGAAGAGCTGGGCGTCCGCGAGGGGCAGGTGAAGGCGGCCGTCGACCTGCTCGACGGCGGCTCGACCGTGCCCTTCATCGCCCGCTACCGCAAGGAGGCGACCGGGGCACTGGACGACGCCCAGCTGCGCACCCTGGAGGAGCGGCTGCGCTACCTGCGCGAGCTGGAGGAGCGCCGCACGGCCGTCCTGGAGTCCGTCGAGGCCCAGGGCAAGCTGGACGACACCCTGCGCGCCCAGATCCTGGCCGCCGACTCCAAGGCCCGGCTGGAGGACATCTACCTCCCGTTCAAGCCCAAGCGGCGCACCAAGGCGCAGATCGCCCGCGAGGCCGGCCTGGAACCGCTCGCCGACGCCCTGCTCGCCGACCCGTCCCGGGACCCGCAGCAGCTCGCCGCCGGCTACCTGAACGAGTCGGTGGCCGACACCGCCGCCGCGCTGGACGGCGCCCGGTCCATCCTGGTCGAGCGCTTCGGCGAGGACGCCGACCTGGTCGGCTCGCTGCGTGAGCGGATGTGGACCCGCGGCCGCCTGGTCGCCAAGGTCCGCGACGGCAAGGAGCAGGACGGCGCCAAGTTCGCCGACTACTTCGCGTTCGCCGAGCCCTACACCAAGCTCCCCTCGCACCGCATCCTGGCCATGCTGCGCGGCGAGAAGGAGGAGATCCTCGACCTGGAGCTGTCGCCCTCCGACGGCGAGGACGGCGACCTGCCCGGCGAGAACGACTACGAGCAGCGGATCGCCGCCCGCTTCGCCATCGCCGACCGCGGCCGCCCGGGCGACAAGTGGCTCACCGACACCGTCCGCTGGGCCTGGCGCACCCGCATCCTGGTCCGGCTCGGCATCGACCTGCGCACCCGGCTGCGCCAGGAGGCCGAGGACGAGGCCGTCCGCGTCTTCGCCGCCAACCTGCGCGACCTGCTGCTCGCCGCCCCGGCCGGCACCCGCGCCACCATGGGCCTGGATCCGGGTTTCCGCACCGGCGTCAAGGTCGCGATCGTGGACGCCACCGGCAAGGTCGTCGCATACGACACGATCTACCCGCACCAGCCCGCCAACAAGTGGGACGCGGCGGTCGCCACCCTGGCCGCCCTCGCCAGGAAGCACCGGGTCGACCTGGTCGCGATCGGCAACGGCACCGCCTCCCGCGAGACCGACAAGCTCGCCGCCGACCTGATCACCCGCCACCCGGACCTGGGCCTGACCAAGGTGATGGTCTCCGAGGCCGGTGCGTCGGTCTACTCCGCCTCGGCCTTCGCCTCCCAGGAACTGCCCGAGCTGGACGTCTCCATCCGCGGCGCGGTCTCCATCGCCCGCCGGCTGCAGGACCCGCTGGCCGAACTGGTCAAGATCGACCCCAAGTCGATCGGCGTCGGCCAGTACCAGCACGACCTCAGCGAACTCAAGCTCTCCCGCTCGCTGGACGCGGTGGTCGAGGACTGCGTCAACGCGGTCGGCGTGGACGTCAACACCGCCTCCGCGCCACTGCTCACCCGGGTCTCCGGCATCACCGGGACGCTCGCCGACAACATCGTGGCGCACCGCGACACCAACGGCCCGTTCCGGACCCGCAAGGCGCTCAAGGACGTGGCCCGGCTCGGCCCCAAGGCGTTCGAACAGTGCGCGGGCTTCCTGCGGATCCCCGACGGCGACGACCCGTTGGACGCCTCGGCCGTGCACCCGGAGGCCTACCCGGTGGTCCGCCGGATCCTCACCGCCACCGGCGGCGACCTGCGGTCGCTGATCGGCAACGGCGCCGCGCTGCGGGCGCTGCGCCCGTCGGACTTCGCGGACGACACCTTCGGCGTGCCGACCGTCACGGACATCCTCGGCGAGCTCGACAAGCCCGGCCGCGATCCGCGTCCGGCCTTCCAGACCGCCGTCTTCAAGGAGGGTGTCGACAAGATCGGCGACCTGGAGGTCGGCATGATCCTGGAGGGCGTGGTCACCAACGTCGCCGCCTTCGGCGCCTTCGTCGACGTCGGCGTCCACCAGGACGGCCTGGTGCACGTCTCCGCGCTGTCCAAGAACTTCGTCAAGGACCCGCGCGAGGTGGTCAAGCCCGGCGACATCGTGCGGGTCCGGGTCACCACGGTCGACGTTCCGCGCAAGCGGATCGGCCTGACCCTGCGCCTCGACGACGAGGTCGGCCGCCCCGGCGGCGAGGGCGGCGGCCGACGCGACCGCGGCGACCGGGGTGACCGCGGCGGCGACCGCGGCCCCCGGCCTCCCCGCCAGGACCGCCGCTCCGGCGGCAACCAGCCCCCGGCCGCCAACAGCGCGATGGCCGACGCGCTGCGCCGCGCCGGTCTGACGAAGTAGCGAACACCTCCGGGCCGCGGGGGGGGCAACGCACCTGTTGCTCCCACCGCGGCCCGCAGGCGTGTCCGGACGGCCTGCCCGGCCCGCTCGCCCGGTCCCCGACGGCTCTGGGGCAGCCGTACGGGGCGTCGGTGGTCCCGGCGGCCCTCCGTTCCCGCGCGGGCGAAAAGCACCCCGGCCGCTGCGGGCCCGCGCCGCGGGGGTGCCCGAAGCACCACCGCTGACCTGGGCTATCCTCCGTTGATCAAGTCGCTCCCGGGGAGGAACCACATGCGGCGCAGCCGTGCCCTGTTCACCACGACGCTCATCGGCGCCCTGCTGACTGCGGGGTGCGCCTCGACCGGTGGCGTCGACGCGTCGAGCGGGACGGCCACGGCGTCCCCGGCCGCCTCCGGGCCCGCCGCGTCCGCGCCCGCAGCGGCTCCGTCCGCGTCCGGTACCCCGACCGGTCCGGCGCTCCCCGCCGGCTACGACCCGAGCCGTGACGCGGCGGCCGACATCAAGGCAGCGCTCGCACTGTCCGCCGGGGACCACCGCCGGGTGCTCGTCGACTTCGGCGCGGACTGGTGCCCCGACTGCAAGGTGCTGGAGAGGCTGTTCCGCTCGCCCGAGGTGGAGCCGGTGCTGCGGGAGAAGTACCGCGTCGTCGCCGTCGACCTCGGGAAGTTCGACCACAACCTCGAACTCGCCCGCCAGTACGTCGATCTGCAGACCAGCGGCATCCCCGCCCTGGTGGTGCTCGATCCGGACGGAACGGTCCTGACCGCCACCGACGACGGGGCGTTCGCCAACGCGCGGACGATGAAGCCGCCCGCCGTCGCCCAGTTCCTGAACCGCTGGGCCGCCAAGTGACCCACCGGCCGCGGCGGGCCGCCGGCGCGGTGGCCCTGCTGCTGGTCGCCGCGGCCGGCTGCGCGGGGCAGGGCGACGTCGGGGCCCCGCCCGCCGCCGAGTTCGAGGGCAACGGTGTCAGCGTCGCGGTCCGGCTGGACCGGGACACCGGCGGAGCGGAGCGACTGCGCGTCACCTTCCGCCCGCAGGAGTCCGGTTTCCACCTCTACAGCGTCGACCTGCCGGCCGGCGGCGTCTCGGGGCTCGGCATCCCGACCCGGCTCGCCGTCCGCGGCGGACTGGCCGCGGACGGGGCGCCGACGGCCGACCGGCCGCTGCGCACCGTCAGCCCGGCCGGGCTCGACGTCGAACTGCCGGTCTACCCCGACGGCCCGGTGACGCTCACCCTGCCCGTGCACCGGACCGGCGAGGCCCGGGCCGAGGCGGTGGTCAGCTACGGCGCCTGCAGCGAGGGGCGCTGCCTGATCCCGGTCTTCGACCGGGCGCTCGGCTTCGCACTCCCGTAGATCGGTTCGTCCGGCGGCGCTCCGGCCCCCCTGGGCCCGTTCCGGAGCCGGCCGTTGGACCATGGCGGGAGGTACGCCCGGCCCGGGACGGCGCCGCAGGCTTCCGGGCGGGCAGGCTCGCAGTGTGGGCCGGCCGGGGGCCCCGGGGCTCGGGTCGCGCCGTCCGGCAGATCGGGGGATGACCGCGTACCGGATGAGCGGAGGGGGCCCGGATCTCTCGATGCGTCAGGCGCGGGCCCCGGGACCGCAGGACCTTCTCCGGCTCCTTCGGGGCGTTCCTTCGCTGCCGGCCCGGGGCGCCCCGTCCGGACCGGCCCCGGAGCGGTTCAGGCGGCCCGGGTGCGGGACTCCACGGCCAGGTCGACCAGTTCGCCCCACCACGCCTCCCGGCCGTGCTCCAGCAGCAGCCGCGCCTCGGCCGGCGGCACCGCCCGGACCTCGACGACCTGCTCGCCGTCGTCCGGGTTGGTCGGGGAGGAGTCCACCTCCACCTCGGCCCAGCCCCACAGCCAGGCCTTCTCCGGGTGCGGCTGCCACGGGCGGTACGGCTCCGGGGTGTCCGTGACGGCCCGGTGCGCACCGATCCACACCGGCGGTCCGACCAGCCGCGCGCCCGCCTCCTCGCGCAACTCGCGGACCAGGCAGCACTCGATGCTCTCGGCTGCCTCCCGGGTACCGCCGGGCAGGAACCAGTGGCCGCGCACGTCGCGGCAGAGCACCACCCCGCCGTCGGCGAAGCCCACCAGGTGGATGTTGGTGATCAACTGATCGGGCGGCAGCTCCGCCGAGAACTGGGCGTCGATCCCGCCCCAGGCCCAGCGCTGGGGCGCGTGCAGGTTCGGGAACCGGGCCGCGAGGTCCGCGAGTTCCCCTGCTCTGTCGGTTGTGTCCGTCATCGATTGATCGTAATCCTCCCGTGCGCGTTCCACGGTGGAATTCATGCCCACGGATGTGTGCGACTCATTCCGCCGAGGGCCGGTGAGCCCGCGGCCGGCCGGCCCCGATAATCGTCCGGCCGACCCGGGACGACCTGGCATCATGTGCCGCAGCGACAGGGGTGGGGCGGATCATGGCACTGGACGAGGCGACCGCCGAGGCGGTCCGGTTCCTGCTGCGCCGGACGGGACCGGGGGCCCGGGAGCGGGTCTGCGCGCGGCTGGGGATCGACCCGCGGGCGGCCCGGTCGGACCGTGGCCGCCCAGCACACCGGACGGCCGCTTCCGGCAGGCCGTCCGGGAGGCCCCGGCGTCCGTCCGGTACTGGCTGCTCCAGGCCGACGACCCCGAGGTCAACCGGATCCTGTACGGGATGGCGGAGCTGCTGGCCGGACTGAAGTGGGACGTGGCGGAGGGCCTGCGGTTCGGTGGCCCCGCCGACCGGAGGGTGCGGCGCGCCCTCACCGGTCCGTCGCCGGAGCGGGTGCGCAGCCTGCCCGGGCGGCCGTCGCCTCCAGAATCCGCCCTACCACCTCGGCCGCAAGCTCCAGGTCGCCCGCAACAACATCGCCCAGGCCACCCGGTTCACCGTCTCCCTCCGGATCGACCCGGCCGACATCCCGGCCAACGAGTGGCTGATCGCCCGCTACGGCACCGTCGCGGAGACCGTCCTGGAGTGGTGGAAGAACGACCTCGACGAGGACGGCCGGGCCTGGATCAGCAAGCGCACCATGGAACGCCTCATCAAACTCCACGGGCGCGGCCTGCCCCTGGAGATGGGCACGGTCTACCTCGGCGACGGGGAGTACGCCCCGGTGCCGCTCACCGCCCAGCTCGACCGCCTCGCCGGCCGCCGGGCCACCGGTCTGCGGGAGATCGCCCGGGAACTTCCCGCCTGGGAGGCCCGGCTGCGGAGCGCGGCCGAGCAGTCCACCGAGGGGGCCAACGACACCGACCTGGTCCACCAGGCCATCGCCAACGCCGAACTCTCCCAGCTGCGCAGGCACCGGGCGGCGGTCACCCGGCTGGTGGCACTGCTTCCGCCCAAGCTCCGCTCCACCTACCTGGTCGGGGCCTCGGAGGACCACCAGCGGTACTGGATGGAGGTCTTCGCCGCCTCCCGCCGGTGAGCGGGCCCGGAGCCGGAGGCGGGGCCGACCGGATTCGAACCGGCGTTCGCGGTTCTGGAGACCGCTGCGCCTGCCTCTGCGCTACGGCCCCGCCCGGAGGGCGACTCTACCGGGTCACCAGGCGGCTTCCCGGTAGTCCTTCAGGAAGACGCCGGAGACGGGGGATCCGGCCTCGCCGCGGACGATCGGGTCGTAGACCCGGGCCGCGCCGTCGACGATGTCGAGCGGGGTGCGGAAGCCGGTGCCGGCGATCCGGGACTTCTTCGGGGCCGGGTTCTCGTCGGTCACCCAGCCGGTGTCGACCGCGCACATGTGCACGCCCTGACGGGCCAGTTCGGTGGCGCTGGTGCGGGTCAGCATGTTCAGCGCGGCCTTGGCCATGTTGGTGTGCGGGTGGCCCGCGGTCTTGTTGCGGACGGCGAACCGCCCCTCCACGGCGGTGACGTTGACGATGTAGCGGGCGGCGTGCGGCGAGGCCAGCAGCAGCGGCAGCAGACGGTCGCAGAGCAGCGCCGGGGCGAGCGCGTTGACCAGCTGGGTCTCCAGCACCTCGGCCGGGTCGAGGCCGCCGAGCGTGGCGGACCAGGAGTTGTCGGCGGCGGTGTCGGGCAGCAGCCCGGCCTCGTCGGCCAGCGCCAGCACCTCGCCGGACGGCAGGGTCGGGGCCAGCCCGGTGACCGGCCAGGCGGCGGTGAGGGCCGGCATCGGCCGGAAGCCCGGGGCATGCGCGACCGTGCAGCCGCGCGGGAGTTCCCCGTGCTCGCCGGCCGCCAGCAGGGCGTACGACTCGGGTGGGCGGCGCAGGGTCTGGGCGGCGTTGTTGACCAGGATGTCCAGCGGCCGGCCGTCGGCGCGCAGCCGTTCGCACAGGCCGAGCACCTGCCGCGGGTCGCGCAGGTCGATGCCGACCACGGTGAGCCGGTCCAGCCAGCGCTCGCTGCCGAGGGTGGCCCGGAACCGGCGCACGGTGTCGTGCGGGAAACGGCTGGTGACGATCAGTTCGGCGCCGTCCCGGAGCATCATCAGGGCGAGCTGGAAGCCGATCTTGACCCGGCCGCCGGTGACCAGGGCCCGCCGGCCCCGCAGATCGGTGGCCAGCCCCCGCCGGGCGGTGTTGTCGGCCGAGCAGCCGGGGCAGAGCATGTGGTAGAAACCGTCCACCTGACGGTATGTCGACTTGCAGACATAGCAGCGACGGGCCCGGCTGAGTTCGCCGAGCGGTGCCGCCCGCGCGGGCCGGACGAGCGGGGCGTCCTCGCGCCGGTCGATCGCGCCGGTCGCGGTGGCGGCGAGCAGTTCGGCATCGCCCCGGGTGCGGGCGTCACGGCCGGTCTGACGGCGGCTGCGGCGGCCCTCCCGGACGAAGGACTCGGCGATCTTCTCGGCGTGCAGCCGCACGGGGTGGTCCGCGGCAAGCCGGCGCAGCCGCCCCACCGTCTCGGCGTACGCCTCGAGTTCCGCCTCGTCCGGCGCCGGGTACTGCGGCACAACCCCTCCGACCGTCGTCCTGGTGCGGGCCCGGCCGGAGTCCAGCCGGCGTGTCCCGCCCGTGCGGGGCGGTGCGCCTGCCGCTGTGCTACGAGGCCCATGGTGCCTCCCGGGGGCCGGATTCGAACCGGCGTGCTCCGCGATGCCGTCGCGGCGGCGTCTGCCTCTGCGCCCACGCCCGGGGGCTGACAGGGATGCTAACGCCCTGATCGCGAGGCCGGGAAGCGGATAATCGCGGCCCTTCCCGATGCCGGGTGCTACCGTCTGGGCGTTGCGTGGGCGAATGATCAGGAACGGGGCGGGTGTGCTGGATCCGGCGGCGATAGCGGGTATGGCGGCGGTGGCGACCGGCATGGTGCTCACCCCCGGACCGAACATGATCTACCTGGTGTCCCGCTCGGTGTCCCAGGGCCGCCGGGCCGGGCTGATCTCGCTCTGCGGGGTCGGAGCCGGCTTCCTGTTCTACCTGCTGGCGGCCACCGCCGGGATCTCCGCCGTGTTCGCGCTGGTGCCCGAGCTGTACGTCGCGCTCAAGGTCGCGGGCGCCGGCTACCTGCTCTGGCTGGCCTGGAAGGCTGTGCGGCCGTCCGGCCGGTCCGTGTTCGCGACCCGGGAGCTGGCGCCCGACCGGCCGCGCAGGCTGTTCCTGATGGGCCTGCTCACCTGCCTGCTCAATCCCAAGCTCGCGATCCTCTACGTGTCGTTGCTGCCGCAGTTCGTCGACCCGCAGCGCGGCCATGTCGCGCTGCAGAGCCTGGTGCTGGGGCTGACCCAGATCGTGGTCGGCCTGCTCGGCAACGCCTTCTTCGTGGTGACCGCCGCCTCGGTGTCGGGCTTCTTCGACCGCCGCCCGCTCTGGCAGCGCCTGCACCGGTACGCGATGGGCACGGCGCTGGCCGGCTTCGCGGTCCGGATCGCCGCGGACTGAGGGGGCTCCGGACCGAGGCGGCTGCGGCCGCCGGAGCCGGCCGAGGCCGCGGCCGGGGATCAGCCGGGCGCGTACTCGGTGTGCAGCCGGCCGACCAGGGCGCGGAACAGCGCGAGGTTGGGGAAGTCGTCGGTCCTGCTGGTGAACCACTGCTTGCCGCGGACGTCCTTTAGGGCGATCCGGGCTCCGGCGGGGGAGGGTCCGTCCGGTGGAGCGTGGGGATCCACCGGACGGGGGTCTGCGGGGCGGCGTCAGCCGGTGTAGCCGGCGAAGATCTTCGAGAACTCGTACGGCGTCTGGGCGATGTTGGTGCACTTGTAGAGCGGGCCGGTGCAGGCGGCGGCGTCCCGGGTCATCTCCCAGAAGCCCAGCATGCCCAGGTGGTGCTGTTTGGCGAAGGCCACCAACTGCTGGGCGTCGCCCTGGTTGTAGACGCCGTGGTCGTCGTTCTCGCCGAGCATCGGGGTGACGGCGGTCATCGCCCACAGCTGGGCGTCGGTCCTGGCCGGGTAGAGCGCCTTCAGCTGGTCGTGGGTGCTCTGCGCGGCCTGGACGGCGTCGTCCCCGTAGTCGGTGGACGGCCGGTTGTAGTCCATCGCCATCACATTGACCACGTCCACGGCCACCCCGGCGTCCCGGGCGGAGCGCACCACGGCCACGCCGTCGGCGGTCAGGCCCTCCGGGAGGACCGGCAGGGTCAGCGAGACCTTCAGGCCGGGGTGGGCCTTCTGCAGCTTGGCCAGGGCGGCCGAACGGCGGTCGTTGGCGGCGGTGTCGACCACGGCCGCGCCCTCGATGTCGAAGTCGACGTAGCCGAGGTTGTAGGCCCTGACCACGGCGTCGTACTCGTTGAAGAGCGAGTCCACCGTCGTGCAGGCCTGGGCGAGCTCGGTGCCGGACGCACCGCCGAAGGAGAGCTTGACGTCGCCGCCGGCGGCCCGGATCGCGTCGATCTGATCCTTGCCCCAACCGGCCTTCGGGTCGTAGGCGTTGAACCAGCTCGCCTTGCAGCCGACCGAGGTGACGAAGGCCAGCGTGAAGGACTTGAGCCGGCCGGCCGCCGCCATGTCGGTGAGCACCGGCGTGGGCCAGGCGCCGAGGTCCACGTACGGCGCGACGGGCACCGCGACGCCGGGTGGCGGTGTGCTCTGGGTCGGGCTCGTGGTGGGTGTGGGCGTGGGTGTGGCTGTGGCTGTGGGCGTCGGGGTCGGGGTCGGGGTCGGGGTGCCGCCGGGGCCGCTGAGCGCCACGTCGTCGGCCAGATAGGCGCCCAGCCCGTACCAGCCGTGCAGGTAGACGGTCACGCTGGTGGTGGCCGCGCCGGTGGTGAAGCTGGTGGAGAGCTGCTGCCAGCTGCTGCCGCCGGGGGTCCAGACCGCCGGGTCGGTGACCCCGCTGCCGGTCGCGCCGAGGTAGACGTACTGGCCCTGGACCCAGGCGCTCAGTGCGTACCTGGTGTTGGGCCTGACGGCGACGGTCTGGCTGCACTGCGCGGTGGTGCTGTTGCCGGGCGTGCCGCGCAGGGCGTGCGAGCCGCTGTGCACCGGCGAGTCGACCACCGCTGCGGTGCCGCCGGTGCAGGTCCAGGCGCCCAGTGCGCCGCTCTCCAGGCCGGGGTCGGCCAGCAGGTTGGTGTCGGCGGCGTCGGCGCCGCCGGCGAGGCCGGCCACGGCGCCGCCCGCGAGGGCGGCGGCACACAGCAGGGGGACGAGTCTGGACCGCCGGCCGGCGGCGTGGCGGGGGAGCGCGGCGCGTGGCATGGGGGTGCCTTTCGGGACGGTGCCAGGGCGCCCGCGCCGGTCGTGGGGAGGCGCGGGTGCGCTGGCGGCGTGGGGGTCCTGAACCACCCGCCGTGGGGCGGCGGGTGCGGTGTGCGCGGAGCCGGGTCGGGCGGTGCCGTCCTGAGGAAATGTGGACTAGACCATGTGGGCACGTCAAGAACCCGGGGAGCGTTTACGCCCGTTTTAAGGTCGCCGTGCCGACTCGGCCCAGGGGGTCCCGCGAGCCGCGATGGGTCTGCGGCGTCCGGCGGTCGTACCGTGGAACTCGTTACCGAGGAGGACTTCTGATGCGCAGCGTGACCTATTCGATGGGCGTCTCACTTGACGGCTACATCGTCGGGCCGGACGGCGGCTTCGACTGGACGGTGCCAGACGAGGAGGTCTTTCGCTTCTGGATCGACGAGATTCGAGAGGTCGGCGTCCACCTGTTGGGACGACGGCTGTACGAGACGATGCTGTACTGGGAGACCGCCGACCAGGATCCATCGCTTGACGACTCAATGCTCGAGTGGGCCGCGCTCTGGAAGCCGCTCCCGAAGGTGGTGTTCTCGACCACGCTGTCGGCGGTGCAGGGCCATGCCCGCCTGGCCTCCGGCGGCCTGGCGGAGGAGATCGAGCGGTTGCGAGCCGAGCCGGGGGAGGGCGACATCGCGATCGGCGGCGCGACTCTCGCCGCCGAGGCGGCCGCGTTGGGTCTGATCGACGAGTACCGGGCCATGGTCCACCCGGTGCTGGTCGGCGGTGGCATTCCGTTCTTTCCCCAACGCGAGCGCCGGGTGGATCTCGAACTCGTCGAGACCCGCACCTTCAGCTCGAGAGTCGTCTACCTCCGCTACCGCGTGGCGCGTTAGCCGGCTCGTCCGCCGAGCCCTCCGAAGAACGGGCCGGCCAGTGACGTTCTCTCAGGGAAATGATCTGCGCGAGGCGGTGTGAACTACCGCCTGGCGAAGGCGAGTCGGACGGACCACACCCGACCGCAGACGCACGTGAAGCCCCTCGTAGGACAGGATCGGCACCCCGCGCGGCAGCCGGGCACTCGGCCCGTTCCGCCGGGCGGTCCTGGTCCTGCGCTGGTTCCGCGAACCCGGCTGCGTGCACTGCCTGGCGCGCGACTACCTGCGACCGGGCGCCACAAGGGCGGCCACCATGGACAGCCAGTTCCAGGGGCGGGGCTGACTGTCCATGGTGGCCGAGGGCCGGCGCGCAGCGCCGCCGTAGGCGCCGGGGCCGTACCGGCACCGGCGACGACTACGGCCCGATCCTGGCCTTTCTGCAGCCCGATGACGCGCGCTGGATCACCGGGACACCATCCCCGTCCCCGGCGCCACGCACTGACGCCACCTGGTCTGCGCCGCCGACCCGAAACCGGCTCGGCCGGAGCGATTGCCCAAGGTCAGCGAGGGGCCAGGAGGCAGAACTCGTTGCCTTCCGGGTCGGCCAGAACCGTCCAGGAGATTGCGGACTGGTCGATACCGGGGTCGGTGGCGCCCAGGGCGCGCAGTCGGGCTTCCTCTGCTGCCAGGTCGTCACCGGGGTAGGGGCGGACGTCGAGGTGGACGCGGTTCCACACGCTCTTGGTGTCGGGGGTGCGGACGAACTCCAGGTAGGGGCCGACGCCTACGGCGGAACGCATGGTCGCGTGGTCGTCGGTGACCTCGTGCAGCGTCCAGTCCATCGCCTCGTCCCAGAACCGGGCCATCCCTCGTGGGTCGGTGCAGTCGACCACCACCGCGGCGATCGGTCCGGTGTCCTGGTAGATCGGACGGGGCTCCAGGACGCAGAACTCGTTGCCCTCCGGGTCGGCCATGACCGTCCAGGGGACGTCGCCCTGACCCACGTCGGCGAGCGTCGCGCCGAGATCCTTCAGGCGCGCGACCAACTCCGCCTGATGGGCGGTCGAGGTGGTGGCCAGATCAAGGTGCACCCGGTTCTTCACCGTCTTGAGTTCCGGGCGGGCGATGATGTCGATGCAGACGGCCACGGGGTCGGGGTAGGCGAAGCCCACGGGTTCGAGGTTGGTCACGCCGGGTCCCTCGCTGTCGACACCCCAGCCCAGTGCCTCCGCCCAGAACCGGCCGAGCACCGAGTCGTCCTGGGCCTTCATATTGATCTGCACGAGTCTTGTTGCCATGCCACAGATCCTAGAAGCTGCCGCCGACCCGGGCCGCCGCGATCAGACATCTGCTCGACCCGGTACTGGCCATGGTCGCCCTCGTCGAGACTGTGCGAGTCCTTGTGAACGAAGGCGAGGCCCGACCACGCCACCTGCATCCGACCGGCCAATGGCACGGAGCCCGAACTCCGACGGCTCGCTGACGCCACTGGCCGATCGGATGCTGCTCAAGCCCCGCGCCCCTGACCGGCCGGCTCGGCCCGCACAGTCCACGGGCGGGTGGCCCCGGCCGACGACGCCGGGCTTGACCTCGAGTGCACTCCAAGGGGCAGGCTGGGAACCGCACTGACGACCCGTCCGAAGGAGTTCCAGCGATGCGCACCACGACACTCGGCAGCGACGGCCCGCAGATCGGCGCGATCGGCCTCGGCTGCATGGGAATGACCTGGGCGTACGACCCGAGCGGGCGCGACGACGCGACCTCGGTCGAGGTGATCCGCTCGGCGCTCGACCTCGGGGTCACCCTGATCGACACGGCCGACATCTACGGGCCGTACGACAACGAGGAACTGGTCGGAAAGGCACTGGCCGGCGAGTACCGCGAGCGGGCCGTGCTGGCCACCAAGGTCGGCCTGGTGCCCGGCACCGGGGACGTCAGGGTCGGGCGCGACGGGCGGCCCGAGCACGTCCGGCAGGCGATCGACGCGAGCCTGCGCCGGCTGGGCACCGACCACGTCGACCTGTACCAGCTGCACCGGGTCGACCCCGAGGTGCCGATCGAGGAGACCTGGGGCGCCCTCGCCGAGGCCGTCGCCGCCGGCAAGGCCCGGGCGATCGGGCTCTCCGAGGTGACGGTGGAGGAGATCAGGCGCGCCCAGGCGGTCCACCCGGTGGCGTCCGTACAGTCCGAACTCTCGCTGTGGACCAGGGACGCGCTCGCCGAGGTGCTGCCGTACACCGAGGAGCAGGGCATCGCCTTCCTGCCGTTCTCCCCGCTCGGCCGCGGTTTCCTGGCCGGCCGCTTCGGCTCCGCCGCCGACCTGCCGGCCGACGACTGGCGCGCCACCCTGCCGCGCTTCCAGCCCGAGGCGCTGGCGGCCAACCTGGCGCTGGTGGAGAAGGTCCGGGAGATCGCCGAGCGGCTCGGCGCGACCCCGGCGCAGGTCGCGCTGGCGTGGGTGCTGGCCCGGGGCCGGTACGTGGTCCCGATCCCCGGCACCAAGACACCGCGGTACCTGGCCGACAACGCGGCCGCCGCGGACCTGGTGCTCGGCGCCGAGGACCTGGCGGCGCTCGACGCCCTCCCGGCCCCGGTCGGCGACCGGTACTGACCGCGGGCCGTACCGGCGGCAGGGCTGCCCGGCCTACCGGGCAGCCCTGCCGTGCGGTCAGCGATCCATGACCCAGACCAGGTTGTGGCCGGTCTCCGCCGGAGCGGTGATCTCGGCGTCCTGGACGCGGTCCAGCCGGTAGCCGAGCTTGCGCGGGATGGCGGCGCTGGCGGCGTTGGACCGGTCGCAGTGGATCTCGACCCGGTCGACGCCGGGAAGGGCCAGGGCGGCCGTGGTCAGGGCGCGCGCCGCGGCGGTGGCCAGACCCCGGCCGACGTGGTCCACGTGGACCCAGTAGCCGATCTCCAGGGCGCCCGGGCCGATCCGCCCGTGCAGGCCGAAGGCGCCGACCACACTCCCGGGTCGGTCGTCCAGACCGGCGACGAACATGAAGTCGGTGCCCTGGTCCCAGACCTCCTCGCCGGCGCGGCACATCTCGTTGCTGTGCTGGAGGGTCGGTGCCTCGTTCGCCCAGGGCATCCACGGGCGCAGGTGCGCCAGGTTGGTGCGGACGGCCGCGTTCAGCCCGGGCCCGTCCGCCTCGCGCCGGCGGCGCAGCGAGACACCGCCGGGGAGCGGGATCAGCTCGGGCGGACGGCCGTCCGTGATGGGTGTGGGCAACGGTGAAGGTGTGTCGGCGGTACGGCTCATGGCCGGATTATCTCCTGGCCGCACCTGCTCCGACCAGCGCATTTAATCAGAGCGCCCGACGGCTTCAGAGCCTCACCAGCACCTCGCCGAGGTCCTTGCGACGGAGGTCGGGCACCCGGGCGTCGTCCGCCGGATAGCCGACCGGGATGACGTACGCGGCGCGTTCCTCGGCGGGCCGGTCGCAGACCTCGTTGAGGAAGCGCATCGGGCTCGGGGTGTGGGTGAGGGTGGCCAGCCCGGCCTGGTGCAGGGTGGCGAGCAGCAGGCCGACGGCGATGCCGACCGACTCCTTGGTGTAGTAGGGCCGCGGCGAGCCGGGGCCCTTGTGCACCTCGAAGACCACGATCACGGCCGGCGCGTCCGCCAGGAAGGGCTTGCGCCAGTCGGTGCCGATCGGCGCCAGGGCCGCCAGCCACTCCTCGGAGGCACGGTGGGCGTAGAACTCGCGTTCCTCCGCCTCGGCGGCCTCGCGCAGCCGCCGCTTGCGATCCGGATCGGTGATCACGACGAACCGCCAGGGCTGCACATGGGCGCCGCTCGGGGCGGTGGAGGCGGTCCGGACCGCCCACTCCACCACCCCGTCCGGAATCGGTCGGGTCGAGTAGTCGCGGACGGTCCGGCGCTGTGCCATCACGTCGTGGAAGGACCTGGCGCGGGCCTCGGCCTCGTGGGCCGGCACCGTCATGGGCCGGAGCTCGACGGTCGGGTATGCCGTCGGCGATGCACTGTCAACCATGGGAGCCAGCACAGCACATGACGGTGCGTTGATGAAAGGGTCCAGTCCAATCAGGCTTCGCGGACCAGACCACTCTCCACCGTCAGCCGCCGGTTCACCGTCACCGTCTCCAGCATCCGCCGGTCGTGGGTGACCAGCAGCAGGGTGCCGGTGTACGAGGCGAGCGCCGACTCCAACTGCTCGATCGCGGGCAGGTCCAGGTGGTTGGTCGGCTCGTCCAGCACCAGCAGGTTGACCCCGCGGCCCTGCAGTAGGGCGAGCGCCGCCCTGGTCCGCTCACCGGGGGACAGGGTCGCGGCCGGGCGCATCACATGGGCGGCCTTGAGTCCGAACTTGGCCAGCAGGGTACGGACCTCCTCCGGGGCGGTGTCCGGCACGGCGGCGGCGAACGCCTCCAGCAGCGGCTCCTCGCCGAGGAACAGCCCACGCGCCTGGTCGACCTCGCCGACCACCACGCCCGAGCCCAGCACGCTGCTGCCGCCGTCCAGGTCGAGCCGGCCGAGCAGCGCCGCCAGCAGGGTGGACTTGCCCGCGCCGTTGGCACCGGTGATCGCGACCCGGTCCGCCCAGTCGATCTGCAGGTCCACCGGACCGAGCGCGAACTCCCCGCGCCGCACCGACGCGCCCCGCAGGGTGGCCACCACCGAACCGGAGCGCGGCGCGGAAGCGATCTCCATCCGCAGCTCCCACTCCTTGCGCGGCTCCTCGACCACGTCCAGACGCTCGATCATCCGCTGGGTCTGCCGCGCCTTGGAGGCCTGCTTCTCGGTCGACTCCTGCCGCTGCGCCCGGCCGATCTTGTCGTTGTCCGGGCCCTTGCGGCGGGCGTTGCGGACGCCGTGCTCCATCCAGTTGCGCTGCATCCGGCCGCGGGCCTCCAGCGAGGCCTTGGTGTCGGCGTACTCGTCGTACTCCTCGCGGGCGTGCCGACGGGCGATGTCCCGCTCCTCCAGGTACGCCTCGTAGCCGCCGCCGTACACGTTGACCTTCTGCTGGTGCAGGTCCAGCTCGACCACCCGGGTCACCGTACGGGCCAGGAACTCGCGGTCGTGGCTGATCAGTACGGTGCCCGCGCGCAGGCCCTTGACGAAGGACTCCAACCGCTCCAGGCCGTCCAGGTCCAGGTCGTTGGTCGGCTCGTCCAGGAGGAAGACGTCGTAGCGCGACAGCAGCAGCGAGGCCAGGCCCGCGCGGGCGGCCTGGCCGCCGGACAGCGCGGTCATCGGCAGGTCCAGGCCGACCTTGAGGCCGAGCGTGGCGGCCACCTCCTCGGCCCGCTCGTCGAGGTCGGCGCCGCCGAGCTCCAGCCAGCGGTCCAGGCTCTCCGCGTACGCGTCGTCGGCGCCCGCCCGGCCCTCGACCAGGCCCTCGGTCGCCTCGTCCAGCGCGGCCTGCGCCGCCGCGACGCCCGTGCGGCGGGCCAGGAAGTCGCGGACCGACTCACCCTCCCGGCGCTCCGGCTCCTGCGGCAGGTGCCCGACGTTGGCGCTCGCCGGGCTGAGCCGCAGCGAGCCGCCCTCGGGCGTGTCCAGGCCGGCCATCAGCCGCAGCAGGGTGGACTTGCCGGCACCGTTGACCCCGACCAGACCGATCACCTCGCCCGGGGCGACCACCAGGTCCAGCCCGGAGAAGAGGGTGCGGTCGCCGTGGCCGGCGCTGAGATCCTTGACGACGAGAGTGGCACTCATGATGGCCCGATCCTAGTCGGCGCCACGGCCGGCCCAGGTCGGGGCGGTCCAGGTCCGGGCGGTCCGGCTCCGGGCGGCCCGGGGCCGCCACGGGTCGGCGGGTCGCGGATTAATCCGTTGCGGCGCTCCGAGCCCCCGGCCTACCGTGGAACCGCCGGGCGGAGGTCCGCCCGGTTCCGCCCCACACGTCTGGAGAAGGCCCTTGCTCGTCTGAGGTCACGAGACACCGCCCCCCGCGCCTGAAGACCCCGGCGTGCGGCGTGAGCGTGCGACCTCGGCTGAGCCGGCCCCGGATCCGCGGGCCCCTCCCCTCTGTGCCGTCGTGCCGCACCAGCGGTGTCTCCCGTGTTGCTCCGATCACCCACGGCAACCGCAGGAGGCCTGCATGTCACATCCCCTTTCCTCCGTCCTGTGCACCGACCTCTCCTTCGAGTGGCCCGACGGCACCACCGTGCTGGACGGCTTCCACCTCGCGGTGGGCCCCGGCCGTACCGGCCTGATCGGCCTCAACGGGGCCGGCAAGTCCACCCTGCTCCGGCTGATCGCCGGTGAGCTCACCCCGACCGCCGGCGCCGTCCGGCTCGGCGGCGAACTCGGCTACCTGCCGCAGGACATCACCACCCGGTCCGACCAGGGCGTGGACGAGGCGCTCGGCATCCGGGCCGCCCGCCGGGCCCTGCACGCCATCGAGTCCGGCGACACCGACGAGCGGCACTTCGCCGCCCTCGGCGACGACTGGGACGTCGAGGAGCGCGCCCGCGCCACCCTCGACCGGCTCGGCCTGCACCTGGACCTCGACCGCACCGTCGGCGACCTCTCCGGCGGCCAGGCCGTCCTGCTCCACCTGGCCGCCCTGCTGCTGCGCCGCCCGGACGTGCTGCTGCTGGACGAACCCACCAACAACCTCGACCGGGCCGCCCGGGCTCGGCTGTACGAGGCGGTGGCCGCCTGGCAGGGCGTCATGCTGATCGTCAGCCACGACCGCGAACTGCTGGAGCACGTGGACCGGATCGCCGACCTCCGGGACGGCGAAGTCACCTGGTACGGAGGCAACTTCAGTGACTACCAGGCGGCCCTGGCGGCCGAGCAGGAGAGCGCCGAGCGGCTGGTCCGCAACGCCGAGGCCGACGTCCGGCGCCAGCAGCGCGACCTCGTCGAGGCCCGTACCCGGCTGGAGCGCAGCGCCAGCTACGGCAAGAAGCGCTCGGTCACCCGGAACGACCCGAAGATCTTCTCCGGCAAGCTCAAGCGGCAGGGCCAGGAGACCGCCGGACGGCTGCGCGGCATGCACACCGAACGGCTCACCGAGGCGAAGGAGCGCCTGGTGTCCGCCGAGGAGGCGGTCCGCGACGACGCCGAGATCCGGATCGACCTGCCGCACACCGCCGTCCCCGCCGGTCGCACGGTGCTCACCCTGGACCGGGTCCGGCTCGCCCACGGCGCCAGGATCCAGCTGGAGCTGCGCGGGCCGGAGCGGATCGCCCTGGTCGGCCGCAACGGCTCCGGCAAGTCCACCCTGCTGCGCACCGTCGCGGGCGAGCTCGCCCCACTGGAGGGCGAGATCGGCACTCCGGTGCCGCTGCGGTACCTCCCGCAGCGGCTCGACCTGCTCGACGACGCGCTGACCGTGGTCGGCAACGTCCGGACGTTCGCGCCCCGCGCCGGGGACAACGCGATCCGGGCCCGGCTGGCCCGCTTCCTGTTCCGGGGTGCCCGGGCCGACCAGCTCGCGGGCACCCTCTCCGGCGGCGAGCGGTTCCGTGCCGCGCTGGCCGCGCTGCTGCTCGCCGAGCCGCCGCCGCAGCTCCTGCTGCTCGACGAGCCGACCAACAACCTGGACCTGGCGAGCGTCCGCCAGCTCACCCAGGCGCTGTCCGGGTACCAGGGCGCGCTGGTCGTGGCCGGTCACGACGTGCCGTTCCTGCGCGGCCTCGGCATCACGCGGTGGCTGGAGTTCGAGGACGGCGAACTGCGCCGGATCGACCCGCTCTGAGCGGGCCGTACGCGCCGGTCCGGCGGGGCGCCCCGCGTACGCGGGGACCCCCGCCGGACCGGTCGGCGATACGACAGATCCGTTCAACCGCGCCCCAGATGACGCACCATCACCGTATTCACCGACCCGCGATGGTGCCGGGTCGCTCGGATGCGTAGCATCGTGCAGCCGAGCGCATCCGCGGCCGGCGGATCCGACCTCCGAGCGACCTGGGACGTGCCTTGATCGAGGATCTGCTGGCCGGGCTGCTGGGCGCGCTGCTGCCGGTGCCCGGCATCGGGGGGCGCCGCCGCCGACGGCAGTGGCGCGATTTCGAGGCCGGCCGGGTGGTCACCTTCGAGGCCTGCGCGCTCGGCGCCAGGCCTTACTGCCGGCCGGACGTCGGTGTGCTCAGCCTCTCCCGGACGGAGCTGCTGGCGGCCTCGTCGAGCGGCACCGGCTCGATCGCCCGGCAGCTGCCGATGGACCGGATCGAGGTGGTGCTGGTCCGCGACCGGCTCAGGTCCGACCCGAAGAGCATCCGGCCGTTCTGGCGGGTGGCCGAGTGCCGGGACGAGGACGCGGTGGTCCTCCTGGGCTGCGCCCCCGGCGAGATGGAGCTGCTGCTGCACGCCCTGCGCCGGGGGCCGGCCACTGAGACCTGGGATCGAACTTCGATCGAATGACAAAGGGTGATCGGACACTCTCCGCGGCACACCATCCGGCGGAGCGGACGGCAGGAGCGGACGCCATGACCATCTCGGCCGAGGAACGCAGGGCGCGCATCTTCGAGGTCGTCCGCGACCTCGGCACGGTCCGCGTGGTCGATCTCGCCGCCCGCCTGGGCATCCCCGCCGTGACCGTCCGCCGCGACGTCGCGGCCCTGGCGGAGGCCGGCCGGCTGCACCGCTCGCACGGCGCCGTCGCCCTCCCGGACAGCGCCGGAGGATTCAGCCGCGCCGAGAGCCGCGACCGGGTGGTCGGGATGCTGGTCCCCACCGTCGGCTCCAGCTTCGACGAGGTGATCGCCGGCGCCCGCTCGGCCGCCGCCACCGCGGGCGCCCGACTGGTGCTCGGCATCGCCCCGTACGAGGCCCGCGACGACCGGGCCCAGGTCGAGCGCCTGCTGGAGTCGGCCGTCGACGGCCTGCTGCTCACCCCGAACTGGCACCCCGGCCACCGGGCCGAGGAGCACGACTGGCTGGCCGAGCTTCCGGTCCCGGCCGTCCTGGTCGAGCGCAAGGCCGACCCGGCGGGCCCCGGCGCCGAGCTCGACGCCGTCGGCTCCGACCACCGGCACGGCGTCCTGCTGGCGCTGCGTCACCTGCGTGCCCTCGGCCACCGGACCGTCCTGCTGGCCGCCGCAGCGACACCTGGACGGCGCACCGGGTCCGCACCGGCTACGCCGAGGCCGTCCGCCTGCTCGGCCTGGAACCGCAGCCGGTGCTCGACATGCAGCGCCCCGGCGCGCCGCTGACCGCCCCCGACCCGGAGTGGGTCGCGGACCGGATCGCCGAGGCCGCCGGGACGGGCATCCGCGCGGTGCTGGTCCACCACGACCAGGACGCCATCCAACTGCCGCCCCTGCTTCGGGTCCGCGGCCTGCGGGTGCCGGACGACGTCGCCCTGATCTCCTACGACGACGTGTTCGCCGCGCTCGCCGCCCCGCCGCTCACCGCGGTGGCGCCGCCCAAGCGCGCGGTCGGCGCCGCCGCCCTGGAACTCCTCCTGCGCCGGCTCACGGCGGGCACCGCGCTGCCCGCGCACCACCTCGAGCTGCTGCCGAACCTGAAGGTCCGCACCTCCTGCGGTGGCGCCGGCTGACGGAAACGGTGCGGTCGGCGCACCGCGCGGTGGCCGGCCGGCTCGCCGCCGACCGGCGTTGGAGCGGGTCGACCACCGCCGAGCCCTAGCTGTTCCAGTGCGTGCTCAGCACCACGGCCTTCAACTCCTCCACGGACAGCGCCGCATCGGTCCGGGTCGCCGGCCCCCGGGTGATCCCGCTCAGGTCGTCGGTGTCGAACTCGATGAGCTGGACGAAACGACCGTCGGGGCGGATCGCGATCGCCGTCCAGGCGCCGCCCCTCGCCGATCCCGCCTGCGGCCGCTCGGTCTCCACCTGCGTGCCGTCGGCCAGCACTTCGCAGGTCCGCCCCGGGACCGGACCGCAGGTCCGGCCCGCCAACACCGCCTGCGACACGTCGTGGACGTTGAGCGCCATCGCGACCCTGCCGTGTCCGTCGTCGTAGACCAGCGAGACATCCACCCGGCGCTCACGGTCGGGAGGGCCGATGACCCGCCCGTCGGTGAACTCGCCGCTGGAGTCGACCACCGTGGTGGAGCCCCGGGTCGGGAGCATCGCCACGAGCTGGGCGGCCACCGGGCCCGAGCGGGGCACGACGGGCGGGGTGAACTCGGGCGACGGCGCCGCGGTGGCCGTGGCCGAAGCGGTGACCGGCCCGGCCGGGGCCGCAGCACGTGGCGCCAGCTGGTTCACCCCCAGGCCTGCCACCCCGACGGCGAGTACGGCGACGGCGCCCAGCCGGACGTGGCGGATGCGGCGCAGCCGCCGGCCCCGGACGGCGGCCCGGGCGACCAGGTCGGGGCCGTGCGGGCCGAACCGCTCGGCGGCCTGGCTCATCGCGTCGTGCAGCCCGTGGTGGGGCTGCTCGTCAGGGGACACTGTGCTCTCCATTCGGTCTGGGTGGGGACGGGTGGGCGGCACCGTCAGAGCCTGCTGAGCTCGGCGAAGTCCTGGCCGAGGATCTGTCTCAGCCGCTGCAGTGCCCGCGAGCTGCGGGTCCGTACCGTGCCCGCGGTGAGGTGCAGGGCCCGGGCGGTGTCCTCCACCGAGCGGTCCTCCCAGTACCGCAGCACCAGCACGGCCCGGTCCTTGGGCCCGAGCGCCGCCAGGCCGTCCTCCAGGGTCAGCCGCAGCGCGGGGTCGTCGGGGCGCGCGGTGGCCTCCGGGAGGCGCTCGGACGGCCGCTCCCCGGAACGGCCGAGGCGCCGCTGGGAGATGAAGGTGCGGACCAGCACGGTGTGCGCGTACGCGGCCGGCGGCTGGGTGCGGTCGATCCGGCGCCAGGAGCGGTACATCTTCGCCAGCGTCTCCTGGACCAGGTCCTCCGCCAGGTGCCAGTCGCCGGTCAGCAGGCAAGCGCTGCGGAACAGCTGACCGCTGCGGGCGTGTGCGAACTCCAAGAAGTCCGCGGGTGCTTCCCCCACCAGGTTGTCCTTCCAAGCTTCGATGTCACCACACCCACGCCGTGACCCCGGCGGGACGTTACAGGTCGCCCCGGGTGTGAGGACCGACACATCCGCCGCGGCCGTCCCAGCCGCCACCGGGCGCGATCACTCGGGACGGTTCGCCCACCCGGTGTCCGCGCTGGAGGCCCGGTGCAGCGCGTGAGGGCGTCCAGCAGGTGACACTCTCGGGCACGGGGGCGGGCCCGGCGGGCAGGATGGGGCGATCATCGGCAGGGCGAACCCCGTGGCCCGAGACCCCTGGAGAGAGCGTGACCACCGTCGAGATCCCCGGTTCCAAGTCGGTGACGGCCCGGGCCCTGTTCCTGGCCGCCGCGGCGGAGGGCACCACCACCCTGCTCCGCCCGCTGGCCTCCGACGACACCGAGGGCTTCGCCGAGGGCCTGGCCGCGCTCGGCTACGGCATCGAGCGGACGGACGGCGCCTGGCGGATCGAGGGCCGCCCGCAGGGCCCGGCCAAGGACGCCGAGGTGTACTGCAGGGACGGCGCCACCACCGCGCGCTTCCTGCCCACCCTGGCCGCCGCCGGCCACGGCGAGTTCCGCTTCGACGCCTCCGCCCAGATGCGCCGCCGTCCGCTCGCCCCGCTGACCGAGGCGCTGCGCGCCCTCGGCGTCGAGCTGCACCACGAGGAGCGCGAGGGCCACCACCCGCTGCGGATCGCCGCCCGCGGGGTGCGGGGAGGCGAGGTCACGCTGGACGCCGGCCTGTCCTCCCAGTACCTGACCGCGCTGCTGCTGCTCGGCCCGCTGACCCGCGAGGGCCTGCGGATCACCGTCACCGACCTGGTCTCCGCGCCGTACGTCGAGATCACCCTGGCGATGATGCGCAGCTTCGGCGTCCCGGTCCAGCGCGACGGCGACGTCTTCTCGGTGCCGCCGGGCGGCTACCGGGCCACCGCGTACCCGGTCGAGCCGGACGCGTCCACCGCCAGCTACTTCTTCGCCGCCGCCGCACTGACCGGCCGCGAGGTCACCGTGCCCGGCCTCGGCGCCGGGGCGCTCCAGGGTGACCTGCGGTTCGTCGAGGTGCTGGAGCGGATGGGCGCCCGGGTCGACCTGCGGGCGGACCGGGTGACGGTGGCCGGCGCCCCCGGCGGCCGGCTGTCCGGCCTGACCGTGAACATGCGCGACATCTCGGACACCATGCCGACCCTGGCCGCGATCGCCCCGTTCGCCGACGGCCCGGTCCGGATCGAGGACGTCTACAACACCCGGATCAAGGAGTGCGACCGTCTGGAGGCCTGCGCGCAGAACCTCCGCCGGCTCGGCATCACGGTCGCCACCGGCCGGGACTGGATCGAGATCCACCCCGGCACCCCCGCCGCCGCCGAGATCGAGACCCACGGCGACCACCGCATCGTGATGTCCTTCGCCGTGGCCGCCCTGCGCACCCCGGGCATCACCTACGACGACCCGGGCTGCGTCCGCAAGACCTTCCCCGACTTCCACCACGCCTTCGCCGCCTGGGCGGCCGCCTGACCGGCGGCCCGGGCCCGGTACTCCCGAGCGCCCACGCCCGAGGGTACGAGGGCGATCGCGGGGCAGACCGAGGCCATGGCGGAGGCCATCGAGGAAGGTGGCGTCAACCCGATCACCGTGGCCGTCTGCCACGTGACTCCGCCGGTGTGATGCGGGCTCCGGCCTACCGCTTGCCGGCGGTGGCGGGAGCCGTGGTCACGGCGGGGTCGGCCGGGGCCGGGGCCGGGGCCGGGGTCGGGGTCGGCCGGAGCTTGCGGTTGATCAGGGTGCCGAGGCGGTCCAGACCGATGACGAGGGCGGCGAGCAGCACGAACTCGACGGTGAGCTGGGCGATCTGGCCGGCCACCCAGGCGTGGCCCTCGATGCTCGGGTCGAGGAAGAAGTACGGGTACTTCAGCGGGAACGAGGGGAAGAGCGCGGCGCGGACCTCGGTGACCACGGCGTAGCCGAGCGGGAAGACGAGCCACAGCGGCAGGTCGCGCCAGCGGGAGGCGTTGCGCGGCTTGAGGCAGAGCCAGTCGACGAGGACCATGACCGGCGTGGTGTAGTGCAGCAGGAAGCTCGACCAGTTCTGCAGCTGGGCGGGGCCGGAGCCCAGGCCGGGCAGCGGGCTCACGCCGTGGTTGAGCAGGATGTGGGCGACCAGGCCGGTGATGGTGATGTACAGCGTGGCGGCCCCGCGCAGCCTGGGCGCGGGGGCGTCGACCGTGCCGCGCCGGGCCATCCAGTAGACGGCGGAGGCGAAGTAGCCGAGCACGATCACGTTGCTCTCGATGGTGAAGTACACCAGCGAGCTGTTGCTGAGGATCAGCCCGAGCCCGGCGGAGATCACGATGGCCAGGCGCCACCACAGTGCGGGGCGGGTCCAGACTGACATGCGTTCACCAGTTCGTGTCAGGGGGTTCACCCGGGGATGCGGACGAATGCCGCACTCTACCCGCCGGTAGCACATCCGAGGAAGGCGCGGCCCCGGACGTCCCGCTACCCCGGCCGGACGAAGCCGGACTCGTACGCGGCGATCACCGCCTGGGTCCGGTCGCGGGCGCCCAGCTTCGCCAGCACGCTGCCGACGTGGGTCTTCACCGTCTCCGGGCTGACCACCAGCCGTTCGGCGATCTCGCCGTTGCTGAGGCCGGCGGCCATCAGCCGCAGCACCTCGCCCTCCCGGCCGGTGAGCCGGTCGATCGGGTTCCGGCCGCGGCCGCTGCCGCTGCCGCCCTCGCCCTGGCCGCCCGGCCCGGCCGCGCCGCGCCGGTCGGCCTCCCCGGCGGCGAGGCCGCGGACGGAGGACGGGAAGAGCAGCGAGTCGCCGTGCGCGGCCAGCCGGACGGCGTGCACCATCTCCTCCGCGCGGGCCCGCTTCAGCAGGAATCCGGCGGCGCCGGCCCGCAGCGCCTCGTACACGTAGTCGTCGTTCTCGAAGGTGGTGACCACCAGGATCCGGGGTGGCCGGTCGAGCCCGCCGGCCAGCTGCCGGGTGGCGTCGATGCCGTTCACCTCCGGCATCCGGACGTCCATCAGCACCACGTCCGGCCGCAGGTCGCGCACCAGCGGTACGACCTCGGCGCCGGTCGCGGCCTCGCCGACCACGGTGATGTCCGGTTCGAAGTCGAGCACCACCCGCAGCCCGGTGCGCACCAGCCGCTCGTCGTCGGCGATCACCACCCGGATCGGGGGGCGCGGCGCGCCGGTCACCGCGGGTCCCCGGTCGGGAGACCGGCGGTCAGGCGCCAGCCCCGGCCGTCCTCGGTGGGGCCGGAGTGGCAGTCGCCGCGCAGGGCGGCGGCCCGTTCGGCCATGCCGCGCAGGCCGCGTCCGCCGCCCGGCCGGGAGGGCCGGCCGACGCCGAGCGGATTGGTCAGTTCCACGTTCAGGCGTCCTTCGCGGAGGTCGATCCGGAGCCGGGCGGGTACCGGCCCGGCGTGCCGCAGCACGTTGGTGAGGCCCTCCTGGACGATCCGGTAGGCCTCCCGGGAGAGGGTGGCGGGCAGGCGGCCGAGCCCGGGCCCGGTGCGGGTGTCGACGTTGACCCCGGAGAGCCGCATCTGCCGGATCAGGGAGTCGAGTTCGGTGAGCGTCGGGCCGGTGGGGGCGAGTTCCTCCTCGCGCAGCACACCGAGGACGGTGTCCAGTTCGGCGACGGCCGCCCGCGCGGTCTCCTCGATCGCCCGGAGCGCCTCGGCCGCGAACTCCGGGTCGCTGCGCAGGACCCGGCCGACGGCGGCGGCCTGGATGGTGACCGCGCTGAGCGCGTGCCCGACGGAGTCGTGCAGTTCCCGGGCCAGCCGGTTGCGGTGGGCCAGTTCCACCACCCGTGCCTCGGCGGCGGCGAGCCGCTCGGCGGGGGTGGGCCCGAGCAGTCGCGGGGCGAGCCGGGCCAGGCAGGTGCCGGCCGCCGCGTTGGCGGCCAGCAGCAGGGTCACCAGGCCGGCCGCGAGCAGCGGCGCGGGTGCCGGGTGGTCGCCGAAGTACATCCGGGTCCACTCGGGGTCGGGGAACAGCAGCAGGGCCACCACGGCCGGCGGCACGGCCAGCGACATGCCGGCCACGACGCCGCCGAGCAGCAGGTGGAGCACGTACCAGACGGCGGTGCGCCGGCGGGCCGCCCAGGAGTGCGAGGGGGTGACGGCCAGCTCGCCGTCCGCTCCCGCGCACAGCGCCCGAGCCGCGGTCGCCTCCAGCACCCGCACCACCGGGACGAGGGCGGTCACGGCGGCCGCGGGCAGCGAGGTCGCGAGGGCCAGTAGTTGCAGGACCACCGCGTGCCCGGCGTCGCCGCCACCGCGGTGGACCGCGGTCAGCACCACCAGGGACAGCAGCCAGTACGGCATCAGCAGTGCGCCGCCGAGCACCAGGTGCACCCAGCGCCGTGCGGCCCGCCCCCCGATCAGTGCCTTCACCGGGCTGACTCTACGTCAGCCCGGTGGGCGCGGTGCGGGTGTTCCGGGGCGTCGGGGACCATGCCCCGAGCCTGCCGTCCGGGCCCGGCGCGCGCGTCCGACCGGCGGCCGATCCCGCTCCCCCGCGCGGGGGAGGCGACCGCGGTCAGTAGTGCAGGTGGGCGCTCTCGTGGGTGCGCCGTTGGATGCCGTCGGCGGCCTGGTCGATCAGGGCGTGGGCCAGGTCGGAGCAGGCCCGGGCGGCGGCGAGTTCCTCGCCGACCGTGGAGTCCGGGGTGTCGTCGGGGCTGCGGCGGGCGACGCCGACGCCGAGGGCGCCGGGGGCGCTGAAACCGCTGAGTTTGGCGGTGCAGGTGGTGCGGTCCTCGTCCTCGTCGAAGTCGAGATCGACGATCCAGTGATTGTGCACGGCAGATCACCTCTCCGGAACGGGAGCGTCAGCCCCAGAATCCGCCTGCCCGCCGCCGTTCGCAAGGAGGGCCGAGGGGCAGGGGGTGCGACCCTTGTTACCGGCGGGTCAACTGCCTATCATCACGACTGTGACAGCTTCACTGTCAAACATGGCGAACACGGTCGAGCCCAGGAGGCCGAGCAGTGGCTGAGACGACCGGAGCCGGGCCGCTGGCCGGGCTGCGCGTGCTGGAACTGGCCGGGATCGGGCCGGGGCCGTTCGCCGCCATGCTGCTGGCCGACCTGGGCGCCGACGTCGTCCGGGTGGACCGCCCGGGGCCGCCCCCGATCGGACCCGACCCGGCCTTCGACCTCACCAACCGCAACAAGCGCTCGGTGCTGGTCGACCTCAAGAGCGCCGGCGGCCCCGGCCTGGTGCTGGACCTGGTCGAACGGGCCGACCTGCTGATCGAGGGCTACCGCCCGGGCGTCGCCGAACGCCTCGGCGTCGGCCCCGAACCCTGCCTCGCCCGCAACCCCGCCCTCGTCTACGGCCGGATGACCGGCTGGGGCCAGAGCGGCCCGCTGGCCGCCCGGGCCGGCCACGACATCGGCTACACCGCCACCGCCGGCGCGCTCGGCCTGATCGGCCCCGCCGACGGCCCCCCGGCCATCCCCGCCAACCTGCTCGGCGACTACGCCGGCGGCTCGCTCTACCTGGTCGTGGGCCTGCTCGCCGCACTGCGCCACGCCGAGCGGACCGGCCAGGGCCAGGTGGTCGACGCCGCCATCGTGGACGGTACCGCCCACCTCACCTCGATCCTCTGGGGGCTGCTCGCGGCCGGCCAGTGGCACGACCGCCGGGGCGTCAACCTGCTGGACGGCGGTGCCCCCTGGTACGACACCTACCGCACCGCCGACGACCGGTACATGGCCGTCGGGGCGCTGGAGCCGCAGTTCTACGCCGAGTTCGCCCACCTGCTGGACCTCGGCGAGGACGCCCCCGCCCAGTACGACCTCGCGCGCTGGCCCGAGCTGCGGACCAGGATCGCCGACCGTTTCGCCACCCGCACCCAGGCCGACTGGACGGCGGTCTTCGAGAGCGCGGACGCCTGCGTCGCACCCGTCCTGACCCTGCGCCAGGCCGCCGAGCACCCGCACCTGGCCGCCCGTGCCACCTACCCCACCCACGACGGCATCACCCAGCCCGCCCCGGCCCCGCGGTTCTCCGCCACCCCCGGATCGCTGCGCCGCCCGCCCAGCCGGCCCGGCCAGCACACCGCGGAAGTGGCCGAGGACTGGCGGGTGCCGGGGCTGGACCCCGGGCCCACCCCCTGAGAGGACCGACCCAGGTGCAACGAGAGCTCTACACCGAGGAGCACGAGGCGTTCCGGGAGACCGTGAAGGCCTTTCTGGCCAAGGAGGTGCTGCCGCACTACGACCGCTGGGAGCAGGCCGGCATCGTCGACCGCGACGCCTGGCGGGCCGCCGGCCGGCAGGGCCTGCTCGGCATGGCCGTCCCCGAGGAGTACGGCGGCGGTGGCACCGCCGACTTCCGCTTCGCGACCGTACTGGCCGAGGAGTTCACCCGCGCCGGGGTCAGCGGACTGGCACTCGGCCTGCACAACGACATCATCGGCCCGTACCTCGCCTCGCTCGGCACCGAGGAGCAGAAGCGGCGCTGGCTGCCCGGCTTCTGTACCGGCGAGCTGGTCACCGCCATCGCGATGACCGAGCCCGGCACCGGCTCCGACCTGCAGGGCATCCGCACCTCGGCGGTCGACCGGGGGGACCACTACCTGCTCAACGGCAGCAAGACCTTCATCTCCAACGGCATCCTGTCCGACCTGGTCGTGGTGGTCGCCCGCACCACCCCCGAGGGCGGTGCGCACGGGCTCAGCCTGCTGGTGGTGGAGCGCGGCATGGCGGGCTTCGAACGCGGCCGCAACCTCGACAAGATCGGCCAGAAGTCCCAGGACACCGCCGAGCTGTTCTTCACCGACGTCCGCGTCCCCAAGGAGAACCTGCTCGGCGAGGAGAACCAGGGCTTCCTGTACCTGATGCGCAACCTCGCCCAGGAGCGGCTGGCCATCGCGGTCGCGGCGATCGCGGGCGCCGAGCACCTGGTCGAGCTCACCACCGCGTACGTGAAGCAGCGCACCGCCTTCGGCCGGCCGCTGGCCAAGCTCCAGCACGTCCGCTTCGAGATCGCCGAGCTGGCCACCGAGTGCGCCGTCACCCGGACCTTCGTCGACCGCTGCGTCACCGAGCACAACCGCTACGCGCTCACCCCGGTGGACGCCTCGATGGCCAAGTGGTGGGCCACCGAACTGCAGAAGCGCACCGCCGACCGCTGCCTCCAACTGCACGGCGGCTACGGCTACATGACGGAGTTCCCGGTCGCCAGGGCGTTCACCGACGGCCGGATCCAGACCATCTACGGCGGCACGACCGAGATCATGAAAGAGATCATCGGCCGCTCCCTCCTCGGTTAGACCCTTCCCGGAAAGGCACCCACCGTGACCACCGAAGCGTACGTCTACGACGCTATCCGCACACCGCGAGGCCGGGGCAAAGCGAACGGCTCGCTGCACGGCACCAAGCCGATCGACCTCGTGGTCGGTCTGATCCACGAACTCCGGGCCCGGTTCCCCGGACTGGACCCGGCCGCGATCGACGACATCGTGCTCGGCGTGGTCAGCCCGATCGGCGACCAGGGCTCCGACATCGCCCGGATCGCCGCCATCGCGGCCGGACTGCCGGACACCGTCGCCGGCGTCCAGGAGAACCGCTTCTGCGCCTCCGGCCTGGAGGCCGTCAACCTGGCCGCCGCCAAGGTCCGGTCCGGCTGGGAGGACCTCATCCTGGCCGGCGGGGTCGAGTCGATGTCCCGGGTGAAGATGGGCTCCGACGGCGGCGCCTGGGCGATGGACCCGATGACCAGCTACCAGACCGGCTTCGTCCCGCAGGGCATCGGCGCCGACCTGATCGCCACCATCGAGGGCCTGTCCCGCACCGACGTGGACGCCTTCGCCGCCGAGTCCCAGGCCCGCGCCGCCAAGGCCCAGGCCGACGGCCTGTTCGACCGCTCCGTCGTCCCGGTCAAGGACCGCAACGGCCTGGTGGTGCTCGACCGCGACGAGTTCATCCGCCCCGGCACGACCGTGGAGACCCTGGCCGGCCTCAAGCCCTCCTTCGCCGGCATCGGCGAGGCCGGCGGCTTCGACGCCGTCGCCCTGCAGAAGTACCACTGGGTCGAGTCCATCGACCACGTCCACCACGCCGGCAACTCCTCCGGCATCGTGGACGGCGCGGCCCTGGTCGCGATCGGCTCCCGCGAGATCGGCGAACGGTACGGGCTGCGCCCGCGCGCCCGGATCGTGTCCGCCGCCGTCTCCGGCTCCGAGCCCACCATCATGCTGACCGGCCCGGCCCCCGCCACCCGCAAGGCCCTCGCCAAGGCCGGCCTGAACGCCGCCGACATCGACCTGGTCGAGATCAACGAGGCGTTCGCCGCCGTCGCGCTGCGCTTCATCCGCGAACTCGGCTTCCGGCACGACCAGGTGAACGTCAACGGCGGCGCGATCGCCCTCGGGCACCCCCTGGGCGCGACCGGCGCGATGCTGATCGGCACCCTGATCGACGAGCTGGAGCGCCGCGACCTCCGCTACGGCCTGGCCACCCTCTGCGTCGGCGGCGGTATGGGCGTCGCCACCGTCATCGAGCGCATCTGAAACGGGAGACCTTCACCTCATGAGCAACACGACTGCCATCCGCTGGGAGCAGGACCAGGACGGCGTGGTCACCCTCGTCCTCGACGACCCGGCCCAGTCCGCCAACACCATGAACGCCGCCTTCACCGACGCCCTGGAGGCGACGGTCGAGCGCCTGAAGGCGACCGACGGCCTGCGCGGCGTGATCATCACCTCCGCCAAGAAGACCTTCTTCGCCGGCGGCGACCTGCGGCTGATCTCCGCGGCCACCCCGGAGACCGCGGACCAGGTCTTCGCCAACTCGATGCGGATCAAGCGCGCCCTGCGCGCCCTGGAGACCCTCGGCAGGCCCGTGGTCGCCGCCATCAACGGCGCGGCCCTCGGCGGCGGCCTGGAGATCGCCCTCGCCTGCCACCACCGGATCGCCCTGGACGCGCCCGGCAGCAAGATCGGCCTGCCCGAGGTCACCCTCGGACTGCTCCCCGGCGGCGGCGGCGTGGTCCGCACCGTGCGGATGATGGGGATCACCGACGCGCTGCTCAAGGTCCTGCTGCAGGGCCGCCAGTACCGCCCGGCGCAGGCCCTGGAGAACGGCCTGGTGCACGAACTGGCCGCCACCCGGGAGGAGATGCTGGAGAAGGCGCACGCCTTCGTGGCCGCCAACCCGGAGGCCGTCCAGCCCTGGGACGTCAAGGGCTACCGGATCCCCGGCGGCACCCCCAGCACCCCCGCCCTCGCCGCCAACCTGCCGGCCTTCCCGGCCAACCTGCGCAAGCAGCTGGCCGGCGCCGACTACCCGGCCCCGCGCAACATCCTGGCCGCCGCGGTCGAGGGCGCCCAGGTGGACGTCGACACCGCGATGGTGATCGAGGCCCGTTACTTCACCGAGCTGGCCTGCGGCCGGATCTCGAAGAACATGATCCAGGCCTTCTTCTTCGACATGCAGGCCGTCAACTCCGGTGCGGGCCGCCCCAAGGGCGTCGAGGCCCGCACGGTACGCAAGGTCGCGGTGCTCGGCGCCGGCATGATGGGCGCGGGCATCGCGTACTCCTGCGCCCGGGCCGGCATCGAGGTGCTGCTCAAGGACGTCACCGCCGAGGCCGCCGAGCGCGGAAAGGCCTACTCCGCCGGTCTGCTGGACAAGGCGGTGGCCCGCGGCCGGACCACCCCCGAGCAGCGCGCGGAACTGCTGGCCCGGATCACCCCGACCGCCGACGCCGCCGACCTGGCCGGCTGCGACGCGGTGATCGAGGCGGTCTTCGAGAACCCGGAGCTCAAGCACAAGGTCTTCCAGGAGGTCCAGGACGTCGTCGCCCCCGACGCGCTGCTCTGCTCCAACACCTCCACCCTCCCGATCGCCCTGCTCGCCGAAGGCGTCACCCGCAGCGCCGACTTCATCGGCCTGCACTTCTTCTCGCCGGTCGACAGGATGCCGCTGGTGGAGATCATCCGCGGCCCGCAGACCGGCGACGAGGCACTGGCCCGCGCCTTCGACCTGGTCCGCCAGATCAACAAGACCCCGATCGTGGTGAACGACTCGCGCGGCTTCTTCACCTCCCGGGTGATCGGCCAGTTCATCAACGAGGGCGTCGCCATGGTCGGCGAGGGCCTCGACCCGGTCTCGGTCGAGCAGGCCGCCGCCCAGGCCGGCTACCCGGCCAAGGTCCTGTCGCTGCTGGACGAACTCACCCTCACCCTGCCCCGCAAGATCCGCAACGAGGCCCGGCGGGCGATCGAGGAGGCCGGCGGCAGCTGGTCCGAGCACCCGGCCGACGTGGTGATGGACCGGATGCTCGACGAGTTCGACCGGCCCGGCCGCAGCGGCGGCGCGGGCTTCTACGACTACCGGGACGGCCACCGCACCCGCCTGTGGCCGGGCCTGCGCGAGCACTTCGCGCGGCCGGGCGCCGAGATCCCGTTCGAGGACATGAAGGAGCGGATGCTCTTCGCCGAGGCCCTGGACTCGGTCCGCTGCCTGGAGGAGAACGTCCTCACCTCGGTCGCCGACGCCAACATCGGCTCCATCCTCGGCATCGGCTTCCCCGCCTGGACCGGCGGTGTGCTCCAGTACATCAACGGCTACCGCGGCGGCCTCCCCGGCTTCACCGCCCGCGCCCGCGAACTGGCCGCCGCCTACGGCGAGCGCTTCCAGCCGCCGGCCCTGCTGGAGCAGATGGCCGCCGACGGCCGCACCTTCACCGACTGACCGGCCGCCGGGCCGGTACTCCGGGGGCGCGGCACACCCGCGCCCCCGGGCGGAGCCTCAGCCCGCGCCCCCCGCCGCCAACTCGTCCGCCAGCGACCGCTGGAAGGCCGTCACCAGCGCCTGCACCACCATCGGCTGGATCTGGTCCGTCAGCAGCTTCATCCGCTCCAGCTCCTCCGCCGGCGGGTCGCTCTCCCGGTACGGCTTCCAGACCGTCTCCCGGAACAGCCGGTGCAGGTCGTGCGCGGTCGCCTGGCTGTGCAGCCGTACCACCGCCCGGGCCGCCACCAGCGTCTCCAGCGGGATCGGCACGTCCAGCACCCGCACCCCGAGCGGCAGCAGACCCGGGTCGACCTTGAACACCTCCGGGTCGTCGGTGCGGTGCAGCGCCCCCATCGCGGTCAGCCGGTCCACGTCGGTGTCGGTCAGCGTCCGCCCGGCCCGCCGCTCGATCTGCGCCCTGGTGGCCTCCTCCGCCGCCTCCGGTGTCCAGGAGGCCACCAGCGCCCGGTGGATGGCCAGGTCGAGCGAGCTGATGTCCTCGGGCAGCTGGGCCAGATAGCGTTCGATCGCCGCCAGCGTCAGCCCCTGCCGCTGCAGCTCCTCGATCAGCTCCAGCCGCCCCAGGTGCTCCGGCCCGTAGTGCCCGACCCGCCGCGGCCCGAGCTCGGGCGGGGGCAGCAGCCCCTTCGCGCCGTAGAACCGCAGCGTGCGGACGGTCACCCCGGCCCGGGCCGCGAGCTCGTCGACGGTCAGGCGCGGCGGAGCCGGGGGAGTAGCCGTCATGGTCCGTCCTCGGAACGTGATGCAGCAGCACTGTGACAGCAGCAGTGTGACACCGCCCGTCCGCACCGGTCCAGCAGGCCGACCGCCGCCGGCCACCGCGCTGTCGGTGCCCGCCGCTAACCTCCCGCCATGGCTGTCCGACCCACCGATCACTGGCGCACGGGTGTCGCCGAGGAGGCCCGTGCGCTCGCCGCGGGGCAGCTCGGCCCCGACGAGGCGTTCATGTCCCGGCTCTTCCCCGACTCCCTGCTGCGCCGCACCGACGAGGTGCTGGCCGCCTTCGAGACCGAGCTCGGCGCGCTCGACGTGGCGTCCGAAGCGCCGTCCGACGCGCGGCTCCTCGGCGCCGTCCGGCGGGTCGTGCTCGCCCTCAACGCGGTCAACGAGGAGCACGGCGGCGCCGGCTACGAGACCGACGAACGCGAACGGCTCTGCGACTACATCGACACCGCGCTCACCGAGGCGGGCGTCGACCTCGACGCCCTGACCGCCCGTCACGGCCTCGGCCGCCACGGGATCACCGACGAGTGGCGTGACTGGTGACCCCCGGTCGGTGACCCGCCGGTCGGCGACCCGGCGGCCGGTGACCCGCCGGTTGGGGAACCCCGGCCGCCCCGGCCCGCGCCACCCCCGGTCATCATGAAGGCATGACCACCGCGCACCGCCCCCCGCGCACCGGCGCACCCGGCCGGCCGGCATGACCCCGGCCGGTCAGGACACCCGCGCGCCCGGCGGCGGCTTCGGCTTCGTCGGACGCCGCCGGGAGCTCGCCCTGCTGCTCGCCGCGCTGCGCCGGCCCCCGTCGGTCGTCCTGGTCGAGGGCGAGGCCGGCATCGGCAAGTCCCGCCTGGTCGCCGAGGCCACCGCCGCCCTGGCCGCCGAGGGCCGGCAGGTCCTGACCGGCTTCTGCCACCCGCTGCGCGAGCCGTTCCCGTTCGGCCCGGTGGTGGACGCGCTGCGCGCGGCGGGGCCCCGGCTGCCCGCGCCCGCGCTGATCCCGCCGAGCGCGGGCGCGCTGGCCCCGCTGCTGCCGGACCTCGCGGACCGGCTGCCGCCCGCCCCCGGGGACACCGGCGCCGGACGGTACCGCCTGGTCCAGGCCGTCCGCTCGTTCCTGACCGCGATCGGCCCCGCCGTCCTGGTCGTCGAGGACATGCACTGGGTCGACGAGGCCACCCGCGACCTGCTCCTCCTGCTGGCCCGCGACCTGCCGCCCGAGCTCGCCCTGCTGCTCACCTACCGCGCCGAGGACCTGCCCCGCGACACCCCCGTCCTCGGCGCCGCCTACCGCCGGCCGCCCGGCGTCGGCGGCACCAGGATCGCGCTCACCCCGCTGGCCGAGCCGGAGGTCCACGAACTGGCGCTCGCCGCCCTCGGCCCGCAGGCCACCCCCGCGCTGACCAGGGTCCTGTTCGAGCGCAGTGAGGGCCTGCCGCTGGTCGCCGAGGAGGACCTGATCACCCTCTGCGAGCAGGGCCGACCGGGCGGCCTCGCCGACGCCGCCGACCTGACCGCGGACCTGGAGCACGCCGAGGTGCCCCGCGGCCTGCGCGACGCCGTCACCGAGCGCCTCGCCGCGCTCCCGCCCGCCGCCGCGGCCGTCGCCGACGCCGCCGCGGTCCTCGGCGTGCCCGCGGGCGAGGACCTCCTCGCCCGGGTCGCCGGGCTCGACCCCGAGCAGACCGCGCTCGGCCTCACCGAGGCCCTGCAGGCCGCCGCGCTGCACGAGAGTTCCCCGGCCCGCTACGGCTTCCGGCACGCCCTCGCCCAGCAGGTCGCCCACCGGCGCATCCCCGGCCCCCGCCGGACCCTCCTGCACCGCCGGGCCATCGCGGCCCTCGACGCCCAGTCCCCGCCGCCGCTGGTGCAGATCGCCCACCACACCCGCGCGCTGGGTGACCACCGGGCCTGGCTGCGGGTCGCGGAGGCCGCCGCCGACCAGGCCGTCGCCCTCGGTGACACCGGCACCGCCGAGGCCATGCTGCGCCGGATCCTGGCCGAACCGGAGCTCGGCGAGGAGCAGCGCGGCCGGATCGCCCTCGCGCTGTCGCGGATCGCCGCCAACGGCGTCGACTCCACCGCCAGCGCCGGTGCCCTGACCCGGATCATCGCGGACCCGCGGCTGTCCGCCGCCGACCGCGGCGAGATCCGGCTGACCCTCGGCATCCTGATGGCCACCCAGGGCGGCGACCGCGCCGGCTACCGGGAGATCGAACAGGCCGTCGAGGAGCTCGCCGACCGCCCGGACCGGGCCGCCCGCGCGATGGTGGCCCTCGCCATGAACGAACGGGACGGCGCCGGCGACCACGCCTGGAGCTGGCTCGACCGCGCCGACCGCACCCTGGCGGCCGCGCCCGACGAGGCCACCGCCGCCGCCGTCCGCGCCACCCGCCTCACCTTCCTGGCCCGGGCCGGCGACCCCGCGGTGTGGCCGCGGCTGGGCGAGCTGCCGCGCACCGCCGGCAACCCGGAGGTGGTCCGCCAGAGCGCCCGGGCGCTCTACAACGTAGGCGACATCGCCGTCGAACTCGGCCACGACGGCCGGGCGGCGGACCTCCTGCGGGAGAGCCGCCGCCTCGCCCGCGCGGCCGGCATCCCCTACCTGGAGTGCTACAGCCGGATCGCGTTGCTGCGCCTGGAGGGCCTGGCCGGCCGCTGGGAGCGGCTGGACGAGCGTTTCGCCGCGCTCGGCACCGAGTTCCCCGACCTGGCGATGGCTGGCGCCGAGCAGGCCCTGCTGGCCGGCCGGACGGGGGCCGCCCGCGGTCGCCGCGCCCGGGCCCGCGCCTGCTTCGCGGCGGCCGCCGCGTACGCCGACCGGGAGTCCCAGGTGACCATGGTGCTGCGCGCCGCCGCCGGGCTCGCCGCGCTCCGGCTCGCCGAGGGCGCCACCGAGGAGGCCGTGGCGGCCGTCACCCCGGCGGTGGCCGCGCTGCGCCGGGCCGGTGCGTGGGCGCGCGGGGCGGAACTTCTCCCGCCGGCCGTCGAGGCGCTGCTGGCCTGCGGCGACCGCGCGGCCGCCGGCCGGCTGGCCGAGGACGCCGCGCAGGGCCTGACGGGCCGGGACGCCCCCGCCGCCACCGTCGGACTGCACCTCGCCCGGGGCCTCCTGCTGCGGGAGGCACGGCCGGAGGAGGCCGCCCGGCAGTTCGAGCGGGCGCGGGCCGGGTGGGCGGAGATCGGCCGGCCGTACGACGCGGCGCTCGCCGCCGAGCACCTGGCCCGCGCGCTGGCCGACGCCGATCCCGAGAGCGCGGCGGCCCGGCTGGCCCGGACCGCGGACGCCTTCACCGCGCTCGGTGCGACCTCCGACGCCGCCCGCTGCCAGCACACCCTGCGCGAGCTGGGCCTGACCCGGACGGCGTCACCGGGCCGCCGCGGCTACGGGGAGGGGCTGTCGCCCCGGGAGCGGCAGGTGGCGGAGCTGGTCGCCCAGGGCGCCACCAACCAGGACGTCGCCCAGGCGCTGTTCCTGTCCGCCCGTACGGTCGAGCACCATGTGGCGAGCATCCTGCGAAAGCTCGGGGTGAGCCGGAAGGCGCTGGCCTCGGCGCTCGGCTCCGGGCCGGGGGGCGACACCGGCTGAGCCGATACCCACGGTTCCGCCGTCCGAATGGGTGAGGGTACGCATTGATCCGGCAGCCGGCCGGGCCGTTTGCTGGTCCCGGGAACACCACTCGATGTTCCCCGCAGGGGGCCGCCACCCCCTCACCTGGACGGAGCCCCCATGACACTCCGCGGCCGCCCCGCCGACCCGGCCCCCCACCGGGTCGCGGCCTACCTGAGGTGCTACCCCCACGATCCGTGGCGGATGGAGCCCCACCGGATCGCCCTGCAGCAGTACGCGGACCGGCTCGGCCTGCCCGACCCGGAGGTCTTCCTCGACAACGGCCTGCCCTCCGGCGGCCCGCTGCCGCGGCTGGAGCACCTGCTGGAGCTGGTGGCCGCCGGGGTCTACCGGGCGCTGCTGCTGCCGGGCGGGTTCGTCCTGTCGCTCGACGACGACCGGGCCGGGAGCCTGCGTCGGCAGATCGCCGGGCACGGCTGCGAGGTCCTGGAACTCCCCTCCCGAGCCCGGCCGCGCACCCCGCTCCCGGCCTGACCTCCGGGTCCGGCCCCCGGCTCGTCGGCCGGACGCGGATCCCGGACACGGATCCGGACGCGGATCCCGGACACGGCGCCGCGCCCCGGTCCGCGTGCGGTGGCGCGGCGCCGGGGCGCGGGTGCCGGGCCGGAACCGAGCCGGACCGGAGCCGGCTCAGGCGCCGGCGAGCGGGATCAGGTCGGCGTGGTGCCGCTTGGTCACCTCGGGGTGGGCGCGCAGGTATCCCTTGAGCTCGTTGCGGCCGAACTCGGCGAACAGCGGGTTGGACGGGTCCTGGGTGGCGCCCGGCGCGTGGTGGGCGTGCGGGAAGTCCAGCGGCTCGATGTGGGCGTCCAGGCGCGGGTTGTAGAAGAACGGCACGGAGAACCGCTCGCGGGCCCCGGCCGGGCTGACCACCCGGTGGCTGGTGGCCTTCAGGTACCCGTCGGTGGCGACCTCCAGCAGTTCGCCCAGGTTCACCACGAAGGCGCCCTCCATCGGCGGCACCTCCAGGAAGGATCCGTCCGGCCGCTCGACCTGCAGGCCGCCCACGGTGTCCTGCAGGAGCAGGGTGATGAAGCCGTAGTCCTTGTGGGTACCGACGCCCTGGCCGGCGCCGTCCGGGGCGGTGCCGGGGTAGCGGACCAGCTTGAGCCGCAGGTGCGGGTGGTCGCCGAAGGCGTCGTCGTAGAAGTCGGGCCGGGCGCCGATCGAGGCGAGCAGTTCGTGCAGCAGCCGGTGGGCCACGGCCTCCAGCCGGTCGATCCAGGTCAGGGCGGCGGTGCGCAGTTCGGGCAGGGCCGAGGGCCACTGGTTGGGCCCCTCCAGCCACCAGTACGGGGGCTCGCCCGGGCCGGGCAGGTGCGGCGGGCGTTCGGCGCCGATGTCCAGCTGGTCGCGCCAGTCCCGGCTGCCGCCGGTGCGCTCGTCGCCGGTGCGGGTGTAGCCGCGGAAGTGCGGGGAGTTGAGGTTGCTCACGGACAGCCGGTCGGCCTCGGGGAGGTCGAAGAAGGCCCGCATGGCGGTGTTCAGGGCCTTGGTCTCGTCGGCTGTTATGCCGTGGCCGGTCAGCTGGAAGAAGCCGACCTCCGTGGCGGCCGAGCGGAGTGCGTCGTGCAGGCGGGCACGGTCCTCCTCGGTGCCGTCCGCGAGGGACAGGTCGATCACGGGGAGACCGGTGGTCTGGGACTGCTGTGTCATGGGTGACATCCGCTGTGTCGGTGCCCCGGCGGTGCCCGGCGGGTGTCCGGGAACGCTGCCGCCGACCCGTCCGATCGGGCGGGTGCGGCGGGGCCGGGGGAGGGTGTGTGCCCCCGAGGGCAGGAAGGGAGAGAGATCAGCCGGAGCGTCGACAGGACATGCTCGTGACGCGGAGCAGGTCCACGTGGCGACGGCTGACGAGTATGAGCACGTCACCAGGTTAGATGATCGTCAGGGCGGTGGGCGAACACGGTGCGGGGGCCGCGGCCTCACCGCCGTCACCGACCGAGTTCCCTGGCCGCCAGCGTGCGCAGTTCGCCCTTTCTGACCTTGCCGCTGACCGTCATCGGGAAGGAGTCCACCACCCGTACGTGCCGGGGCGCCTTGAACCGGGCGAGCCCGTCCCGGCAGTACTCGGCCAGTTCCTCGGGCCCGGGGCCGACCGTGGGGTCGCGCAGCACGACGAAGGCGAAGACCTCCTCGCCGTAGCGCTCGTCCGGCACGCCGACCACCTGGGCGTCGGCGACGGCGGGGTGGGTGTGCAGGAACTCCTCGATCTCGCGGGGGTAGATGTTCTCGCCACCCCGGATGATCATGTCCTTGATCCGTCCGACCACGCTCAGGTAGCCGTCCGGGTGCATCACCGCGAGGTCGCCGGAGTGCATCCAGCCGTCCGGGTCGACGGCCTCGGCCGTCCGTTCGGGCTCCTCCCAGTAGCCGACCATCACCGAGTACCCGCGGGTGCACAGCTCGCCGGCCGCGCCGCGCGGCAGGGTCCGGCCGTCGGCGGGGTCGGTGACCTTGACCTCGAGGTGCGGCAGCACCCGGCCGACCGTCCCGGTGCGGTGCGCCAGGTCGTCGTCGCGCCTGGTCAGGGTGGACACCGGGGAGGTCTCGGTCATCCCGTACGCGATGGCGACCTCGGTCATGCCCATGTCGGCCCGGACCCGCTTCATCACCTCCACCGGGCAGGGCGAGCCGCCCATCAGCCCGGTGCGCAGCGAGGACAGGTCGTGGTCGGCGAAGTCCGGCAGCCCGAGCTCGGCGATGAACATGGTCGGCACGCCGTACAGCGAGGTGGCCCGCTCGGCGGCGACGGTGCGCAGGGTCGCGGCGGGGTCGAACGAGCGGGCCGGTACCAGCACGCAGGCGCCGTGGCTGAGCGCCGCGAGGTTGGCCAGCACCATGCCGAAGCAGTGGTAGAAGGGCACCGGCACACAGATCCGGTCCTGTTCGGTGTAGCCGAGCAGTGCGCCGACGCAGTGGCCGTTGTTGAGGATGTTGCGGTGCGAGAGGGTGGCGCCCTTGGGGAAGCCGGTGGTGCCCGAGGTGTACTGGATGTTGATCGGATCGTCGCAGTGCAGGGTCGGGAACTCGGTGTCCGCGCCGTCCAGTTCCCGCCAGGCGGCCTCGCCGATCCACAGGGTCTCGCGCAGCCCCGGACACCGGCCGCCGATCTCGGCGACCGTCCCCGGCCGGTCGCCGCCGCGTTCGTCGGCCAGCGCGACCAGCAGCGAGACCCCGGACCGGTTCAGCGCGTAGGCCAGCTCGTGGGCGCGGTAGGCCGGGTTGATGTTGACCAGTACGGCCCCGAGCCGGGCGGTGGCGTACTGGGTGAGCACCCATTCGGGGCAGTTGGCCGCCCAGATGCCGACCCGGTCGCCTCTCGCCACACCCCGGGCGCGCAGGCCCCGGGCGATCCGGTCGACCTCCCGGCCCAGCGCCGCGTAAGTCCAGCGCCGGCCGGTCGGGGCGTCGACCAGCGCCTCCCGGTCGGGAAACGCGGCGACGGTGCGGTCCAGCCGGTCGGCGATGGTCTCGTCCAGCAGCGCGACCTCTGTACCGCCGTGGGTGTGGGACGCCTGTTCGGTCACCGTTGACCTCCTGGGCCGGGGAAGCATTTGACCAGGCTTGGTCAACGGTGACGGTTCGTCAAGAGAGCGCGCTGGGGCGCGGCGGCGCGATCACGCGCCGGGGCTGCGGAAGTCCACCTGCCGGCGGGCCGCCGTGTCGACGTCCTCGGGGCTGAGCAGCGGGATCGCGCTGGACTGGAGCGCCCCGCTGGCCCGGACCGTCAGGGAGACGGCGGCCATGGACACCTGGTCGGGGAGGTCGAGGATGCAGTACAGGTCCTCGTCGCCGAAGGCGAAGTACATCGACTCCAGCGTGCCGCCGAGCGGCCGGAGCACGTTCTCCACGGCGGCCCGGCGGCCGGTGCCGCCCTCGGCGAGCAGCCCCTTGGCTCCCTCGGCGGTGTAGCTCGCCCGGATCAGGTACTTCGGCATCCGGCTCTCCCGTCTGTGCCTGCGCCGCGGGATGCGGCCCATGTCGACCTTCGGGCACCGCGCGCCGCCCCGGCCAGCCGGGCGCCGCTGAACGGGCGGCCGCCCGCCTGGCCGCGGTGCCGGCTGCCGGGCTGCCGCGGTGCCGGGCTGCCGGAGCCGCGGTCAGGCGCCGGCGGCGGCGTCCCCGGAGCGGGCGAGGGCCCGTCGGGTGGGGAGTGTGAGAGCACCGGCCAGCGCGCAGGTGGTGAAGACGGCGCCGACCAGCAGGGCACGCCCGAAGCCGTCGGTCAGCGCCTGTGCGGCGCTCACCCCGCCCTCCGCGAGCCGGGTGGCGGTGGTGTGCGAGGCGACGGTGGCCAGGACGGCCAGCCCGACCGCGCCGCCGACCTGGCGGAAGGTGTTGGTCAGCCCGGAGGCCAGCCCGGCCTCCTCGCGCGGGACGCCGCTGGTCGCGGCCACCGTGGCGGGCATCATCGACAGGCCCATGCCCAGCGTGCAGAGCACGAACGGGCCGAGCACGTCAACCGGGTAGCTGCCGTCGGCGGCGAAGCGGGACAGCCACAGGAACCCGACGGTGCTGGTCAGGGTGCCGGCCACCAGCAGTGGCCGGGGGCCGGTCCGGGTGATGGTCCGGGTGGCGATCTGCGAGCCCGCGATGATCGCCACCGACCCGGCGACGAAGGCCAGGCCCGCCCGGACGGCGCTGTAGCCCAGCACCTGCTGGAAGTAGAGCGACAGCACGAACCACATGGCGAACATCGCCGCGCCGGCCAGCATGGTGACGATGTTGGCCGTCACCAGGGTGCGGCGGCGCAGGATCCGCAGCGGCACCAGCGGGTGCGCGACCTTCGACTCGATCAGCGTGAACGCGGCCAGCAGCAGGCCCGCGGCCGCCAGCGGACCCCAGACGGCGGGCGAGCCCCAGCCGTGCGACTCGGTGGAGATGATCCCGTAGACCAGGGCGGTCAGCCCGGCGGTGACGGTGACCGCACCCGGCAGGTCCATCCGCCGCAGCCCGCCCCGGCCGACCGCGCCCCGGGGCACGTACGCCAGCGCGGCCAGGAACAGTGCGACGCCCACCGGGACGTTGACGAACAGCACCCAGCGCCAGCCCGCGTACTCGGTCAGCAGCCCGCCCACCACCGCGCCGGCCGCGCCGCCGGCCGCCATCACCGCGCTCCAGGCGCCCATCGCGCGGGTCCGGGCCCGGGGCTCGGTGAAGGTGGTCATGATCAGGGTGAGGGTGGCCGGGGCCAGCACCGCACCGCCGACGCCCTGTGCCGCGCGGGCCGCGATCAGCGGGCCGGCGCCGTCGGCCAGGCCGCCGACCAGGGAGGCCAGGGTGAACACGCCGAGACCGGTCAGGAACGCCCGCCGGGGGCCGACCAGGTCGGCGATCCGGCCGCCGAGCAGCAGCAGCCCGGCGAAGCCGAGGGTGTAGGCGTTGACGATCCACTGCTGGCCGGCCGGGGTGAGGTGCAGGTCGGCGCGCATCGCGGGCAGGGCCACGTTCACGATCGAGACGTCCAGCACCACCATGAACTGCGCGGCGCAGGCGATCACCAGGACGGCGGTGGTGGACGGCGGGCGGCCGCCGGGCGGAGCGGCCGGGCGGCCGGTGCCTGCCGAGGGCCGGACGGTGGACGGGCTGGTGCCCACGGCGGGCTCCTTCGGGTGAGTGTTTTCTGGAGAGTCTATAAAAATGTAGCATCTCTAGTTTTTTGCCGCCGTGCACTATTCTGAGGGCATGACCACGACCCCCGCCGCCGACCCCGCCGTGCCCGTGGCCCGCCCCGGGCTCAAGGGGCGCAAACGCGAGCGGACCCGCCGGTCGATCGCCGACGCCGCGTTCCGGCTGTTCGCCGAGCGGGGGTTCGACGGCGTCACCCTGGCGCAGATCGCCGCCGAGGCCGAGGTCGCCCCGGCCACCGTCTTCACGCACTACGCGTCGAAGGAGGAGATCTTCTTCAGCCGGCGCAAGGAGTTCGCCGACGCCCTCCCGGGGGCCGTCGTCAACGCCCGGACGGGGGAGGAGCTGATCGAGGGGCTGCACGGCTACTACGCCGGCAACGCGCGCCTGGTGCTCGCCCCCGAGGCGGAGGACGCCTCCCGGACCTTCGCCCGGATCCTGCTCGCCAGCCCCGCCCTGCACCGCTTCCACACCGCGGTGGTCGACGAGCGCCGGAGCATGCTGCTGGCCCTGCTGCTCGACCGGGCCGGCCCGGTCGGCGCCGAGCCCGTGGTCCGCGCCGAGCTCGCACTGTTCACCGGGTTCGCCGACGCGGCCGGGGCCGCCGCGTTCGAGGCGATGCGGGCCCGCCTGGCGGCCGGCGCCCCGCTCGCCGAGATCGAGGCCGTGGTGCGCGACATCCTGGCCGCCGGCTTCGCCCGGCTCGCGCGCAGCTACGCGGACTGCGGCTTCCTCGACGCGCCGGGCCCGGCCGCCGCGTCCGGTGAGCCGGCCCGGCAGCGGCTCGCCGCCCAGTAGCCGGGCCCGGCAGCCGGGCTCAGTAGCCGGGCTCGGCAGCCGGGCTCAGCGGCCCCGTTCAGTAGCCCGTCGCGCCGTCGATCCGCTCCCGCAGCAGGTCGGCGTGGCCGTTGTGCCGCGCGTACTCGGCGATCATGTGCACCATGATCCGGCGCAGTGACACCGGGCCGCCGGTCGCCCGGTGCACCCCGGTCTCGTCCAGTGACGCCGCGGCCGCGACGATCTCGCGGGAGCGCCCGCACTCCGCCCGCCACAGCGCGAAGGCCTCGTCCGGATCGCCGTCCAGACGCTCGAAGTCCTGGTCCGGGTCCTCGTCGGAGTAGTAGAGCATCGGCACGTCCTCACCCGCGAACTGCTGCCGGAACCACCACCGCTCCACCCCGGTCAGGTGCCGCAGCAGCCCGTGCAGGCTCAGCGCCGACGGCGGCAGACCGCGCTCCGACAGCCGTTCGGCCTGCAGGCCCGCGCACTTGAGCGCGAAGGTCCGACGGTGGAAGTCCAGGAACGACGTCAGGATCTCGCGTTCGTCGCCCACCAGCGGCGGCGTCCGGCGGTCCTCGGCGTCGGCCCAGCCCTGGGCGTAGTGCTGCGGGGGAGTCTCGCTCATCGGGCCAGCCTGCCATCCGCCGCCGACAGCGCCCCGGATGCGCGCCCGGTGGGTCAGCCGGCCGTCCGGGCGGCTCCGCCGGGCGGCACCGGGCCGCGGCACCGGGTGTGGTCCCGGATGGCGTCCGCGTACTCGCTGATCACGTGTGAGAACGTGCCGACCCCGTACAGGCCGCACGTGACGCAGTAGCCGTGCCGCAGCTCCGGCTCGCAGCGCCCGGCCGCGGGTGCGCGCAGGTGGGGCGTGCAGGCGACGATCGCGAAGCCGAGCGGGGCGCCCGCCGGGGTCTCCAGGTAGGCGTGCCCGTCGGGGTGGAGGGGCGCGGCCGTACTGCCGCAGCGCCAACAGGCCCTGCCTCTGCGCTGTCCGTCGGTCAACTGGTCGGCGGTGGGCGGGCGGGCGGCCCGCGGTGCGGCGTCGGACATGGCCGTCCCCTGTGCTCTGCGCGTGGTCGATCCTTCGACGAAGGGGTGTCCCGGTCCATCGTCGTCGGCCGCCGCCGCCGTTTGAATGCCCTGCCCAGGACTCATTGCGGACTCTTCCAGGACTTCCCGCCGGGCCCTCGGTCGAAGGTGTCGCCCAACCGTCCTGTACGCGGCTACCGTTGACGGACTGTCGACCAACCCGGAGGGTCTCATGCCTCCTCGCTCCAGCGGCAACACCGCGCTGAAGTCGGCCCGCCAGGCCGCCGGACTCAGCTCGCAGCGCGCCTTCGTCGAAGCGCTCGCCGCTGCCGCCCAGCAGCTCGGCCTCGGCCGGATCACCGTCAGCACCCGCCAGATCGGCCGCTGGGAGTCCGACACCCCGCCCTGGCCCCGCGACGACTACCAGCGGCTGCTCACCCACGTCCTGCACCTGCCCGTCGAACGGCTCGGCTTCAGGGCCCCGTGGCAGGACGCCGCCCGGGCCGGCGCCGGCCCCGGCCCGCAGGTCCCCGGACCGGCCGCCGCCGTCCGTCCCGCCCTGCCCCGCCCCGCCCTCCCGCGCCCCGCCCGGTCGGGACCGGTCCAGCCGGACACCGTCGGCGCCACGTACGCGACCGTGACCGCGGCCCACCGCCGGCTGTACTGGAGCGTCGCGCCCGCCACCCTGCACCAGGCCGTCGCCGAACACGCCAACCTCGGGACGGCGCTGCTCGGCGAGACCACCGGCGTCGCCCGGCGGGTCCTCGCGGCGGCCCTGGCCGAGAGCCTGCTGCTGGCCGGCCGGATCCAGTTCTTCGACCTGCGCCAGCCCGACCAGGCCGACGGCACCTACGTCCGCGCGCTGCAGGCGGCCGGCGAGGCCGACGACGCGCTCCTCGGCGCCGCGATCCTCGCGCACACCGCCTTCCTGCCCGGCTGGACCGACCGCCGCGAGGAGGCGGTCGAACGGATGCAGGCCGCGCGGACGTACGCCCGCCGCGGGCCGGCCTCCGCCGGGCTGCTCGCCTGGCTCGACGCGGTCGAGGCCGAGTGCCTGACCCGGTGCGGCGACCAGCGCGGCGCGCTCGCCCTGCTGAACCGGGCCGAGGTCACCCTGGCCGCCGGCACCGGCCACACCAGCCCGGACTGGCTGGACTGGTTCTCGCCGGTCCGGCTGGCGGCGTTCAAGGGGAACACCGAGCTGAAGGCCGGCCACCTGCCGCAGGCCCGCGACACCCTGCGGCACGTCCTCGACCGGCTCCCCGGCACCGACGGCAAGCAGCGCGTCGTCGTGCTCGGCGACCTGGCCGCCGTCGAGGCCGCGGCCCGGCACCCCCAGGAGGCCTGCGAGTTGCTGGACCAGGCCCTCGACCAGCTCGCCGTGACCTGGTACGCCACCGGCATGGAACGGGTCCGCGAGGCCCGCCGGGCGTTGGTGCCCTGGCAGGACTCGCCGGCCGTCCGGCAGGTCGACGACCGGCTGTACAGCTGGTCGGCGACGCTCAGCGCGCTGCAGCGTTGAACTCGGCTATCCGGACGGGAAGTTCACCGAGGGAGTCGATCCGGAAGGTGGCCGCCGCGGCGGCCGGGTCGTGCTGCTGGATCCACCCCCAGGGCCCGCGCCGGACCAGTGCGGTGAGCATGCCCGCCGCGGCGGCCGGCCGGATGTCGTTGTCGAGCCGGTCGCCGACGTACAGGGTCTCGCCGACCTCGAACGGGGTGGCCTCGGCGACCCGTCGGAAGAACCCCGCCTCCGGCTTGCCCGCCCCCCAGTCGTCCGAGGTGCCGATCAGGTCGACGTCGTCCTCGAACAGCCCGCGCAGGATCCGCCCGGCCCGCACGGTCTGGTTCCCCGCGATGCCGAGCCACAGCCCGGCCGCCCGCAGCCCGGCCAGCGCCGGCCGCACGTCCGGATACAGATCGCCCTCACCGAACCACTCCGGCTGCCCGGCCGCCGCCCGGGCCGCCCGCTGCTCGTCCAGGTCGAAGCCCGGCCGGAACACCTGGAACGTCTCCCGGTAGTCCCGGCCCTGCGCGACGACGGCCCCGAACTGAGCGACGAACGTGTGCCGCGGCACCCCGAGCCAGTCCGCCCAGGTCCCGTACTCGCGGGTCTCGTCCACCAGGCATTCACCGACGTCGAACACCACCGCACGAATCATGTCCGTAGCCTAACGACGCCTCGGCCGGAGGGGCCGTCAGTGGCCGACGGCCGGGACGCAGCCGCCGTCGGCGATGGGGCCGGTGGTCTCGGCGGTGACCTCGCCGTTCCGGACGGTGCCCTGCACACAGCCGCTGCCCGCCTCCACCACGACCCGGGCGTAGCTGCCGTCGCTCCACAGCTCGACGTGCACGGCGGCCGGCCGGGCACCGGTGGCCTCGGCGGTGGCGCGCCGCAGGCCGTCCTCGGTCAGCGGGGCGCCCGCGAGCCTCCTCAGGGCCGCCTCCAGGGCCTGGACGCGCGGCTGGTTGTCGGCCCGGGCGGACTCGGAGAGCGGCATCTCCTGCCGGTACGCGTGGTTGTCGGCGTACCGCTGCGCCTCGCTGTAGGAGATGCACGGGGACGGCGCGGGGCCGGCCTCCGGGGGCGGGCAGAAGGCGACGGGTGCGGGGCTGTCGGTGGGGTGCGGGCGCTGGCTGTTCCCGGTGCGGGTGCCGGCCCGCTGGTCGGTGACGGTGCTGCCGCAGCCGGTGGCCAGGACCAGCAGCAGGGCGGCCGCGACGGCCCGGCGTGTTCCCCCGAAGATCTTCATCGGACCATCCTGTGTGAGCGAACGGCCCCTGCGGGCGCGGTGGCGCCGACCGTGACCGGACCGTTGCGTCAACCCCCGTGCGGCCCGGCCTTCCGCGGGCCGCGCGGCGCGCGGACAATGGGCGCTCCACGTCACCCAAGCAGGAGGTCAGGTGTTCCGCCGCTGGTGGTTCGTCAGGCTGTTGCGCGACCCCGAGCCCGAACGGCGGGCGCCCGGTGGCCGGCTGTCGAAGGATCAGAAAGAGCAGCAGGAGCTCGTCCTGCGGGAGTGGGAGGTCCTGCGCGAGCGGCTGGCCGGTTTCGCGAGCGAGCGGGTGGCGGCGGCGGGTGATGTGTTCCGGGCCGCCGAACTGCGCCTGCCGCCCGAGGAGGAGGCCGCCCGGCGGGACTACCTGTGGGCCCTGGAGGCGTACGAGGCGGCGGGCAAGCTCCTCGACGAGGCCGTGGACCTGCCGGACCTGACGGCGGTGGTCGTCCTCGCCGAGCGGGCGGTGGAACGGCTCGCCGCGGCGCACGCCGTCCACGCGGGGCGCAGGCCGGGGCCGCCCGTCGTGCGCTGCTTCTACAACCCGTTGCACCCGCCGGTGCCGCCCGCGCCGGCCGCGACCGCGAAGAGCTCGCACCGGGAGCGGCAGCGCCGCCGGCTCGGCGCCCGCGAGGCGGCCGCCGACCGCCGCCCCGCCTGCCCGGCCTGCCGCCGGGCCATCCTGGCCGGGCAGAGCCCGGACGTGCTGCCCGCGCTGCTCCCGGCCGGCGCCGCCGGGCGCCGCGCGCCCCGGCTACTGGTGCCGTACTACGCGGTGCCGCAGCAGTGGTCGCCGTGGTCGGCCACCGGCTGCGGAGCCTACGACGACCGGGCGCCCGCCCTGGTGCTCCGCGGGGAACACCGGAGGCGGCGCGGCTGAGGGTGAAGGGGGTCGGGGCCGGGAATTCGGCGGACGGCTTCGCGGGCCGATGAATTGACGGGCCGTCGGATTCCGGGCGGCGTGCGGCGGGAATGCCCGGGTGTCTTCGCGGCGTCCTCGCGGCGTCTTCGTGCGGTGCCGGAACCGGGGGCCGACGGCGGGCGGAGCGGCCGGTCGGAGCGGTCGGGTCGGGGGTGTGGCCGGGGCCGGCCGTTCGGGGCGAATGTCACGCGGTGCGTTCGCCCCGAACGGGCGAATGTCACGCGGTGCGTTCGGACGGGGTGAATCTGCGGCTCGGTCAGATTTCCGGACTTGTACATCTACGAATATTTGTTCGATCCTTAATGCGTGCACATGTTCGATTCGACCTCGCCGAGCCCGTCCGGGTTCGAAAACCTCCCGGGCGGCGGAGATCTGCTGCCCGCCCTGCCGGCCCTGGCCCCGCTGCTGCCCGGCGGCGGGCTGCGGCGCGGTGCGGCGGTCTCGGTGGAGGGCGACACCGGCCTGCTGCTGGCCCTGGCCGCCGGCGCGGCCTCGGACGGCGCCTGGGCGGCCACGGTCGGACTGCCCGACCTGGGGCTGGCCGCCGCCGCGGGGTACGGCCTCGACCTGGGCCGCCTGCTGCTGGTCGACGACCCCGGCCCGCAGTGGCCGGAGGTGGTCTCCGCCCTGGCCGGCGCGGTCGGCCTGATCCTGCTGCGCCCCACCGGCCCGGTCGCCCCGCAGCTGGCCGCCCGCCTCACCGCCGTCCTGCGCCGCGGCGGCTGCGCCCTGCTGGTGGCGGGCGCCTGGCCCGGCGCCGGGCTGCGGCTGAGCGTGCGCTCGGGCCGCTGGTTCGGCCTGGGGGAGGGGTACGGGCAGCTGCGCGGCCGCCAGGTCGAGGTGGCCGCCCAGGGGCGCGGCGCGGCGAACCGGACCCGGACGGCCAGGCTCTGGCTGCCGGACGAGCACGGCGCGGCGCGCCCGGTCGAGGCGGCCGAGCTGCCCGTGACCCCGGTGACCCCGGTGATCTCCGACGCGTCCGGGGCGGGCCGCGTCCGGACCGGACTGGCGGCGGTGTGACATGACCGCAGCGCAGCGGCCCGGAGCACCGCGGGTGCTGGTGGTGTGGTGCCCGGACTGGCCGGTGGTCGCCACCCACCCGGCGACCCCCGGACCCGGCGACACCCCGGCCGACCCGGTGGCGGTCGTCGAGACCGGCCGGGTGCTGGCCTGCTCCGACGCGGCCCGTGCCGCCGGCGTGCGGCGTGGCCAGCGGCTCAAGCTCGCCCAGCGGCTCTGCCCGCAGCTGCGGTTGCGGGACCGCGACGCGCAGGCCGAGGCCCGTCGCTTCGAACCGGTGATCGCCGCCGTGGCGGCCTTCACGCCCCGGGTGGAGGTGCTGCGCCCCGGCATGTGCGCGATCCCGGTGAAGGGCCCGAGCCGCTACTTCGGCGGCGAGGAGTCACTGGCCGCCCAGGTGCACGCGGCGGTGGCCGCCACCCTCGCCCGCGGCTGGGAGGAGCCCGCCCGCGGACCGGAACCACCGCCCGCCGCCGGAACACCCGAGGACCGGCCGCTCCACGCCGAGCCGCTCCACGCCGAGCCGCTCCACGCCGAGCCGCTCCACGCCGAGCCGCTCCACGCCGAGCCGCTCCACGCCGAGCCGCTCCACGCCGAGCCGCTCCACGCCGAGCCGCTCCACGCCGAGCCGCCCCACGACCCGCCACGCAGCCACGTCGGGGTGGCCGACGGCCTGTTCGCCGCCGTGCTCGCCGCCCGGGTCGGGGTGCTCGTCCCGGACGGCCGTACGGCGGAGTTCCTGGCCCCCTACCCGGTGGCGGCGCTCGGCGACGCGGTGCTGGCCGAGCTGCTCACCCGGCTCGGGATCGAGACCGTCGGCGCCTTCGCCGCGCTGGCCGGCGCCGCCGTGGCCGACCGCTTCGGCCCGACCGGAACGGCCGCCCACCGGCTGGCCAGGGGCCTGGAGGCCCGCCCGGTGGCGTCCCGGCCCGAGGGCCTGGACCTCACCGCCGAGCAGCTGTTCGACCCGCCGGAGCGGCTGGCCGAGCCGCTGGTCTTCGTCGCCCGCACCCTCGCCGAGCAGCTGCACACCCGGCTCGGCGCGGCCGGCCTCGCCTGTCGGCGGGTCTCGGTCGAGGTGACCTGCGCCGACGGCGGTACGGCGGCCCGGCTCTGGCGGCACGAGGGCAGGCTGTCCGCCGCCGCCCTCGCCGAGCGGGTCCGCTGGCAGCTGCAGGCCTGGCAGTCCGCAGGGACCTTCGGGGACGACGGCACCCCGACGGCCGGCTTCACCGCGCTGCGGCTGGTCCCCGACGAACTGGTGCCCGACCGCGGCCGGCAGCTGGCCCTGTGGGGCCGGGCCGTCGCCGAGGACCGGGTCGAGCGGGCCGTCGCCCGGGTGCAGTCGCTGCTCGGGTACGCGGGGCTGCGCCGGGTCGACCCGGCGGGCGGCCGCGGGCCGGCCGAACAGGTCGCCAGGACCCCCTGGGGCGAAGCACCGCCCGCCCGGAGCCCCGCCCCCTGGCCCGGCCGGCTCACGGATCCCTCGCCGACCGTGGTGCCGCGGGCCCCCGTCCCGATCGGGGTCCTGGACGAGGCCGGGGCCCCCGTCACGGTCAGCGGCCGGGCCGAGGTCTCCGCCCCGCCCGCCCGGCTCGACCTGGCGGGCCGCCCGCTCCCGGTCACCGCCTGGACCGGCCCCTGGCCGGCCGTCGAGTACTGGTGGGACCAGGCCAGGGCCCGCCGCCGGGCCCGCTTCCAGGTCGCGGTCGCGGACGGCCGGGCCCTGCTGCTCACCGTCGAGGACGGCCACTGGTACGTGGAGGGCGCCTACGACTGACACCTGAACGGCTGCCGGGGGGCGGGCCCGTCCGGACGGGCCCGAGCGGAACCGAACCACCCCGAGACGACGGAGCACCACCCGCCATGGGCTTCACCAGCCACCCCTCGCTCCCCTGGAGCGAACTGCAGCGCCGGATGACCGGCCCGGCAGGCGGCAAGGTGCTGCCCCTGCGCAGACCCGGCCCGCCGAGCCACCCGGAGCCCCGCCTCCCGGAGCCGCCCCACGGCGCCGTCCCGTGGGCCGAGCTGCACACCCACTCCGCCTTCAGCTTCCTGGACGGCGCCAGCGACCCGGAGACGCTGGCCGAGGAGGCCGCCCGGCTCGGCATCGAGACCCTCGGCCTGACCGACCACGACGGCCTCTACGGGGTGGTCCGGCTGGCCGCCGCCGCCAAGGAGACCGGCCTCGCCACCGTCTTCGGCGCGGAGCTCACGCTCGGCCCCGACGAACACCTGCTGGTGCTCGCCCGCGACCCGGCCGGCTACCGCAGGCTGTCCGCCGCGATCAGCACCGCCCAGCTCAGGGGCGGCGCCAAGAACCACCCGGTGTACGAGTTCGCCGAACTCGCCGCGGCCCACGACGGCCACTGGGCCGTCCTCACCGGCTGCCGCAAAGGGCGGGTCAGGACCGCCCTGGCCGAACGCGGGGACGAGGCCGCGGCGGCCGAACTCCACAAGCTGCGGGAGGCGTTCGGCCGGGGCAACGTCTTCGTCGAACTGACCGACCAGCGGCTGCCCGGCGACGACCCCCGCAACGACCGCCTCGCCGCCCTCGCCGCCCGGACCGGACTGCCGCTGGTCGCCTCCAACAACGTCCACCACGCCGGCCCCGCCCAGGCCCGGCTCGCCCAGAGCCTGGCCGCCCTGCACGACCGCCGCACCCTGCAGGACGCGGCCGGCTGGACCTTCGCCGCCGGCACCGCCCACCTGCGCTCCGGCCGCGAGATGGCGGCCCGGCTGGCCCGCTTCCCGGGCGTCCGGGAGGCCACCGTCGAGCTCGGCCGGGCCTGCGCTTTCGACTTCGGCGGCCTCGCCCCCGAACTCCCCGGCTTCCCCGTCCCCGACGGACGTACCGAGGCCGGCCACCTGCGCGCCCTGGTGGTCGAGACCGGCCCCGCCCGCTTCGGCGCCGACAACCGGCCCGCCCTCGACCAGCTCGCCCGCGAACTCGACGTCATCGAACAGCTCGACCTGGCCGGGTACTTCCTCATCGTCCACGACATCGTCGAGTTCTGCCGGGAGCAGGACATCTGGTGCCAGGGCCGCGGCTCGGCCGCCAACTCCGCAGTCTGCTACGCCCTCGGGATCACCTCGGTCGACCCGGTCCACTACGGTCTGCTGTTCGAGCGCTTCCTCAGCATGGAGCGCGACGGGCCGCCCGACATCGACCTGGACATCGAGAACCGCCGCCGCGAGGAGGTCATCCAGTACGTCTACCGCCGCTACGGGCGCGAACACGCCGCCCAGGTCGCCAATGTGATCACCTACCGGCCCCGGCTGGCCCTGCGCGACGCCGCCCGGGTGCTCGGCTACCCGATGGGCCAGGTCGAGGCCTTCACCCGGCAGGTCGACTTCCACTCCACCCCCGGGCCGGACGCCGTCATCCCCGCCGACGTCCTCGACCTGGGACTCCAACTGCACGGCCTGCCCAGGCACCTGGGCATCCACTCCGGCGGGATGGTGCTCACCCGGGACCCGATCGGCGAGGTCTGCCCGGTCGAGTGGGCCCGGATGCCCGGCCGCTCCGTCCTCCAGTGGGACAAGGAGTCCACCGCCGGCGCCGGACTGGTCAAGATCGACCTGCTCGGCCTCGGCATGCTCTCCGCCCTGCACGACGCCTGCGACCTGATCGCCGAACACCACGGCGACCGGTACGACCTGGCCGGCATCCCCGACGACGACCCGCAGGTCTACGAGATGCTCTGCCGCGCCGACACCGTCGGCCTCTTCCAGGTCGAGTCCCGGGCCCAGATGGCCACCCTGCCCCGGCTGCGGCCGCGGAGGTTCTACGACCTGGTGGTGGAGGTCGCCCTGATCCGCCCCGGCCCGATCCAGGGCGGCTCGGTCCACCCCTACCTGCGCCGCCGGGACGGGGTCGAGGCCCCCGACTGCCCGCACCCGCTGATGGAGAAGTCCCTCGGCAAGACCCTCGGGGTGCCGCTGTTCCAGGAGCAGATGATGCAACTCGCCATCGACTGCGCCGGATTCAGCCCCGCCGAGGCCGACCGGCTGCGCCAGGCGATGGGTGCCAAGCGCTCCCACCAGCGGGTCGCCGAGCTGCGCACCCGGCTGCTGGAGGGGATGGCGGAGCGCGGCATCCCGGCGGAGGTCGCCGAGGACGTCTACACCAAGATCGAGGCCTTCTCCAACTACGGCTTCCCGGAGAGCCACGCGATCAGCTTCGCCTACCTGGTGTACATCAGCGCCTGGCTCAAGTACCACTACCCGGCGGCCTTCACCTGTGCCCTGCTGGCCAACCAGCCGATGGGCTTCTACTCCCCGCTCAGCCTGATCGCCGACGTCCGCCGGCACGGGGTGCGGGTGCGCGGGGTCGACGCCAACGCCAGCGCCGCCGGGCCGACGCTGGAGCCCGAGCCGGAGCCGTCGGCCCCGCCGCCGCTCACCGCGGGCAAGCCGCAGCCGGCCATCCGGCTGGGCCTGGCCACCGTCCGGGGGCTCGGCCTGCCGCAGGCCGAGGCGGTCGCCGCCGGGCAGCCGTACGCGGACCTGGAGGACTTCGCCCGCCGCAGCGCGCTGCCCGCGCCGCTGCTGGAGGCGCTGGCCACCGCCGGGGCCTTCGGCTGCTTCGGCCTGAGCCGGCGCCAGGCGCTGTGGATGGCCGGCGTGTACGCCACCACGGGCCCGGACACCATCCCCGGTACGACCCCGGGCACCACCGCGCCCCCGCTGCCCCGGATGAGCCCGGTCGAGGAGACCATCGCCGACCTGTGGGCCACCGGCTCCTCCGCGACCAGCCACCCGATGCAGCACCTGCGCGACGTCCTGCGCCGGGCGGGCGCGCTCACCGCCGCCGAACTGCACGCCACCCCGCCGCACACCCAGGTGATGGTCGGCGGTCTGGTGACCCACCGCCAGCGGCCGCCGACGGCGGGCGGGGTGCTCTTCCTCAGCCTGGAGGACGAGACCGGCCTGATCAACGTGATCTGCAGCCGCCCGGTCTGGGAGTCGCAGCGCCGTACCGCCCTCGACCGGGCCGGCCTGCTGGTGCACGGCCAGGTCGAACGCGACCACGGCGCCACCAACCTGGTCGCCACCCGCCTGGTCCCGCTGCGGATCGGGGTCTGACGGACCGTCCGGTGCCTGCCGGCGCTCAGCCGTGCCTCGGTACGGTCACGACGGTCACCGCGCCGTCGCCGGCCGGGCCGCCACCGGCGACGAGGCGAGCCGGTCAAGAGCGTGGAGGCCTGTACAACAGGCTCGGCGTCGCCGTCGACATCCAGGCGCCGCCGCCCGCCGACGTGGCCACCGGGGACGCCGTGATCAAGGCGCTGCGCACCGGCTGACCCTCCCGCGGGGGCCGGGCCGGCCTTCCGGCGGGGCCCGGCCCCAACCGGCAATTCTGTCCGAACAGTTGACCGCGTTGAAGTGGCCATGGCATTTTCGTGCGGCCTGGCGTTCGCAACCGGTCGTGCGCCCGGCGATCCCCCACAAGGAGACCCATGTTCAAGGGACTTGCCGCCGGGCTCGGCGCGGCCGCGGTCGTCGCGGGCACGCTGATCCCCACGGCCACCGCGGCGCACGCCGTCCAGGCCGGCGATCTGACGTCGACCATCGCGTTGAGCAACTGTTCGGCGTCGCTCGTGCGTTACCCCTCCTCGGTCGACACCGACCGGGCCATGATGCTCACCAACGGGCACTGCCTGCCGAGCATGCCGACCGCGGGGCAGGTGATCCAGAACGTCAGCGCCAGCCGCAGCGGCACCCTGCTCAACGGCTCCGGCACCTCGCTGGGCACCGTCCAGGCCGACAAGGTGCTCTACGCGACCATGACGGGCACCGACGTCGCGCTCTACCAGCTGACCGACACCTTCGCGTCCGTCACCACCAAGTTCGGCGCCACGGCGCTGACGATCAGTGACACGCACCCGGTCAACGGGTCCTCGATGTTCATACCCTCGTCGTACTGGAAGCAGGTGTGGAACTGCTCCGTCAACGGGTTCGTCGACACCCTGCGCGAGGACCAGTGGACCTGGCGCGACTCGATCCGCTACAGCGCGGGCTGCAACACCACCCACGGCACCTCCGGCTCGCCGATCGTGGACGCCACCAGCAAGAAGATCGTCGGTATCAACAACACCGGTAACGACGACGGCGAGATGTGCACGCTCAACAACCCGTGCGAGGTGGCGGCCGACGGCACCACCACGGTGACCAAGGGTCAGAGCTACGGTGAGGAGACCTACTGGTTCACCACCTGCCTCGGGGCCGGCCGCGCCATCGACCTCAGCGTCAGCGGCTGCCTCCTGACCAAGCCGGCCGGCAGCACCACCGTCACCGTGGCCAACCCGGGCAACCAGACCACCGCCCTCAACGGCACGGTGAACCTGCAGATCTCGGCCTCCGGCGGCACCGGCGCGCTGACCTACACGGCCACCGGCCTGCCGGCCGGCCTGTCGATCAACGCCTCCACCGGCAAGATCACCGGCACCGTGACCACCGCGGGCACCTCCAACGTGACGGTCACCGCCAAGGACACCGCCAACAAGACCGGCACCACCAGCTTCACCTGGACGGTCAACACCACCGGCGGCACCTGCACCCCGGCGCAGCTGCTCGGCAACGCGGGCTTCGAGACCGGCACCGCCGCGCCGTGGACCACCAGCAGCGGCGTGGTCGACAACAGCGCCTCGCAGGCCTCGCACACCGGCTCCTGGAAGGCCTGGCTGAACGGCTACGGCTCCGCCCACACGGACTCCGCCGCGCAGACGGTGACCATCCCGGCGGGCTGCAAGGCCACCCTCGGCTACTGGCTGCACGTCGACACGGCGGAGACCACCACCTCCACCGCGTACGACAAGCTGACCGTCACGGTCAACGGCACCACGGTCGCCTCGTACTCGAACCTCAACAAGGCCACCGGGTACGTCCAGAAGACGGTCGACCTGTCCTCCTACGCGGGCCAGTCGGTGACCGTGAAGTTCAACGGCGTCGAGGACTCCTCGCTGCAGACGAGCTTCGTGATCGACGACACCGCGATCAACACCAGCAACTGACCCCACGTCCGTGACGGGCCCGGCGGCTCCGGCCGCCGGGCCCGTCCGCGTCCGCCGGGCGGCGTATCGTTTCGCCCGGTAGGGCCGAGCGGCCCCGCCCTGATCGACGGGGGTACGGTGCGCAGACTTCGACGACTGCGGTTCGACGGACACGAGTTCCGGTGGACGGGGCGGATCGGCTACGAGGGCACCCCGTACGTACGGCGCTGTGTGTACCTGCGGATCCGGGGCGGCGGCAAGCAGGGCAGCCTGCTGGCCGTCACGCTGGTGTCCGGGCCGTCCGGAAGCTCCGGGGGCTGGTTCGTCGACAGCTCGTACCCGACCCCGCGGGAGATCAGGGCGGTCGTCGAACAGGCCCTCGGCGAGGGCTGGCAGCCGCTGGTCAAGGGCGGCGGCTTCACCCTGCGAGCCCTCGACCTGCCCGGCTGGCAACTGCCGGGGCGGGCCGAGGTCACCTGAGCGTGTGCGCGGCCTGCGCGACGCTGCGCAGCATGCTGTCGACGGCCGGGGCGACGCCGGAGGAGGCGAGCAGGAAGCCGAAGACCGTGGCGATCAGGGCGGTGGACACGGTGGACCGGCGGGCGCGGAGCAGGAAGACGAGCAGGACACCGAAGAAAACGACGGCGGAGATCGAGACGATCATGGGCGGTCCTTCCGGGGTACGGTCGGTCACTCCCCGGGTTTCTCACCACCGGACGCCGTGTCACACGCCGGTGCACCGCCGACCACTCAGGTGGACCAGCCCCGGCGGCCGCACGCCCGGCGTGCGGCCGGGAGCGTGCGGCGCGCGGACACCGGAACACGCCGAGCGGGCGTGAGGGCGGGGGAGCGGGGCGGACGGGCCGGGCGGGAGCGCGCGGTGCTCCGCCGTCCGCCTCGGCCCGCCGGCGCACCCGGTGAGCCGGGTCAGCGGGGCCGGTTACGGTACTCCGGCACCGGCAGCCCGCCCACTCCCCAGTTCACGGGCTCGACCTCGTCGATGACCACGAAGGTGGTGGCCCGGTCCTTGTCGAGTACCTCCACCAGCAGATCGGTCACCCCCTTGATGATCGCGGCCTGCTGCGCGGGCGTGGCGCCCTCGCGGGTGATCCGGACATTCACGTACGGCATGGGGGCGGTCCTCCTCGGGGACGGTCGCGGGCTCAGGACCGGCCGGTGACGTAGCCGCCGTCGACCCGCAGCACGTGCCCGGTGGTGAAGGCCGCGCCCGCCAGGTACAGCACCGCGTCGGTGATCTCGGAGACCTCGCCGACCCGGTCGAGCAGGGCGAGGCCGCCGAACGCGTCGACGTCGGAGCCCGCGTGCAGCGGGGTCCGGATGATGCCCGGGGCGACCAGGTTGACCCGGATGCCCTCGGCGGCGAGCTCGGCGGAGAGGCTGACGGTCAGGGCGTGCACGCCTCCCTTGGTGACCAGCGGCGCCGAAGCCGGGAAACCGCCGATGGCGTGCTCCACCAGGACGGTGCCGATGTTGACCACGCTGCCGCCGTCGCCCTGACGGCGCAGCTGCCGCACCACGGCCTGGGTGGTCAGGTAGGTGCCCTTGAGGTTGCCGGTCAGGAAGCCGTCCAGCTCCTCCTCGGTGACGTCGGTGAACGGCTTTGCGGCGAACGTGCCGGCGTTGTTGACCAGGACGTCGACCCGGCCGAAGCGCTCGACCGCCGCGCGGACCAGGGCCTCCCCGGTGGCCGCGGTGCCGGTGCCGCCGGGGACCTCGGCGACCCGGTCCGGCTGCCCGAGCAGGGCGGCGGCCTTGGCGAGCCGCTCGGGGTCGCGGCCGTTGAGCACCACGTTGGCGCCCTGTGCCAGGAATCCGCGGGCTATGTCCAGGCCGATGCCGCTGGACGAGCCGGTCACGATGGCGGTGGTGGCGGCGGTGGTGGTGGTGGGTGCGGACATGGTGGAGCCTCCGTCGATGAGTGCGCGGTGTGTTGCTCAAACCGTAGGTTCGGAGCCATTCATAACGCCACGACAGGTTTTGAAGTCTGCGATAATCTGGGGTTATGGATGTCGATCTGCGCGACCTCGAACTGCTCGACACGGTGGCCGACACCGGCTCGCTCACCGCCGCCGCCGAGATCCTCTACGTCAGCCAGCCCGCCCTGAGCCAGCGGCTGACCAGGATGGAGGAGCGGCTGGGCGTCCAGCTCTTCGACCGCCAGGGGCGCCGCCTGGTGCCCAACGCGGCAGGCCGGCGGATGCTGGTGGCGGCCCGTCAGATCATCGCCGAGCTCGGCTCGGCCACCCGCGACGTGCGGGAGATGCGGGACGGCCGGGACCGCCGGGTCCGGCTCGCCGTCCAGTGCAGCACCACCTTCCAGTGGCTGCCGCCGGTCATCCACGGCTTCCGCGAGCGCTGCCCCGACACCGAGGTGCGGATCGAGTCGATCCCCTGCGACGGCCTGATCACCGCCCTGCTGGAGAACAGGCTGGACGTCGCGCTGATCACCAAGGCGGACCCGCAGACGGACCGGGTCGACCTGGTCCGGCTGTTCGAGGACGAGATGGTGGCCGTGGTCCCGGCCGCGCACCCGTGGGCGGCCCGCCCGCACCTCACCGCTCGGGACTTCGACGACTCCCGGCTGGTCCTCTACGACCTCTACGACCAGAGTCGGATCCCCGCCACCCCGCTCCCGATCCCGCACGGCGCCCGGCCCGCCCGGATCACCACCATGCCGGTCATCACCGACCTGGTGATCGAGATGGTGGCGAGCGGCCAGGGCGCCACCGTCCTGCCCGGCTGGGTCGCCGCGCCGTACGTCGCCTCGCACGGCCTGGCCCTGGTCCGGATCGGCGCCGAGCCGATGACCCGGACCTGGTACTGCGCCACCCGCCCCGGCACCCGGCCCGCCCTGGTCCAGGCGCTGGTGGAGGAGCTCACGGACCGGCTGCGCAGGCCCGCCGCCGTCAGCTCCTGAGCGCGGCCTCCACGGCGGCCCGCGCGTGCAGGCTGGTCGTGGCGAAGACCGGGACGGGGCTGTGCTCGGGGCCGATCAGCAGCTCGATCTCGGTGCAGCCCAGGACGACGCCCTGCGCGCCGGCCGCGACCAGACCGGCGATCACCTGCCGGTAGGCCGCCCGGGACTCCTCGCGGACGATGCCCACGCACAGCTCCTCGTAGATCACCCGGTGCACCTCGGCCCGGCCCGCCGCGTCCGGGACGAGCACCTCCAGACCGTGGGCGGCCAGCCGGTCCCGGTAGAAGTCCTGCTCCATGGTGAATGCCGTGCCCAGCAGCCCGACCCTGCCCAGCCCGGCCGTCAGCACCGCCTCGGCGGTGGTGTCCGCGAGGTGCAGCAGCGGGACGGCGGTGGCCGCCGCGACCTGGTCGGCGACCTTGTGCATGGTGTTGGTGCAGATCAGCAGCAGCTCGGCACCGGCCGCCTCCAGCGACTTCGCGGCCTCGGCGAGCACCTCGCCCGCCTCCTCCCACCGCCCGGCCGCCTGCAGCCGTTCGATCTCGGCGAAGTCGACCGAGTACAGCACGCACTTCGCCGAGTGCAGGCCGCCGAGGCGCTCCCGCGTCAGCACGTTCAGCAGGCGGTAGTACTCCGCCGTGGATTCCCAGCTCATGCCGCCGAGCAGCCCGATCGTCCTCATCGGCTCACCCTGCCACACCCGGCCGGGCCTCCTGCGGCCGGTCGCGTTCGGTGCGCATCGGGCCCAGCGCGAGGACCAGCCCGCAGGCGGCGCTCAGGCAGTTCGGGATGCTCAGGCACTTCGGGACGCTCACGTACTTCGGGACGCTCAGGTGCCGGGAGCAGGCTCGTCGCCGCCCGGCGGCCTGTGCCGGGCGGCGCTGCCCGCCTCAGGCCCGCAGGGTCGGCATCCCCAGCGGGACGGGCCCGGCGCCGCCCTTCGTGCAGGCGTCGTGGCAGTCGGCGTCCGGGTTGGGCCGGGCCAGGTAGTAGCGGCCCCGGGTGGCCCGGGCGATCAGCGGGCTGCACACCATGGCCAGCAGCAGCGCGATGAACGGGTGAACGCCTGGGCGTACTCCCCGAACCAGCCGAAGAAGGCCGCGATCGAGACGGCCGCGGCGATGCACATCGCGCCGAACGATCCGTCTCGTCGGCGTAACCGATGCTGACCAGCCGTCACCGGCATCGCGACACGGGCCGGGCCGCCGTGGTCGGTCCACTCACCCGCGCGGAGCGCGCCCCGCTCCGGGCGGGCCCGCGAAGGTCTGCGCGATCGGCAGCCAGGCCTGCGCCGTCGGGCCGACGGCGGTCAGCGCCAGGTCGTCGGGGTGGCGCCGCTGGGTCACCAGCAGGCAGAAGTCCAGGGCCGGTCCGCTCACCCGGTCCGGCGCCTGCTCGGGGCCCCAGGACCACGCCTCGCCCGAGGGCGCGACCAGCTCCACCCGGATCGGCCGGTCGGCCGGCAACCCGTGCAGGGCGAGGGCGAAGCCCATGGTGCGCACCCCGAGGTGCGCCACGTTCCGCAGCCGGTCGCCCGGCTCCCGGACGACGCCCAGCGCGTCCGCGACGTCCTGGCCGTGGGCCCAGGTCTCCATCAGCCGGGCCGTGGCCATCGACGGCGCCTTCATCGGCGGCCCGAACCACGGCAGCCTGACGTCGGCGGGCACGGCCGCCAGCGCCGCCGCCAACCGCTCCCGGCCGTCCCGCCAGCGGTCCAGCAGCTTTGCCGGGTCCTCACCGACCCCCTCGGCCGCACCCTCTTCGAGGGCGTCGAAACCGGTGGCGAACTCCCGCTGCACGGCCGCCCCGAACCCCTCCGGGTCGGTGGCCGCCAGCAGCGACCAGCGGTCCGTCCAGGCGAGGTGGGAGAGCTGGTGGGCGATGGTCCAGCCGACGGCCGGGGTCGCGGTGGCCAGCCCGGCCGCGTCGAGACCGGCGACCAGCCCGTCCAGTTCGGCGCTCTCCGCCCGCAGGTCGTCCAGCAGGGCATCCAGCTGTGTCATGTCGTGCACTCCTCGGTGGGTGGGTGGTTCGCGGGACTCCCCAACTCCCGCGACGCGTGTGAGAATCGCCCGATGACCGCGGCGACGGAGGACATCCCTACCCGGGCGGCCGAGGTCGACGCCCGGGCCGCCGAGCTGGTCCGGCAGGCCGTCCTCGGTGACCTGGCCCGCCGGGTGGTGGACGAGTGCGGGGCCGACGTCGGCCTGGTCGGCGTCCCGGACCGCCCG